>MAAL01000167.1 GCA_002163245.1 Gammaproteobacteria bacterium 42_54_T18 | reverse complement strand
GTAAACGAAAAAGAGCTGGCTGGGATAAGGACTATCTCTGGAGGGTTCTGACATCAGATAGACACCTTACAGAATCAATGATTTAGATGCGTTCGCCATGGTAGTCCCTGCTGGAAGCGTCGGGGCCTTGTCTTCCTTTTTTTTAACTGGATTACAAGGCTATGAAACAAACTATATCTACACAAAAGGTATTAGATAAGAAACCGTATTATCCGCTCATGCCCACGTGGCGCGTGTACCGTCTTTCCTATTGGCCGCCATTACAGCGACTCAATGCAGTCAAAGCAAAGGAGGCGGAAAAATGAGTGATAAAACACCAAAATTGGTACACGACGCGGAACCGTCGCCCCTCAGCAATATTGATATCGTCTGGGCAATGCAATCTCGATTAGAGAAACTGTTTTCGTTGACCCTGGTAACGGCTAACGGTGGACTCGGGGATAAAGCCCATGTTATTCAATCTCACCTTTCAATGGCGTCAAATTCGCTGGTGGATGAGTTGCAGATATTGGCAGAGGAACTTTCAGATCGGCTAACGGAGTAACAAACCACTCTTGGTTGCTCATTAACCTACTAGCAATGCGCAACCAAGAGTACTATTGATCATGAAAGCCTGTTTTTCCATTTTCCGTTATGCTCTTTTGCACAATCCTCTTCAGTGTCGAATGTCACTTGGCGATCAATATTCTTAATGCTTACACCCACTTCCTGAAGCTTTTTCTGGATGAGTGATTTCAGATCATCATCGACATTCTTGGAGAGATAGACAGCCAGGTTCTCATTGGTATCAAATATGCAAATTACCTTCAGACTATTTGGGAAATCGGAGTATTCAACAAGGTGAGTTAACCATTGAAAGCCGTCAATCGCCTTCAATGCGGTTTCACACACATCGGTTAATACCAGTATAAGTTGGTTCTCTATTTTTTTATCTGTTTTACGCATTCGCTCATTACAACCTATACCCCTATTAAGGTCAATCTCCGCTCCTACCAAAATCCATCAGGTAACTTGCTTCCTAAGCTGCTCAATGACAAGTCGTCATCATTTTGCTGCTCATTAATGGCATTCGCGGTGAGTAAAACACAATCTGAAATAACCGTTCCACCACAAGCAGCAGCATTCACCTGATAGTAACTGCTTTCAGATTCAAGATCCGTTGATGATACGTACCCCAACTCGGTCAGATCCGTTGCATAGCTTAAGTTTTCCGTAAAATAGCGCTCTTGTAATTCCATCACTTGAAACAAAAATGAAATACCTTCGGCACGCCGTGATTTCAACACAAAATCTTGGTACGAGGGTATCGCGATGGAGGCAAAAATACTGAGTATTGCCGCTACCACCAACATCTCAATCAGCGTGAACCCCTTGTTTCCTTTGCTACTACCTGTTCTCATATCTTATTCTCCCGCCAATACGTTTTCTGTTGTGGTGCTGCGTCTAGGTCTATATCTGAAAGGCATTCGGTACTCACACACACTGGTGGAGTCGAGCTTTCACTGTTTGGGTTGTTGATCAAAACAGGGGCCGGTGGAATACCGCCTTTAAGAAGCGTATAAACTCTATCTTCGGGCTCGCCCAATGTATCGCCATCACTATCCAGTACAGGGGTTGCATCCAATAAATTCACAAGATAGAGACGTCCAACCCCGGTATCAGGGCCACAGGTTGTCACGGTATCCCCCGAGGGTGCGAAGGTTGTGAACAGTAATTTAAAATCATAAGTAATCGATTCTGCTAGTACCTTTTCGCCTTCATTTTCTAAGGTGATGTACCAGCCGTAGGCACTGTTCATTGCGGTTTTTGCTGCAGTTGCCACCGCTTCGGTGGTTGAATCGATAAGATCTTCAGTGGCATCATAAAGATTGGTCTCGGTTATCGTTGATGTCGGTGAGCCACTCACGTATTGATAGCTACTGGGGGCATTAAATACATTGCTGTCCTTTATCATATAAAATCGATCCGTTGTGTCTGTATTGAGTGGGTGCGCCCGAAATCCTGATCCAATGGCAATGGTTAAATAGGGAGTAGTGCCCCGAACATTAACCAGAGATATATCCGGTTGATTGTAAAACCGTCTTGCACCGGTATCTGAGCTATCACTTAACACGGCAACAACACCGGCAGAAACCAGACCGCTGACTGCGGTGTTATTATTGTCGATATCAAAGCGCCACACTTGCCCACCCATATCTGCGACATAGAAAAAGTCATCATAACCATCATTATCAATATCAACATTGGTGATATTTGACGGTATGCTGTATTCCATATCACTAAGGGTTAACGTTGCTGCATCGTGTACCGAGGACCACCACAGCCGGTCTCCCGTCTCTGCGTCGACAATATAAATTGCGCGCCCCACATCATCGGCAGTAATCGCAGTAACGTCATCCTGGTCTACGTCGTAGCCGCCACCAAATATTAGGACCGTTTTCTCTACGTCATTTATTTTTACTTTCGCTAACGTGGGTTTCGACCAGGTTTGACCTAACTCTTCAAAATCACCACTTCCGCCTTCAATTTTCCATTTGTAAACCGGGTTACTTCTATCGGTCACATCCAGCGCATAAAAGTTTCTCCCGCCACGTCGCATCGTTAGATATAGGTATAGATGCTCTCCACTATCCACTGCACCGCCACTGGCTTGTAATATATCGCCATCACCATTCGCATCATTAAACCAGGCTGACATGGGGCCATCTAAACCATACACTTTGCTGCTGCTAGCGCTGGAGTTATCCGTTTTATAGGATTCAATATTGGGCAATAATGCTTGAGGAATAAAGGCGAATTGCTCGCTACCATCACTGGTTGATACGCCGTGCAGAAAACCTTCGTTGGTTGTGAAAAAGATAGAGGTATCTTCGGTGTCATCATCAGAGAAGTAGTTAAGAATCAAAGGCTGACTATGCAGCGGGTCGCCAATGGCATTTCTTGCGTCTACTACACTGCTGTCACCATCCTCATCAAGCACATCAATACCTTGCGCCCATTGTAACAAAGCCTCTCTATAGTCATCCGTCTGACTATCAATGCCTAACATAACTTTAGTAAGGGCGTTGTTGTCTTCATGCAAACTATGACTTGATATATTCAGTGCCGTATTAGCAGGGCTAGAGCCTGTGTAGGTAAATATCGAACGACTTAATGTCAGCTCATGGGCCATGCCACCTTCAACGATAAATGAGCCGTCCGTATATCCGCTCCAGAAACTCTTACTGTCTTCACTGAAAAAACCAGTCGTGGAATCAATAGCATTGCTGCCATTGGCATCTTCAATCTCATTATTCTCATTGATTTTGTAACGCTTAAGGTTGCCGTGCCATCGCGCGCCGTCACCGGGCTTAAACAATGCGTAATACAACTCGTCAGAATTTTGTAAACTGTTAAAGGCGCTCACCGATACTGACGGGGCTGCAAAGGTACTGTCTTCTGACAGTATGTCTTGGATGATGCTTTCCAATGCAGAGCCCAACCCTTCAGCATCATCGGCTGAGTGATATGCACCATCACCGTATTTTGCGACGTTCTCTAGTAACGATACTGCATCACCATCCAATCCAAAACCACCAATGGTATAGGTGCTAATGGTTTGATCCCCATCTAAATCATCATCAAGATCGGTATTACTTAGGTAGTATGCAAGCTCATCAAGGCACTCACCGTCACCACTACAATCATCGTCTAAATCTGAAACGTCAGCAAGCGATCCGGATACTAGGTTTTGAATATCGCTATTGGAACTAGTATCCCGTGTGGGCTGACCATCGGTAAAAAGAATCACATTATTTTTTTGGCAGCTATCGGTTATAGGAGAAATGTACGTTCCACCGGACAATGCATCACTATCACTGGTTGATGGTGAACTGGCATCGCCATATTCTGGCGCTTTCCCAGAAAAGTAACGATAAACTTCATAATAAGATTCTTCTAGTGGCGTAAAACCATCCGCGTCATAGTTATTCAGCGTTGTTTGAAACGTGGTTCTAACATCGGCTATATCCTGAGACGCTAAATCCACATAACCTCCCTCGGAACCACTGTCAAAGCGCATCAAACTGATATTAATGTCATTGGTGGTTTCAATAAGATCCGAGGCAACATCTTGCACGATCTCCATGCGTGTTAATACTTTACCTGTTTCTGTGCATTCGTTGGTACAACGCCTTCCGCTACACACACGCTCATAGGTAATACATTCTTCTGTTGGCGTATGAAAATCGGTAATGGTGTAGCTATCACCGTAGGTATCGTCGACTTCTACCGTACTATCCATACTGCCCGAGGTATCAATCAACAATAAGACATTCGATTGAACGGAGGTATCATCGTCCGTCACATAAATTTCAATATCTTCTGCTGAAGCGTTTAGGCTAACTGCACATTGAATGATAAGACTACATATAATGATGACGATTTTATTTTTCATTTTTTACTCTCCTTGGTGGCGGTGGAGAGTTGGCCGCTATTAATTTTTCACCAACATTTACTCTTATTACTGTCTTCGTTGTTCCGACAAAAAATATTGTTGCCGAATAACCAGAATACTTTCCTATTTCGGCACTATCGATAATATCCCCATCAACCTTTACCTTAATATCTTCAGAAAACACTAGGGATACGGGAGGACAAGAAACACAGGAGAACGCAATGATACGTCCGGTTCCTGTGGGCTCATCAAAAAAGTACAAGGCCTTTTCTGCTTCAATGGAATGCTCTACTGTTTTCATCTCAGCCATGAGTGATAATGGAAACAGTGTCAGTGCCAATAAAAACCATCTTGATTTTTTCATCTTATTACTCTCCCCATCAAATACTTTTTGGTGCTGCATATTGAAAACCTAAGGTCTGATCTGATATTGCATCAATATTTTCATAGGTGCCTACTGTATCAATTGAAAACTTAAGACCGCGGTATTTTCCAAGGCTATAACCGGATGGTGGTAATCCTTCGCCACCATAGGTTATTGTGCTTGTCATCACTGCATGTCGAACCGCCAACTGTGCATCTAGCGTGCGGTCTTCTGACAACACCTCTAATAGCAAGTCTTCATCAGTAGAGGCCGAGTAGTATTGTTGTGTCTGTTCATTAACCGCCGCTTGAAACGATTGAACGTTATAAAACACATTCCTTGAGAATTTCTCTTGTAACGATGAGCTTTGCATGGACACAACACCAATGATGCTAATCACTGAAAGCAGTGCCAAACATACGATAAGTACCGAACCGTTATTGCTATATTTCATTATTTTATCTCTCTACATGTTCTTGAATTTAGTTCAGCTGCTAGCTTTAAAGGAAGGAGTTATTCACATACACCGTGGCACTATAGATATGACGTATTTTGGAATCATCATATGTCACCGTTTCTGCATCCAGCAGCGCGTAGTTTCTCTCCTTTTCACTGATGGTTTGATTTTCAATGGCAGCAGAAAGCAAGGCGAAACGCACCGAATTCACCGTTGCCCAATCATCGACTTCATCGGCGGTAAAAAACTGACATTCGCCTGAGTCCAATGTTCCAAATTGAAATTGTAGCCGGTCAATCCCATTCACCAACAAGGTTTCTTCTGAGTACCAGCTATCACTGTCAGGAGCATAACCTCGACAATACAGCCCACTCACACCATTTATCGTTTCTATGTAATACACATTTGATAACACCACATCACTGGGTACTGTGGTGCCTGTGCAGTCTTCATCAAACGCGGGGTTTAGTTGGATTGATATTTTATCGGAGCCATTACCGGCACCGTTTGATGTGCAAAAGCTATCGGTACTAACACATTCGCCTTCTGCTAAGAACAGGTGAGGTAACGCGCCATCATCCGGATCACTGTAACCAGCCATCTGTATGGCTTTGGATAAAAACAATGCCGCAAACTGTCCGTTTTCTTGTATTTCATTCAGCTCCTCCACCATCAAGTAACTTTGCTTTGAACTGATAAATATTTTGATAGAAGCGGCTATCAATATTAACCCTAAACCCATCGCGATCATTAACTCAATCAGCGACATGCCGCCTGCTTGTTGTTGATTATTTTTATAAGTAGATTTCATTGTTTTTCACTCAAATTAACGGCAATTACCTTCGATAACGAGTAGTCATTACTAACAACGCTAAAGGCTCATATAAATTTGAACGTCTCTGTTCTTTTTTTCTTCGTCCACAACAGATCTTCCTGCGACTTCAATGGATATATCAATCAGCGAACCACGGCTGCACGTATTACTATCGGTCACATCACTGTCATCACAACCAATGGAAAAACTAGACAACGAAATCATATCGGCTGCACTGGCATACAGTTCATCATCCGCCGCATTACAAAAAACATCCCATACATCAAAAACAGCTCGCTGCTCTGGGGTACAGGCATCAACACTACTCACACCATTCACCTGCCCACAATATACGGGGGGTGATATTCCACAGGCGGAGTTATTGGCTGCCGCGTCAATATAAAACTCTGCTGCATCACTATTATTTGATCGAATTCTCTCTGCCATTTCTTGTGCCAACCAACTAGCTTGGGATTGCCCTGCGCTATCGAAAGAGGTTTTAACGGAGTTTAATTGCAATGACGCCATTCCTAACAGGCCAATAGCCACAACAACAACACTCACCAGTACTTCGATCATGGTGGAACCTACTTCACTTCTATTGACTACTGACATAATGCACTCCCCGCTTCGATGTCTTGGCTAAATATTTGACCTGCCCTGGTAATTTCTACTGACCGTCCTGATAACACATTCTCCGGATCACAAAAGTAGAACGATACTCCTGTACGGCTTGCCACCAGACCATTGGATGAAAAGCTAATTGACTCCGTTGAATCTGCGGCGCTAATGGTTATGGGGATACTAGGTGCACTTTTCTCGAAAATGAGTGTATCGGCTGCATCATAATTATTTGCCTCAGCCCCATCCTCTACAAACATTACCCATCGGTCTTCCCAACTATCACTTTCTGAAGATACAACAACGGGTCCCCCTCGCTTTATCGCTTCACTTCTTGCCAGTTTTAACAAATGTTTGGCGGCTTCTGATTCTGCACGGATATCATTATTAACCAATAAACTTCTGAAACTTGGAGCGGCAAGCGACGTTAAAATAGCGGCGACGGCAATCGTGACAAGTAATTCAATTAGGGTAAACCCGTTGTTATTGTTATTCATAATCATTACCTACGTCGCTATCTACTGCACACCAATGACTACATTGGTCATGAAATCACCAGCCCTCCTTACCGGTCATCTATGGTAGAACGCATTCCAAATAGATTGGTTGACACAAAAATTATAAAAATAATATCCGTGCAACGCACAATGCTTGTTCCGTCCAATAGATCTCTATGCTGAAAGAATAAAAATTAAATGTGGAAACAATGAGGAAGAAATATGGACGGCGGCCAGCGGTAGATATTTTGGAACAAACGGTATTGCTGACCGGCAATAAGGCCAGCATCAGTAAATTGGTTGACTCTACAGCGTTAAAAAACCTTAAAACCTCGACAAGCATCCATTATACGCCATGTATACAAGTGACCCATCACATTAAATAGCCTTTAATTACCTGATTACATTACAAAAGATGACAATTTGACCGCTCAACCATTGTTGGTTATCTTTGAGGGACATCAAATGTATCACCCTACACTCATGGGAAACCCGCTTTTTATGAGGAAGATTGGTCTGTTACGTATATTGCTACCCCTGCTGCCTCTGTTGTTAGCCCTGTCGTTACCCCCTATGGCACACGCTAACGAATTCGCGCTGCTTAACGATGACCAACCCCGTTTGGATATCTATCCTCACCTTAGCGTTTATGTAGACGAATCACGCCAACTTAACATCCAACAAATTGTTTCAACCCCCACGTCCATTCCTTGGATAAAAAGCGGCAACAAAACACCAAACTTTGGATACTCTGAATCTACCCACTGGTTCAGGCTCGAAATTTCAAACCCACTTAATCAATCTATTGAAAGACTATTCGAAGTTGGCTACCCCTTACTTGATCACGTATCGCTGTATATTGTCTCTGCAAATGGCAGCATGACAACAATTGAAACGGGAGACATGAAACCTTTTTCCCAACGTGTTTTTAATCATCGAAATTTTGTCTTTCCTTTATCATTTCCCTCCAACGAAACCACCACCCTTTATTTAAAAGTTAATACCACTACATCCGTCCAGGTTCCCCTAACTCTCTGGCAAGAACGATTTTTTATGGAAGAGAACCTCGAAGAGTCGATGAAACAGGGAGCCTACTTCGGCATCATGCTCGTAATGGCCATCTATAATCTTTTTATATTTTTTACAGTGCGCGATAAGAGTTATTTATTTTATGTACTCTACGTGCTGTCTTTTGGGTTTGTGCAAGGTTCATTAAACGGATTTTGTTTTCAATACTTTTGGCCAGATTTAATTGCCTGGAATGACAAAACCATTGCCTTTTTTACCCCATTTTCCGCAGCATCCGTGATAGCTTTCTCATTAGCATTCTTAGGCCTTAAACGTACAAAATCTGAACATCTCTTAAAATCACTCTTTGCGATGGCCTGTGCTGCCTGTATAGCCGTATTTTTTGTGCCTTATAGCATTATGATAAAAGTGGACATCATGCTTGCTCTGATTGGCATGACCAGTATATTTATTATTGCCCTCATTCAATGGAAAGCGGGCAATTCTGCTGCACGATATTTCACCATGGCGTGGATCGTATTAATTGCATCCATTCTATCTTATGGTCTAAACAAGCTCGGAATTGTACCTCGCAATTTTATTACAGAAAACATGTTACAAATCGGATCTATTCTCGAAGTTATCTTACTTTCATTTGCGCTTGCCGATAGAGTGAACTTAGAAAGAAGGACAAAAATTGAAGCGCAAAAACTCGCCATGGAGATATCAAAAATTGCGATAAATGAACGTAAAGTGTCAGATAAAATCGTTCATGACTCCCATGAAAGTGAAATGGCAGCTCAGCAAGAATCCATTGAGGCCAAAATAGAAAGCAAGGCCAAGAGTCAATTCTTAGCAACCATGAGCCATGAGATCAGGACCCCAATGAATGGGGTTCTCGGAATTACTGAGCTACTTCAACATACGTCATTAGATGCACAACAACGTGGTTTTTTAGATATTATCAAAAACTCCGGACAATCATTGCTCACCATTATCAATGACATATTGGACTATTCAAAAATAGTTGCGGGCGAAATGACTCTAGAAAAAATCGATATAGATCTTGAAGTAATGGTGAATGAATGTAGCGAGCTATTTTCCCTAATAGCGGAGAAGAAACAAATCAAAGTGGGTGCCATCATTCAGACGGGAACGCCTCTTAAAATACACGCAGACCCTGTTCGCCTCCGCCAAGTCATCACCAACCTTATGGGTAACGCGATAAAATTCACAGAAACAGGCTACGTATTATTAGAGGTAAAACAAATATCCTCATCACTGGAAGAAGCATGCATTAGGTTCGAAATATCCGATACAGGAATAGGCATAGACACAAGCGTGCAAGAGAAACTATTCAGTGAATTTAAACAAGCAGACTCATCCACCACGCGTAGATTTGGCGGCACAGGCCTTGGACTTAGCATTTGCAAACGTTTAGTGATGCTTATGGATGGGGATATTGGAATCGAAAGCCAACCGGGGAATGGGTCTTGTTTTTGGTTTAATGTTCACTTCCCTATTCACGAAAAACCTCAACGTCTCAGTGCAATTGATAGTGACCATCGGTTACAAGGAAAAAAAGTACTACTCATTTCCGAAGATCCGCTTTTTTGTTTTCTGACGGACAATGTATACGACCGTTGGGGCATTGCATTTACCAATATTACATCATTTGATTCGTTAGAAAATCACAAAAAAGAACTTAACCAGAATCAATTTGATGTCATATTCTGGGATGAAAAATTATTTTTCGATCACCGATATGCGCAAATGCGTGAAATTGCCGATGAGTTTGATACGCAAAAAACCCTATTTTGCCTTATGACCAGTTTAAACTGCAAATGGCAGGCCAACGAGCTAACAACGGCCCGCATGAGCACTACCATGCGCTACCCAACCACGGCCGCCGACATCAAAAATCAACTTACTGACATTTCACTAAAAACCAATACCACAGAAAAATCCACCGTTGAGAGCAAACATGAAAACTTCTCAACAACACAAGTACTTGTTGCTGAAGACAACCCCGTCAACCAAATAGTCATCAAAGGTATGTTAGAGAAGTTTTCAATATACCCGGATTTTGCAGACAACGGTTTGGAAGCCGTTAAGAAGTTTACAGCAAACAAATACAACATTGTTTTTATGGATTGTGAAATGCCAGAGATGGACGGGCTAGAGGCTACGTTACGTATTCGACAGTGGGAAATTAAGCATAAAACGCCCCATGTTCCCATTGTTGCTCTCACCGCTCACGCGTTGAAAGAGCATCGGGATAGAGCGATACACGTTGGCATGGATTACTTTATGGTCAAACCCGTATCTTTAGACAACGTCCAGCACTTGCTGATAGAAATCCTTAAAACGCACTATTCTGAGACCGCTTAAATGTCACACCCATATGTTAAATACAAACGCTAGAAACACATGGAAAATTGCCCGTTATCTTCAAATTGAAACTGTATATATTCATCAAGAAAAGGAATATCCGGCAAATCATTGACCAAAATACCCACCCCTTCCTGATGAAGAACATTAGCTCGCTTATCCAAACTTATCGGCTTACCAAACTTAATCGCAAGTAATTGTAACTTGGCAAAATCTCTGGCTAATGTCAAAGTATCCCCCTCACTTTGACATTGATAATAAATACCATGCAAAGAACCAAAACCTAGTGATTCCAACAGGTGTTTTGTCATCGGAAAATACACCTGACTATCTTCTTCCAACTGATGTATTTCATTCAGCGCAATAAAACTGGCCTGAGCAACAGACATCAGATTCTGCTTATCCACACTCAACAAGGTATCAAGAATCGCTTGTGCATCATCTTCCATCGTTTTGGTCATTGGGAGTGCAGGGGTAAAAGGGTATTCAAAACCTCTGTTTCCTTCCATAGACACAAAATCATTCTTAACAATAGGAATACCCTTATCGATAAACGGAATCGCACGCTGGTCATAAAACCGCGCCAGTGGTAATAACGCTATTTCAGACACTATCAGTTGACTAAATATGCTCTCTGATTTGCCATCCGTCACTGCGCTATAAAGCACTTTACGTTCTTTATAAATAGCAATCGCATCACGTAAATGTTGCTCAAAGCCATCAATATTACGGCAGCCTGTATTCAGAAGGATGACCACCAACAAAATGGCCGAAAGAAGGATTCGCATAACTACCACTTATTCCATTAGTTTTGATTAAAGAGTGTATTGAAAGTATCTTCGCAGGCGCAATGTATAGATCTAGGCCATGCCCGTCTAGGCAAAAATACAAAACCTAACATATCAGAACCCAGCACATACATAGACCTATAGTCATTTCATGCATGGACCAATAGTCACTCTATACACCCAACCTATATAGCCACGCTCTTTAAGCTTCCTGAATTAACCTTGCCTTTCCCTACCGGTTATCGTCTAATCCTCTTCAATAAAAACAACACCCCCCGCGTTATGGAGTTATCAGTACCATGAGACGTACCCCCCTCCCCCTGGATTTGAAGACATTTGCGTCAGACATCGATGATTTACGCGTCGAGTTAAAACAGGACATTGGGTCAAAAGACCTCGCTCATTTTAAAGGAATCGAACGTATTGTTTGGTGCTTAGTCTTATTAGGCTTAGGTACTTCATGGCTTGGCCCAAACCCTATCGCCGTTATGGCACTTGCTGCCGCCAGCTTTGGAAGGTGGACAATTCTATCCCATCATATCAGCCACCGGGGTTACGAAAATATCCCTGGCGCACCCGCCCGATACAATAGCAAAACCTATGCACGGGGCTGGCGTCGTATTATCGACTGGCTAGACTGGGTTTATCCAGAAGCCTGGCACCATGAACACGATGTTCTTCATCATTACAACCTGGGAGAAAAAGGTGATCCCGATGTGCCACAGTTTAATGCTCACTGGCTTCGAGAGATTCGTTTACCGGCGATGCTCAAAGTTCTCATTGTGACGGCAATCGCAATCGTTTGGAAACCTCTCTATTACGCACCCAACACCCTTAATGCATTACTCAACAAAAAAGAAAAAACCAATATTGAATTAGGTTCTTGGGCCCTTTGGTCCCCTCTGAGAAAACGCTTTTGGTTGGTCGTATGGCACTGTTGGTTACCTTACATCAGCTTCCGCTTTGTTTTACTACCTTCCTTATTCTTATTGATCAGTCCAGAAGCTGCCCTATACGCATTAATCAACCTACTCATTGCAGAAGTGGTTATTAATATTTGGAGCTATATTGTTATTGTTCCCAACCATGCTGGATCAGATATTTATGTATTTGATAAACACCCCACAGATCGCGCCAATTTTTATCTCAATCAGATTTTAGGATCTGCCGATTATAATTGTGGCGGAGATACTCGCGACTTTATGCAGGGATGGCTGAACTATCAAATTGAGCACCATGTATTTCCAGATTTGACCGTTCGCCAATATCAAATTGCCCACAGACGAATACGAGAGATTTGTGAAAAACACAATGTACCTGTGGTATCCGAATCCATTTTTAAACGTGTCATTAAACTTACCAGAATACTGATCGGTACCGATACTCAACCACTCTGGCCAGGCATTGTAGATACGAGCCTTAACAAAGAGAAAGAACTAGTAGACGCCTTATAACGTAGATCTCTAGGAAGGTAAGGTGAGAGCGAGGAAAAAATTATCGATCGGTTAAGCCAAGCCCCAGCCGTTTTACTTTGTACTCTTTCAGTTCTACTTATTTGTTTAAGCTTTCCCGGTATGCCAGCGCCTTGGCTGGCCGGGATTGCGATGACCCCGTTGTTTATCGCAGCTGACAACTCAAAGAAGTGTGCTGCAATTTTTGGTCTATGGGCTTTCGCCTGGTGGTGTTGGTCAATTTTTTGGATGTTACCTGCCGCTATCGATTTTATTGGTATATCGCCCATATTAGCGAGTATTTTATGGGGTTTATTATGTGCTCTACTATCCCTCCCCTATTGGGTCATTGGCCGCTTGTGGCATCGAATCTGCGTTACTCAGTCACCCCTTCTTAACGGTACGCTACAAACATTACTCTTTACAGCACTAGCATCTTGCACTCAATGGTTTGTACCAGCAAACCCTGCTCACAGTTTATATATTTACCCACAATTCATACAGATTGTTGATATCGGGGGCATCCCATTATTATTGTTTGGGCTTGTTAGCGTTAACCTGTGCTTGGCAAAAACCTTTCAGAATAAAAGTCCCTTTGTTATGTCATGTACCGCCGGAGCGATAACACTCCTATGCTTTACGTACAGCCATATTCGGATATTTCAATTCAACAATCAGAAAAACATCGACACGATCAACATTGCAATGCTCCAACCCAATTTACAACGTGAAGATTCTTTAGACCGATTATTCCACCTTACCGAAAATCTTACATCTAATAACTCGAATATCGATCTCGTGGTATGGCCAGAATTTCCTCCTGCTTTTTCTTGGCAAGAAAACAAAAGTGATCGGGATAAAATAACAGCATTGATAGAGACCATAAACAAACCGATTTTATTAAACTCAGGTTACATTTACCAAAAAAATTCCACCACACCCACCCCTCGGTCCTATTACAACGCGGCACAGCTTATTTCATCGAAAGCCGAACTTTTAGGTAGTTATCACAAACAACATCTTGTACCTTTCTTTGAGTACTTACCTTTTGAAGCAACGTTCCCCAGATTGCGACATTGGTTTCCAGACACCTTACGATATGTATCCGGCGATAGACATTCTCCTTTAGGGTTTAGCAAAAACAACCAGCATATAGACAACAACATTCACA
Source organism: Gammaproteobacteria bacterium 42_54_T18 (assembly GCA_002163245.1). GTDB lineage: Bacteria > Pseudomonadota > Gammaproteobacteria > Pseudomonadales > Ketobacteraceae > 42-54-T18. Next base: position 36,521 of record MAAL01000167.1, on the reverse strand, counting down.
TTGCGCCATTGATTTGTTTTGAGATGTTATTCCCTCACTACAGCAGATACCAAGCCAACCAGGGCGCTAACATTATTATCAACCTCAGTAATGATAGCTGGTTTAAGACCAGCAAAGGGTCTATCAATCATTTCTCCCTCGCGATATTTAGATCGATTGAAAACAAACTACCCTGGGTACGTGTTAGTAATGGGGGCATCAGCGCCTCCGTATCAGGTACGGGAGAAATTGATGTATCGTCTTTAACAAACCTCAACGAACATCATGCGCAAGTAATACAGGTCGACATCAAAAACACACTGACGCTGTATCAGAAAATTGGCGATCTATTCTTGATACTCGCGAGCATCATTGTGATTACAGCCCTTGCTTCTCTTACTCGTCCCTTTAAAAGTCGATAATTAATAAAACAACTCCGTTGTAAAGCGATATCGAATACCTGGACCTTCAGCAAGGTAACGGGGAGATGTGGCGCTACTAGGAGCGATCCCCGAACCAACAATCCATTCTTCATCCGTCACATTGTCGACATTAAGTGCAATACGAAAATCCTCGTGCAGATAGGACACTGCAACGTCCACCAGCGTGTATTCATTAAATTTCGATTCTATATATTGTTGTGTAAACTCACGCCCACCCACATGTGTTGCACCAAAGCCAAATGCCCAGCCATGGGTACCATAGGATTCGTTATGGTATTGCAGCCAAAAACTCCCGCTATTAGATGGCACACCTATTTGGGTTTGCGCTAGTAACGCATCATTTCTTCCCCCTACAGATTGCTTAAGTGACTCTGTTTTTGTTTTGGTAAAATTTATCGCTGCTTTAACGTGAGGAACAATAAAACCCAATAAACTAAATTCATAACCGGCACTTCGAAATCGCCCTTCTTGTACTCTGAAAATAAAATTATTACCGTCGGTTATCGACCAATTATTTTTTGTCATCCTAAAAAAAGATAACGATAGATTAACATCCTGCGACGGCCACCATTTCATACCCATTTCGTAGGTCGCCGTTTCTTCTGGTTCTAAGGGAGATAAACTTGCATCAACCCCCGTCAACAGGTCGTATTGCAAACCATAATTCGCATACAATGAAACATTTTCAATCGGCAAGTAGCTCAACCCAACTTGGGGCGCAATAAAATCATCACTCGCATCACTACCGCTGGTTAAATATTCAATTTCACCGACTAATATTTGCAATGAGTTGATATTAGTCACCTCGTATTCACGATCATATTGATAGAAACCCGCTGACACTAATAATTTCCAACGTTCATCGAGGGAAATTTGGTCTTGAAAAAACACGCCAGTCAACCTGGTTTTACTTACCGTAGAACTATAAAGAAAGGAACTATCTAACGGGAACAACTCTCCCGGCGGGTACCCCGCCAAACGGGATATGACGCTGGGCAACACAATACCATCAGGGCTCGAACCAAAAGGGTTGTACCATGGCACCATCGCATAACGCTGCAACGCCCAGCCTAAATATTGATTATCACTACCACCTTCTGCCACAAAACCAGCCCCCTGATCATATAATCCTTTGTTGTACCGCTGATTTACCTGGGTTTTTGCATTGGTTTCAGTGTGTACGAATCCAAGCAGTAAATAATGACCTGCATTCAAAAAAGTAAATTCTTTTCCCACTGACATATCAATATTATGTTGGTGTGAGGATGTTTTTTGATCTAGCGCTAACTGATAGAAATGGACTTGATTATCTTCCCATAACGGGAAATCATCCCCTTGATTATAGATTGCATCAATGATGTCAGCTTCATCCAACCCATAGGTGAGCCCCATAAATTCAATAAAATCCGAACGAACATCTTGATAGTTTTGAATAAAATCAGCGTTATTATCAAAAAGTATTTGAAGATAAGTGGTTGGATTGAACAGGGGAATAAAAAAAGGCTGCGGATCAAAAGTCGGATTTAACCATACGCTCATATCATTGGCGTATTCCCGCTCACGTTGATTGTTACCATAATAGGTATTGATTGCGAGATCCCAGCCTGACTCCGTCAATCCTTGATAACGTACATTTAGTTCAATGATTTTTGAATCATGAATTTCCTCATTTGCAGAGCCAGAATAGGGATAAAAATCGAGGGTATTATGCTCCGAAGAAGGATAAATCACATCAAACAACCCCACACCAAATATCTCGCCCACAACCAAATCATCAAAGGGGCGCTTTCCTTTAAAACCGTTAACACGTTGATGACTGTAATCAATTGCTACCTGAACCTTATCCGTTTCATTAAACTGATAACTCATTGACGGAGATAATTCGGTTTGTCGTAGCTTGCCTTCGGATGCCTTAGAACCTTGGGATTTTTTATGTGTCGTTTCTTCCCTCTTCAAGACGTTAAATCGGTACAACATATTATCACTCGACAAAACAGGTCCATTGGTATCTAAAGAGAGATATCGGTCATAATTCCCCGTGCTAAACGCCAGATTTGTAAACGCATAAGGGCTTGGTTTTTTGGTCACCAGATTAATCACCGCACCTGGCTGTCCATAACCATAGAGCGTGGAATTTGCACCTTTGGCAACTTCAATACCTTCAATATTATTTAACGTTAACGGAGCTATACCGTGACTCACAATAGACTGCCCATCTTTCAGCAATGCTCTGTCAGATAACTTAAATCCCCTAACATTAATATTGCCCTTTAAATCCGTAACATTTACAGAAGAATAATCTCGAAATGCTTCAGACAGTGTAGCATTACCACGATCACTGAATAAACTCGAATCAATGCCCTCTAAAGACTTCGGGACTTCAATAGTAGGGGTATAGGTTTTGGTTGCCGTTGATGGAATATCACGACAACAACCAATATCAAGGCTTTCACCGACAACCACTATTTCTGACATTAACGGTGGATTAATATCAAGCGAAAACGATATTGGCGAAGAGTCATTGTCCTTTCTAAGGCCGTCAACACCTTCAGCATTCACTCTGATGACGGTCACTAACGTATTATCAACAATGGTATATTTTAACGGAGTCTCTGTCAGCAACACCGCCAATGAAGACTCGAGACTGTACTTTCCTTCTAGCGTTTTTCCAGATAACCCTTTAACGATATCTGATCGAAAGATAATGGGGATACGGTAAAGTATTGCCAATTGCGTAAGCGAATCTTCTAGTGGTTGCGCCGGTAATGCAATATCTACAACTAATGGCGCATCATCAGCTACCAACTCCGCAGCCACTGATGTTGACACATTCGAGAACAAAGTGATTAACATTACTATAAATAGCGCGAGATCGTTACCTGAGAAAACAGAAGAATCTTTAGTAAAGATATATCGCACCACCAGGGTTGCGCTCAACACTCACCTCAGCGATGGCTTTCAACCCAATTAAAAAACTATCTAGGTCATCCGTTTTAAAAACTCCGGATAACACCAATTGCCGACGCTTATTATTCCGAATATAGATAGGGGTATCATAAAAATCATTCATTCGCTCAACGATTGTTGCCAATGATGCTTGCTTAAAGTTAATAAATCCCCGACGCCATGAGATTGCATCATCCACATTAACGTTGGTAAGCATCTCTAAGGTTTCACCTTTTTTAATGGTTGCTTTTTGATTTTTAATCAGATCAACATCCACTGGTAGACGATGGTTATTTGAGATATTCAACAAATTAACCTTTCCACTTTCGACCACAACCTCAACGTGTTGCTGTTTTCTATACACACTAAATGCGGTTCCCAATACGGTGACCGTGGACTTTCCTGCGTTAATAACAAAGGGCTTATCCTTATTCGCAGTCACTGCAAAAAATGCATTGCCCTGCTCTAATGTCACAGCCCGCTGGCCCCACCCCTCTCGAATACTGAGTCGGGTGTTACTTGCAAGCTCTATGCGGGAACCGTCTGATAAAATAACAGTGTCACGCTGACCTTTTGCAACCACATAGTCCGCTGGAATTCCAACATAGGTTATGGGTAGTAGCAACGCGATTAATAACATCGCAGCTATTGCTCCCCAATATTGGGGCTGACGCAAAAGTACTGAAATTGAACGTGATTTTAAGTTAGGCTGCAGCGTTGATATTTGCTGGGGCTTTGATGCCGGTTGTATATTCATACTTTCATCAAATACAGCCAATTCAGGGAAATCATCCTCTGCCAACCCATCCAATGCAGCCCACACAGCATCAATCTCATCAATTACCGTTTGCGATTCGCCAGGTATTGATTGTGTTAACCCTTCTTCATGGCTCTTTATCCATGCGAGGGCCAAGGTGTCAGAGTTGTCTATGGTATTCTGCGTAGTATTGCGCATGGTATTTTCAGAATTTGTTGTCAATGTGTTTTTTGGTATATCAGTCATGCTAGATCCCCCTGCTGTAAGGCATCTCTGCAATTTTTAAGTGCTCGCACAAGGTGTTTTTCCACAGCATCAATAGATAGCCCTAACTCTACGGAAATTTCAGCACGCGTTAAATTCCTATACTTGAAGAGCAAAAAGGTTTGACGGCGCTTGGCAGGCATAACGGATAACGCCACACGTAACCGTTCGGTTTGTTGCTGCGCATCTAAAACACGGTCGGGAGAGTTAGGTGCAATTTGCGTGCTTTCTATTCCTGCTCCCTTGCTGTCTAACAAATGAGCAGATCGACGCGCATTTTTACGAAGATAGTCCATCGCCATATTGTTAGCAACGGTAAATAGATACGATTTTGGTTTATCTAATTCGTAGGCCAACGTCCTGTCCAGATCGGACACCCTAATAAACAGATCCTGTAACACATCTTCCGCATCGTGAGTGTTGGATACCTTGGAAGTCAAAAAACGCATCAATTCTTGTTGATTTTGATGAAATAAATCGACGAGTTGATGTCTTGACGCCTGAATGGTCTCGTCCATTAATTCTCTGTCCGGGTTTATAAAGCAAGAGCGTTATTTTAATAATATCTCAGTGACTTTCTATGATTATTTTCAGAAATCTGGCGATGTGTGAATTCAATCCATTAACAATAAGGGCAATTATTGTCCAGTAGCAGCATCAACAAAGGCTTGATCATACAGCACTAACGAACAAAAAGGTTCATAGCAAAGCACTTGTAACATTAATTACAAAATAATTTGTCCTGCTTTCAATTTATTAAACGTCTTACTTAAGTGAGCCTAATTAAGGCTTATCAAAAACAAAAGAAATAACACAGACATACCATAGGATGTTTAGTATGAAGTTTATGAAAAAAATGGGCCTCACCGTAGCTGCAGCAGGACTCGCTTTTGCAAACACGACAGTACAAGCCCACGGCACTCACGCAGAAGACCCATGGGATCATAACTACTCAGGCACATGGGACCTCACATGCGACAGCGCCATCTATTTAGCCGGGGCTGTATTCTGGGTTAATGGATCTGGAATCCTACCAATAGGCCTAGGGTCCATGACAGGACAGTGTGTTGATAAAGGAGACGTCAATGATGTTCTTGCTGACTTAGTGCCAAGCTATCCCTGGCACCTCGTTGCCGATCTTCCCGGTGGAGTTATCCCCGACCCAACCTGGTTAAAAACCAACGTAACAGACCAAGTTGTCGGGCTTTGCCAGAATTTCGACAACCTTATTAACCAAATTGGAACGCTAACAGGTTTTGTTGAAGCCTGCGACGATATTGCTAATAGAGCAACAGCACAATTTATTCTCACGATGCTTAAAGCCTCTCCACAACCATGGGATAAGTACTATGTTGATTGGATGAGTACAACGTGGCACCTATGGGGAAATACTTACATATACCCGAACCCTCTAGCCAATGATGCTCGCATTGAATATGTCACTTTGGGTGACGAAACCGGCACAACAGGTAATACGATTATTGGCTGGGCAACGGATAGAAAAGCTAACGGTTTAACGGCAAAACCGGGTAAAAATCCATTGTCATTCCCTCTAAACAATAACATGACATTGGATTGTGACTTTCAAGCACAAGCACAAACTACACATCATGAATACACCAATAATGACACGGTTAACGTAACCGATAATGATGTCGTAGGCGGTGGCTGTATTGTACATAATGATGATTATCTAAGTACTTTTAATATTGAATCATCAGGTTTCATTATAGCGGGCGACGTTTTAACTGAACTTAGTGGTGTACGTGTTTCTAAGACAAATACATTAGCTGACTAAATTAACCGGCTATATTAGTAGACTAACGTTGTAAGCAATCTTCCCCTTATCTTAAGTGTTATTCGATAAGAGGGAAGATCTTAAACCCCAAACAGGTTAAAAAGGTAAAACGTAAGTGACCAAAAAACGTCATACTATTATCCGAACGCTGCCCTATACGGCTCTCGCAGTTTCCTTATGCTTTAATATTTACCAAGCCTTCAACAACGACAACGTTGGCGTATTAACAACACAGCACTCAAATTCACACCCGCATACTGAATTAACCACCACCAACAGTATCAAGCATAGCGACCACACACATACCGATGAACCATTAATATTTCCAGAAGCGATTCGCATTGACGTAACACAGTCTGAAAAACAACACCCAATCACACCTCAATCGTATTCTTCTGAAACCTCCAGTGAAATCGTCGCCAGAGTATTTTCACAAAATCCAGAATCATTTGCAGAATTTGAACGCATGAATGAACGACGAAAAAAAATCAGGGAAGCCATGAGGGCGGGATTAAGCGTTAAAGAGCTGCAGGTCAGCACCCCATCCAACATCGAGTGGGAAGAGGTTCAGTATTTAATCGACACCGTTAAATACCCAGATAACATGGTGGATATAGAGAATCAATTTTATCAAACAGAAACACAGTGGGAGGAAGATGATCTGCTAGAACAACTTCCTGAGTGGATGAAAGATCAAACCGAAATAATTAATACAGTGTCTCAACTCAATCCCAAAGATCAACAAATATTTTTCGAAAAATTCAATGAGAAATTATCTAACTGGAATTAACACGAAAAATGTAAGGCTCCCATTTAACAGGTAGCCTTACATAAACCCATCTATTTACCAATCCGATGGATAAGTAAAATTAGGATATGAAATACCCATAGCTTTTGCAAAAGGATTTGCAAACATACCATTCGGGTCAAACTGGCCTACTTCATTACTAAAGCGTTGCAACCTATTGTCATGATCATAGGAGCCCGCTGTTTTTTGTAACTCAAACAACCATGTATCCATTGAATGTTGATTCTTACCCCAGTGGCCGCGTGCACCAAATTGTTCAATTAATATTTTCTGAGCCTCTTCATATGGCCCCATGTATTCAGCAAACTCCGCATCAGTAAGATTTACCGGTACAAAAATTGGCATTTCAATATGGGCTACATGTGTGCCATCTTCGAAAGGACCACCACTACCGCTATAAGCCATTAGACTTTCATTTTCCGATTTGGAAAATCGTACAAAAATACCAATAAGTGGTACGGGAATTTTTCTATTCTTCGCATTTATCCCGTTGGTAAAATCTCTGACATATTCCATTGCCGCTTGTATATTTTTTGCAGGAACGGCTACCTCCCAATCCATTTGAAACATTTCTCGACTTAAAGCAATTAAATGACTTGAAGTCATTTTATGGATAGGTCCAATGGCATTGGTGGTATACCGTTGCTCGCCATCAATATCTCGCACCAAAGGTGGTGTTAGGTGCCAACCATTCACCCGCATATACGCCATCTTGTCATGAGCTCCGCTGTTAGGCTGACATCCACCGAGTTGAAAGATTTGCATCGTCTGCTGTTCGTTCAATTGGCTTAGATCAACGTAAGGCAACAGTAATTTGTTATTTGCACCGGGATCTGACGCTTCTGTTGTTGTTTTTCCACAGGTTTTCAAATATCGATTCTGACTCGGAAACCAATTGTACTGACCATAATCACAATCTTTTATATCATCCCAAACCGACCCTGCATTTTCTTCAAACAATTCCTTTTCTTCATGAAAGGTGATTTTTACATGTACATTTTTTGCATCTTCGATCTCTATACGCGCCCGTGTAATTACGCCAAGATAGCCAAGATGGGTTGTCATTGCTTTCCAAAGATCCGTACCATTTTCACCTGTTGTTCCTCGAGAGTAGGTCTTTAACTGTCCTTGAGGGTCAATTACATCCAGTGATATAACACGATGAGATATCACATTATTGCTAGTAGCTGAACTACCGTGAGCAGACGTTCCAATGGCACCTGCCACCGTTGGGTCAGCCCATCCCAAATGCGCATAACCAATGCCACGACCACGCTCATACAACCAGTCACCAAGCTCTGATAAGCGGGTACCTGCGGCAACGTTCACTACTTCCTTACCCTCAAATACCTCTAACGACATGCCTAAACCTGGCTGGTTATGATCAAACTTATCCATTTGAATAACTACACCATCGGTACAAACCACACTGCTTGCTGAACCCGTCGTTACATTTGCTCCGGCACCACCATTCACTTTGACATGTTGATTATTAGCCGCTGCGTCATTAATAATTTGTTGTATTTCAGATACCGAAGTGGGGTGATAGGCGTTTTTCACATCATCACACAAGGTCTGAAAATTAAACGATGCTAATCCCCAAGGCCCACAATCTGAAGGGCAACTATCAGCAGTTTCGATACCATCGCAGGTGTTATTTCCACAGGTAGCCATGACATCAAACCCTGAACAAGTACTTTCATTATTTGACGACAATAGACTTTTGATATCGGTTAGAGTTCTATTAATCGCTAATAGTGGATCGACAATTTTTTCTAAATTATTGTCCTTGCCACAATACTCTTTCCCATCATTTTCTGTACACACCAACATCCATATGGCGCCAGCTTCCATCTTTAAGCTATTAAATTCATATTCTAAAACTTTGCCATCATTCTTTGCCGCTATATGTGCAAGCTTTGGTGCTAGGGCAAGACCCAACTTGTTTCTTTCAGAATCCCCCCAATATACGTTGTAATGAGTAATATTAGTTTCATCTTTTGCAGGCCATATCTGAACACCTTCCAAACGACGTATCGGCATTATTTTTGCGGGACTAGAATCTGCGGTGAACGTAAAACGAATTTTTTCTGCCGATGTTGTTGGTTTTGGTGGCCCACCACCTCCGGCAAAAACTTCAAATGAAGCGATAAAAAACAGGGTTGGAATAAATACCTTTGTCAGTATGTTTACTGCCTTTATTATTATTTTTCTCATCATTCAATCTCCCAATTGCTGGCTTAAAAAATCGATAAAAACAAGGAATCAGCCTTTTATCGATAGCCTTAGTGGAGAAAAATATTTCCCTTTTCATTATCATCAAACACTCAGAATGAAATGAACAAACAATGGAAATATGTAATACCACTTCAGCTTTTATTATTATTTTTGATTGCGTTATTATTGGTATACATCGTAAAGCTAATTGTTCGCGGGGGTGTTGGCAAGAAAGTATTTCGACAGACGACTGGTTAAACCAATCATTAAATATCTATATTTATTTTAAATTCAACGCCTTAGAAGGAAAAAACACAAAAGGCAGACTGATCAGTCACACCTTTTGTTACAATCTACCGAACCTTAGCCCAAACCTTATAATCCTGTAAGCAGCTATCAGCAACCAAATCTCCAGCACGCTTTCCTTTAGCGTTAGCATCCTTCTGCTTTGCTCCTGCACTCAGCAATGCCTCAACAACAGAGAAATCCAACTGCGCACAATGCTTCGCTGCAATGTGTAGTGCAGTGTTACCCAATGAATTTTTTCGCTGAACGTTAGCCCCCCTCTCTATCAATGTTGTCACAATTCGTTGTTTTGACGGCTCTGTTGTAAGTGCAATCATTAATGCATCTCTCCCATCATTTGATACCGCCTGTAAATTTGCTCCTTCTGCAAGCAGGATATCTACAATCAAATGATGCCGGTTTGCTACCGCTAACATTAACGGCGTTTCACCGAGTGCATTGATTGCATTCACACTGGCCCCCAACGCTAATATTTTATTAACCCCCGCTGTTAAACCCGTTGTAATAACAATATAAAAAACCTCCTGTATCTCAATCTTAGTTGCGTAAGAGGCAAGGGCTTCTACGTTATCAATATTCCCGGCACGAGCAGCAACCATCAGTGCGGTATTGCCCGTGCTATTTTTTAGTTTTGGATCTTCCCCAGATGCCAACAGCAACTGTAGTATTTCTACGGTTCCATATTCCGCAGCATGATGTAAACAACTGTTACGCTTACTGTTATTGCCATCCAATTGATGGGGACTTTTTTGGATATTAGGACCAAGTTTTAGCAGTAACGCTACCATATCTCTCTGCCCTGCCTCTATGGCAACCGCAAAGGGTCCTTCGCTGTTGAATATTTTGTTATTAAAATACGCTCCTGCCGCCAACAACATTTTCACAACATCGACATTTCCCTTTTCAACGGCTAATGAAAGAACTGATTTTCCTTTTGACGGTACATTCTGACTTCGAGCGTTCACATTAGCCCCTCGTTGAACAAGATGATTCACGGTATCAATTTTATCGAACTCTATCGCAATCATTAGTGCCGTTTTTCCCTGACCATTCTGTAATTCGAGGTTCGCACCAGCATCAAGGAGTAACGTTATATTTCTATCCTGCTGATGCATTGCCGCTACCATCAAAGGTGTCCAGCCCCCTCTTCCAGCTATATTTGGGTTTGCACCGTATTGAATTAGCATTTGTGCAATATCGTCATAACCTTTTGCGCTGGCGAAAAATAAAGGAGGATAATGACCGTCTTGTCTGTCATCAACGTCAATCCCTCGTTTAAGTTTTTTAGCCACAATATCACGCTTACCCAATTTGACCGCTTGCAAAAATGTCAAACTGGATTCGCTAATATTAGGGGTTTGTTGCACCCACGTATTTTGTGTTGAAGCATTACTATTTCCGGCGCTAACCTTGCCACTAACCGTAAAAAACACAAAAACTAGAGAAAAAATAAATATCAACCGCATAATGTGCACGCTATTTTTATTATTGTTAAAAAAACCTGCTTAGTATTCAGAAATATCCTAAATCTTGCTAATAGCCAAAAATGATATGTTTTATTTCATTTTTGGCGGCCCTTGAATCCAGTTTACGACGCTCCACTAAATTAAAACAATAAGAAGCGTAAGAATATTTGTCACTAACTGTGAAGGGTACTAATTGTCATGGGTACTAACTGTAATAGGTGCATTCTGCAACCCTGCATCAATAATTTGCAAAAACACCTAATTGTTTCAATCCCTCCTCCTCATTAAGCTTTACCCCTAACAACAATAACAACTTGCGGATTAACCATGATCACATTATCGTTTTCTAAACGCCTCTTTCTTTTTAGTATTGGCATCCTCCTAACCTTAACCAACCTATCAGGCTGTACCCCCAAAGGTAATGACCTTGTCACAACCAGTCTCGGAAAAATCCTTGGAAACGACAATGGAACTGTTCGAACGTTTCGAGGCGTTCGTTTTGCCAATCCTCCTGTGGGGGACCTCCGCTGGGCACCACCTCAAGCACTTTCCAAATGGTCTAGCACGCAAGAGGCCCTCGTTAATGGTTCTGGCTGTGTGCAGGGAGGTATTCCCACCGATGTATTTAGCGGTGATGAAGACTGCCTTTTTCTCAACATATGGGCACCATCAACACCAGGAACCTATCCCGTTATGGTCTGGTTTCACGGCGGCGGATTACTTCAGGGATCCGGCAGTGGCATGCAATATAGCGGAAAACAGCTAGCGAGTAACAATGATGTCATTATTGTAAACGTCAATTCACGCTTAAGTTTTTTGGGTTTTGTTGCAACCCAACAATTAAGTGAAGAATCTAAATACGGCGGTTCAGGGAACCAAGGGTTCCTCGATCAAGTCGAGGCACTGAAATGGGTACAACAGGAAATCTCAAGTTTTGGTGGAGATCCCAACAATGTCACAATCTTCGGAGAATCAGGCGGGGCTATCAGCGTTTGCAGTTTACTCGCGTCTCCATTATCTGACGGTCTATTTCAAAAGGCCATCATGCAAAGTGGATCATGTCGAATGGTACGCACGCCAAACCTTGCAGGAGGTGAAGCCAAAGGCAGTGCTTTGTTTGCCAAACTTGGTTGTGATACCGCAAGCAACCCTCTTGCCTGTGCTAGGGCATTACCGGCGGCGGATATAGTGAAGGCCGTAGATATCAAAGTTAACGAACTGTTTGTTGAACACCCCGATGACTGGGCATATTACCCAACCTCAAACGTCGACGGTTATTTTCTGCCAGAACATCCTATAACTTTGTTAAAAAACGGTGTAAAGCCTGAAGTCGCTGTACTCCTAGGGACCAATAAAGATGAAGGTACTATGTTTGTTGGTCTTCGTGACCACAGCGATAATGAAGAGGACTACTTAGAGTACTTATCTATCTTTTATGGTGATATGGCACCACAATTTTCTCAAATTTATCCTTTTTCCAATTACCCCAGTGCCGGACACGCTGCTGCTGCGCTAGCCGGAGACGGTTTTATGGATTGCCCTTCCCGTGAAATGGGCAACATTATGAGCCAAACGGGTCACCCAGTGTTTATGTACCAGTTTATTCAAGATGTCAGCAGCTTTACCACTGACATTATTCTGGAATTACAGCGAGGTGAAAACACACCTCCCTGGGGCACCTATCACACCGCGGAAATCCCCTATGTATTTGGCATTCAGAGTGTTCTGGGTTACGTTAATAACCCAGAGCGGTTGGATACGCAGGATATTATGATGAGTTATTGGACCAATTTTGCTCACACAGGAAATCCCAATGACATTGATTTACCCCTATGGCCTCCTTACAACGCCACACAGACAGATTATATTCAGTTAGGAGGTGATTTTGGTACTGCAACCAACCTTAAACCAACACAGTGCGATTTCTGGATTAATAATTTCTTTGCAAATGGAAATTGGTAACCGCCAGCAGCGCACAAAGCGATAAGCCTCGACAACAATGAATGACTGGAACGATCTGAAGTTTTTTCTTGCTATTGCCCATAACGGCACCGTATCCGGTGCCGCTCGGTTGCTTGGAGTAAATTACACAACGGTTATCCGACGCCTTAATAGTTTTGAAGAAACGATGGGGTTTTCTGTTTTTGAACGCCACTCCAATGGATATGCCCTCACACGTGCTGGTGAATCTATCCTAGGTTCTGCACAAACCATTGAAAATGAATTTGTCTCGCTAAACAACCATGCCACAGGCTCTGACAACAACCTCAATGGCACTATCAGAATTGCAACAACGGATTTACTCGCATCCACATTGATGCCAGATATGGGTGATTTTTTACTGCGCCATCCCGATATAGATTTTGAGGTTATCGGTGATAGCTTTACTGTTGATCTTGCAAACCGTGAGGCTGACATTGCCATTCGAATTACTAATCACACCGCTAAAGAGCACCTACTCTCACGAAAGGTTGGCGTAGTCACAGGATCCATTTATGCATCCGCCTCATACCTGGAACGACACCCAAAGGAACATACATGGATAGGCTGGGACGATAACCTTTCTCATAAAGTGACTCGTCAATTTATTGGTGACTATATCCCGAAAAATGCCAAAATCTCGTGTAAGGTTAATTCTGGAGTATCATTACTGCAGGCAATAAAATCCGGTATCGGCATCGGATATTTGTGGGATTTTATCGGAGATAAAACTCCTGAGATACAACGAATCTATCCTGATCAACAGTATTCACTGGACCTTTGCTTACTCATCAACAAAGACCTCTATTCCACACCACGTTTTCGAGCAGCAATGGATTTTTTAGAAAAATCCATTAGGGACAAAGGCATATTATCAGAACCAATATCCTAATCCTCAATAACGCATTTAACACTGTCACAAAATAGTCACATTAGTGAAACAAAGCGTTCACATCAATCTATTACATTACCTTTGCATGGAATACTTCTATGCCATTAACGTAACGCAGAAAAGGTAAAAGGTGATGTCAACGTTAAACCAAAAATCAATTTTTCAAAAAATCGATAAATTCGAACACAATGTATGTCTGTATTTCAATAATTTTAGTCGCAAGAAGACTATCAAACGTTTCTTTAGCATCATCAGTCGTCTAGGAGATGGAGGAATTTGGTATACGCTAATGCTAGGGCTATTCTTTTTTGGAGGCTTTAAAGGTTACGTCGTTGCCTTGGGAATGGCCTTAATGGCAATCATCAATGTTGCTATCTACAAATCACTAAAATCCAAATTGGTGCGTGAGCGTCCCTACATTTCTTTTCGAGACCTGTCTTGTGGAACACCACCATTAGACCAATACAGCTTCCCCTCTGGACACACTCTACATGCTGTTAGCTTTACAGTGGTATGTATCTATTTCTTTCCATTACTTGCGGTGTTATTAATCCCGATATCAATACTCATCGCAATATCACGCGTTGTGCTAGGCCTGCACTATCCCACTGATGTTGTTATGGGAGCACTGATCGGCGCGGTAATATCCATTTCAACAATCAAGGTCATTGCAATATTCCTATAATGTACGACTAAGACCTCTTCAGCAGGCCTAACCAAACTCTCTATTTAAGCGAATCGAATAGATAGTCACCATTTTGCGCAATAACTTACACACATCACACATAAATGCTCCAGCCACGTGCCTAATTTTGTTAGTATCCCCATCCCTTCCTATTTATAGATGGATCAGCAGTTCTTTGTCGCTCACATTATGGACAAAGGTGAATTATATAGAGGCAGAATCATGAAGCGGTTGTTAAACATTACTCAACTTATGCTGATAGGCATAAGCCTTTCGATTATCACAACAAACATCAACGCAGAAACAGCTAAATCTGCATTTATTCAAGCTGTTACAGAAGGACAAGCTGTACTTGGCAATAAACGTAACCCGCTCAACGCGGTTGATTTACAATTACCTATTCCTCTCAAGAAAGAACACTTATTGTTTACCATTCAAGGCTCCAATACCGTTGGTGCACAATTAACTCCTAATTTAGCCCAAGGTTTTTTGGAAGTGCTCGGAGCGAGTGATATTCACACCGTTAACACGGATACCAATAAAAAGTTTGTTGTTGGAAAATATCAGCGAGCTGATCAACACACCCTGTTAAAAATAGCAATTGATGCCCATGGATCAAGTACGGGTTTCAAGGGTTTGCTGAATGGAAAAGCGGATATTGCAGCAGCCTCGCGCCCGATAAAGCCGAAAGAAAAAGTACTACTTAATAGCCGATACAAATCCTTTGATGGTCCAAAAGAAATTGTATTAGCTATTGATGGTTTAGCAATTATTATTCATCCCAACAATTCACTTAATAACTTAACGCTATCTCAACTGGAAAAAATCTTTACCGGTAAAATCACCACATGGAAAAAACTCAACGGTTCTTCCAAACCAATTCACGTAAAATCGCGAGATGCAAAATCCGGTACCTACGATACCTTTAAACACTTGGTGCTGCGTAAGAAAAAACTGATCTCCAATGCGGTACGATTTGAATCAAATACCAGTTTATCGGAATCGGTAAGTCGAGACATCGACGCTATTGGATTTATCCCCCTTGCCTCTATCAACGATGCAAAGGCTTTGTCCATTTCTGATACAAAATCAACTTCCAATAAAACATCTCACGGTATATTACCCTCAGAATTAACAGTGGCAACAGAGGACTATCCGCTGTCACGCAGGCTCTATCTCTATCGATCAAGTAACCCCAAGCACGCTAACATTGTTGATGCATTTTTAACGTATGCAGAATCCAATGCGGGGCAACACCACGTCAAACAGTCAGGGTTTGTATCTCAACAGCTTTATGCGCTACCCAGCAATCTGCAGGATAAAAACGCCTGGTGGCGCTTAAACTTAAATATCCGATTCCAAAAGGACACATCTAATCTAGATACTAAGGCAAATGCCGATGTACAAAGGTTAGTCGCCTTTCTCAACAACAAGGGTAACAAGTTTAGTCAAATTCGATTCGTCGGTTACTCTAACCCAACAAATAGTAAAAGAAAGCACTCCCCGTTATCGAGACTAAGAGCACAAAATGTTCGTTGGGCCTTACGAAATATCGGGGTGAAGAATCGAATTAAAACCGTTGCTGGAAGCTCCGTATTTGTTGCCGACCCAAATTCCATTAGAAAAGAAAAAAATCGTCGTGTTGAAGTGTGGGTTCAATAACAAAGTAAACAGCATGAATCTAAAAAAGGGGAACCTCAACAAACTGCCCTTTTTTAGATTCTATTAGCACAAATGTACCACAAAACTCATCAGTATCCAGTCACTAAAATAAATCAATCCTGGCACCTCATAGTTATCGTTCTATTAAAAGGTAAAAATGACTTGGCACCACGTAAGCAATATCTTACATCGCTGTAAACATATCTACCATCTTCGTAAGAAATATCACACATAGTTATTCCTCTACTTGCTAATCAACAAACATCGTTATCTCATTAAGTTTTAATAGCATTTATTTTTGTTAATTGGTTCTCGCTTATCGTTTTATTCATGGAAACTTTCTCCTTTTTCGTCATTAATTGAATTATCAGCAACGCGATACTTCATCATTTAAAAGTAAAACACGCCATAGAAATCACCAGGGTTTTATAAAACCATGAGAAACTTTAGTGCCAACAAAATATACATATCCCATATAGGATTAACGGATCGAGATACCAAGTTTATAAATAACTTATTTCGACTGGGTGCAAAACAGTTTCGCGATTACGAACTAATCAGCTACAGCCCATCCATTGATTCACACCTTGTTATTATCAATGGCGATAATAGAAGTAGTTTACGAACATGGAAATTGATCAAAGACAATGTAGCGACAATCATTATATCCGAAGAAACGCTACCTATGAAAAATCAACTCAACGTTATACGCCCATTAGTATTTAGAAAGCTCATCGATGCATTTTCAGAAGCGGAAAAAAATAACCAGTTACTGAAACAAGATAGAACTCAAGTACTTGTAGTCGATGATAGCTTACCCGTCCGGCGATTCATGGAACTTAAATTGCCGCTCATGACAGAAATCCCCATCGCAATAGACTACGCCGAAGATGGGGAAACTGCTCAAGAAATAGCAGTTCAAAATAACTACGACATCGTATTTCTCGATGTTGTATTACCAGGAGTTGATGGCTATCACGTGTGTAAGTCTATTAAGGAAATCTCAGATACATTCATCGTTATGCTTACGAGCAACAAATCCCCTTTTGATAGGGTCAGAGGAGCTATGTCTGGTTGTGATGCGTACTTAACCAAGCCTCCTAAAGATGATCAGTTAAAGAGTGTGTTCCAAAAAATGATCACCCGAGCCACAAAACAACACGAATCACTAATAGCACAATGAGGTATTAATCATGAATTACTGCAAAATACTCGTCGTAGACGATTCAAATACTGATCTGTTAAATATCAAGAGCATGCTGGAAGGTGCTAATTTTGAAGTCACAACCGCAACGTCTGGTGAAGAGGCCATTAAAAAGGCCGAGAGCGACAACCCAAATCTAATACTGCTTGATATCGTGATGGAAGGGATTGACGGTTATCGTGCCTGTAGAGAAATAACTCAAAATCCAAAGACATCACACATCCCGGTGATTTTTGTAAGCAGTAAAAAGCAGCGCGCTGATCTGATGTGGGCAATGAAACAAGGTGGAAAAAGTTTGATATCAAAGCCTTATACAAAAGATCAGATCATAGAACAAATTGAAACCTATTCGTAGAAAGGTCATAACGCCTTAGATAAAAATATAGATATAGCAATTTCATTAATCACTAAAAGTGTAACTTATACCATGCAGCAGCTAATACTTCCTAGTGAAGCTCTGTCCTCATTCAAAGCGCTAATAGATATCGATGCAGAAGAAACAAAGGAAACCTTCGACCGGTTTCACAGTTTTATGATCGGAAACATTGGCATGTTAATTGATGACACGCAATTTTGTGAAATAATTGATAACAGTAACATCTGTAAAATCCCTCTAACACCTCCGTGGTTTAAAGGCATCCTTAACTTACGAGGTAACAGTGTTCCTATCGTTAATCTTAACGAATATTACGGTATAAAAACATCATCTCCAAAACGAAATAGAAAGCACCATATTCTCGCTATTGGAAAAGGGAAAAACCTTTGTGGAATAGAGATACCCAATCTTCCATCGAAAATATCTTTCGAAAAATCGACCATTATAAACAGAAAAGTAAATTTACCTAAAAATATGGATGAACAAATAGAGTGTATTTATGAAAACAACGGAATATGGGTAAAAATTGACACGAACATCTACTTTAACCATCTATTTTCACCCTTTCACTGAGTCTCTAAACTAGTCAAAACAGTGGAAACTAATCAATATGAGTTGGACAAACATTATGCGAAATATTACTCGTGTTATTAAAAATTCAGCATTTTACGTCAGTCTTTTTTGTGTACTTAGCATACCTCTATCTGGACATAGTCGAGAAGTTGGCATCACCGAAAGCACCATCAGAATTGGTGGAGTGATGGACTTTGAAGGGCAATCCAAAGGTCTTGGATTAAACATGAAAAAAGGTATATTGGCTGCCATTCAAGGGAAACAATCTCACGGAAAACGCATCGAGTTTATTACTCAAAACGATTCCTATTCACCATCCCTCACTATCAAAGCCACAGAGAAACTGATTGATGATGGTATCTTTATTATGCTTGGTAATGTCGGGACTCCTACCGCAAAAGTATCGTTGCCTTTACTCGCTGAAAGCAATATCCCAGCGGTCGGTTTTTTTACTGGTGCAGGTATTCTACGCCCTGGAGTGGGTGACGTTGTTAACTTTAGAGCAAGTTACATTCAAGAAACCGCAGCAGTAATCAACTCGGCCCTTGAATCTGGTGTCGACCCTAGAGAAATTTGTGCTTATGTGCAAAACGATGGTTATGGCATGTCTGGAGTTGAAGGTATCAAAAAGGCCATAGCCAATAAACGTGGAGCAAGAAAAATCACCAAGTTACTGGATCAATTGTTATCCATGAACGGTGAAAACCCCTTACGAAACAATATCGGCCCAGTCGGTGTATATCAACGTAATACATTAAATTCTAAGTCGGGCTATGAATCCCTAAAACGCTGGGAACGCACGCAAAACGTTACCTGCAAGTTAGTTGTCTCGGTTGGCACTTATAATGCTATTGGCAGGTTTGCAGGATATTCACGTTACAAAGGCGATCAGTGGGTTGTCAGTGCAGTGTCGTTTACTGGTGCTGAAAATTTAAAGTCCGTGCTAGCCGAATTTGGTGTAACTGACGGTGTTGTTATGAGTCAGGTAGTTCCCAATTTAGATGACGACCTTCCTATTTTAAAAGAGGCCAGAAGAAAACTAAAAGAAGACTACGGATATGTTTCCTTAGAAGGATTTTTAGTAGGAAAAATGTTAATTGGTGCTTTAAACAACATTCAGGGTGAGATAACCAGAGAAAAATTCCTATCCGCTATTAATGGAGAACGATTTAACTTAGGTGGGGTGAAATTAAATTTCAGGGGGAGTAACCAAGGATCAAAACTTGTCACCATGATTTACTATAAAAATGGCGAATACTCCACACTCGATAAAAATACCTGGAAAAAGATTATTTAGTTTTTACATAAAAATCGTATTGCACATAAAGGAAAAAGGTAACCCACTATGTTTTCAACATACTTCAGTAATATAAATATTGGAAAACGACTTTTCATATTAATTGCGACAATGACATCAATACTGGCTCTATCGGGTATATTAATGATATTTGGATTGGGTTCAGCATCCATAACCACCGAAAAACTCAACAGCGATATTGAGCGCAGCGTATATCTAAGTAAAATATATAATAAAATGAACCAAGATTTTATCGAACCCATTAACAACCTCAGTCGAGGAACATTAACCTGGATTGATACTAACAAATTAATCAATGACAACATCGCCTCTTTTGACAAACAGTGGCTTGTATTCCTAAATACACTGAGCGAATCTGAAAGAGATAAAACTATTGCTCATTATCAATCTAACCTAAGCGATTTCCGCCTAGCTATTGATGAAATATTACGCTTGGGTAAAAGTCAAAATAGCGCTAAGTTATCTTTGTTTATGTTAAATGATTTTGATTTATTAGTTACACCGCTAGGTACTACCCTACAACAATCCATCGAAAAACAACGAGAAATTTCCGAAACCAGCTACACCGATTTTAAAACATTCCAACTGATATTTATTATCTTAAGCATTGCATTTGTCACTTTTGGCATTGTCACATCGGTATTGCTAGGGATATCTATCCGACATTCAATCACTAATCCTGTAACAAAAATTGCAGAAACCGTTAAGAGCATTGCCAATGGTGATTACGACGCTAGAACAGACCTAAAAGGTAGTGACGAGCTTTCAACCTTATCAAGTGCATTGGATAATCTACTCGATGATAAAGTTAAAACACTGGTAGAAACTGAAAAAGAGAATGATATTTTAAACAATTCGATCATTCGATTACTAGAGGCAACATCGCAACTCAGCGATAAAGACTTAACAGTGACCGTTCCCGTTAGTGAGGACATTACCGGCCCTGTTGCAGATGCGATGAATTTAGTTTCCTTCGAAACAGCAAAGGTACTTGGTGAAATCCACCATATTGCTGAGAATGTCGAAAAAAATGCTTCCAACGTTAAAGTTCAAGGTGACAAAGTCACACTGGTTGCAGAAGAAGAACGTTCGATGGTTCAAACCACCATTGATCGTTTAGAGAATGCATCAAAAACAATGAATGCGATCGCCAAACTATGCATGAACTGTAATGAAATGGCTGAGAACGCTTCAGAATCAACCGATGAAGCGTTTGATGCGGTAACAAGTACGGCTTCGGGAATGGATGAGATACGTGAAACCATCAGTGAAACAGAAAAACGTATTAAACGCCTTGGAGAACGCTCTCAAGAAATTAGTGGCATCGTGGATTTAATCAATAACATCGCAGAACGTACACACATATTGGCACTTAATGCCAGTATGCACGCAGCTGCAGCGGGTGAAGCCGGCCGAGGTTTTGCGGTTGTAGCAGATGAGGTTCAGCGTTTGGCGGAAAGCTCTCGTAACGCCACATCTCAAATTGCCGCACTCGTTAGTAACATTCAGAACGAAACATCCGAAACCATGGAAACCATGAACCAAACCATCAGCCAAGTTGTTGAAGGCTCAGACCGCGCAGAACAAGCTGGCCACAGGATGCGCGAAACTCAAAAGAAAACCAGTGACTTAGCGACTGCTGTTGCAAAGATTGCTGAACGCTCCATCAATCAGGCAAAAATAAACGAACGTTTAAAATCGGAAGCACACAGTATCCAAGAAAAAACGCAAGAAACAGATACTGAATTACAGCAGCAAAGTAATGATACGTTACGCCTAGTGGCTTTATCAAACAGCCTACTAAAATCCGTTAATACGTTCACTTTACCAAGTAGCGTATTGTCCGTAAACGATGACAAAAAAGCATCGTAAATAGGAGAACGTCATGCCAAGCGCCGAACAACTGGAGGTGTTCAACGACATTATCACCTCCGCGCTTGATGATCTTAATTTATCATCACTTAACAATAACGACATTTCCATCGATATAAAAACCTGCCGAGACTCATTTGATGATCTAGCGATGGCAGCAGAGATTGTTGACCTGCAGACACTAGGAGAAATATGTAAAGCGTATAGTGAAAACTTCTTCAATCATCAAGACGACAGTTCAACATTGTCCCTAGAAAAAGCCCAGGATCTTAATACCTGGAGCAAAAACCTTATCTCCTATATAAGGTCACCTCAAAACACAGAGTTTGCCATAAATTTAACTACCATTTTTCCCAAGGAAATCAAAGAGCACTTTCTTAAATCACTAATCGGTGATGAAGTAGATTCCACACTATCCACACATACTGACGATAACGATGATACAGAAAACACAAAACATGTTATAGACATCCCCCTTTCTACGCCATCCAATGACCCCATTTATCTATTCATTAGTGAACTTAATGAAATGGAGAAAAAGCTAGACGATTGCCTTGTCAGCATTCTAACAGCCTCAAGAGAAGATGCCGACAAACATATAGGAAAGTATCTGCATTTCATCACAAGAATACATGATACTGCTGAAATATTGGGAATGAGTGGACTTATTTATATCTGCCAATTCATAGATAAAAACATGCAGGCTATCAATATAGACGATGAAAACCTAAGACCCATTTACTTTGAACTCTTTAGCCCTATTCCTTCTCTTATAGTAAAATTTTTGTCGAACATGGGAGACACAGAAAATATTCTAGATATCGTCACGCTTTTCGAACATGAAGATTGGCCAAAAAACAATGGTGAAGACGACTCACACCAACTCATCATTCTTCTAAGTGATAACGAAACCTTGGATTTGGAAGAAAATATAGAAGAAGATAAAAAAATAAATGCATCAAAAAACGATGTATCACTAATACTCTCAAGCGATATTCATCCTGATCTATTTTCTGCTTTTTTTCACGACGCTCCCAACCAGGCGTCTTCCCTCAGTGCTTGTATTGCCTCATTTGTTGGGAGCAATAACGCTAGCAGTACGATTGAAAATATAGAAAATGCTCAACGGCTTACCCATGCAATTAAAGGATCAGCAAATATTGTTGAGTTATTTGGCATTGCCAATATGACTCACTATTTGGAAGAAGCACTTGAGTCATTACGATTGTCTAAAGCACCACCCAAGCCACAATTTATTGATTTATTACAGCAATCATCTGATTGCATTGAATCGATGATTGACTATTTAATGGGAAAGGATGTAGAGCCCAAAAACGCTCAAGAATTACTACAGCAGCTACTCGATACCGTTAATGGTTCTGACAAAGGTGATAATACTCATGCTAGTAATTATGAGAATAACCATGAGAGCATTCATAAGGATTGCAATGACGAAATAATTGCCGAATCAAGCATAAATTCGCTGCCCTCATTACTGTCAACCAGCGAGCCTGGGGAACCAGCAACGGAAATAGACTCATCTGTAACAACTGAAAAGGTTCACGAGGACTTCATCCAAGTCCCAACCCAAACCATCGAGTCATTATTTGAAATGGTTGAGGAGATAACCATTTCACTTATCCAAACAAGGGAACAAGTGAAAACCATGATGGAGAATGCAAACAACCAAAGCATTCAAGATGAAAAGATACAAGAACATCGATTTGAGTTGGAAAAAATTGTTGATATTAAAGCTCTATCATCCTCAAAAAAACGTAATGTTATAAAAAACGATCCATCTAACAGTAACTTCGACTCACTTGAACTCGATCAATACAGTGAAATTCATGGCACCGTACACAGTTTCATAGAAACCGTTATCGATAGCCGAGAATTGAACATTGATATGAGAGATCAACTTTTACAACTAGATCATCTATTTGTAAAACACATGAGACTTAACAAAGGTCTTCAATACTTAACAAAATCAACAAAGATGGTTTCCGTTACATCTATTAGCTCCCGTCTACAGCGCTGCATGAGGCATGCAGCCCGAATAACACAAAAAAATGTGAACCTAACAATCGTTGACAATGGGCTATCCATTGATGAAGAAGTACTTTCTCAATTAACTGACCCTCTGATGCATATAATACGTAACGCCATTGATCATGGCATTGAGCTACCAGAGTGTAGAGATGATTTAGGAAAACCTAATAGTGGCAATATTTCCATCATTTTCAGTCAATCAGGAAACCATATTCATATTCAATGCAAAGATGATGGCCAAGGCATTAATCCAACTAGCATTTATACTACTGCATTAGAAAAAGGGCTTATCTCAGAAGATCAAATACTAGACCAAAAAGATTGTATCGACCTTTTACTCACGTCAGGTTTTACGACCAAAGATAACGCAAATCAAATTTCTGGACGTGGCGTCGGATTGGACGCGGTCAATGAGAACATTAAGAAACTCAATGGCAAAATCGATATTGATAGTAAGCTTGATATTGGTACCAGCATCAAGGTAACCGTTCCTCTTTCTCATTTATCAACCCATGCCATTATCATCTCATTGAATTACGAACGATACGCTGTACCTAGCCACTCATTACGACAGCTGCTCGCACCACACTCCGGTGAAGTAGTGAATTACGGACTAGAAGTTGGATACAAACACAATGATATTACTTATCCGCTAATCACTATCGCAGACCTATTGCTAGGTCAAAACAACCTCAATAAACAACATATCACCGTCGACAATCTACCTATCATATTACTCGACGTAAACAACACCACCTATGCTCTGGCGGTTGATAGCATTCAAAGCAATCAAGAGATTATTATAAAACCAATGGGGAACTATATTAATAAGACCCATGGCGTTAACGGTGTTGCCATTATTGCCGACGGCACCCTTATATCAGTATTGGATATCGCCGAGCTTATTGATATAACCCCTGGCGCGGCTATTAACGACAGCGATAATGCTAGTTACAGCCTCAACAAAAATGTGTTCATCCCACAACAACAAATACCAGACAAACCATCAATAATGATTGTTGATGACTCTTTGAGTGTTAGGCGCTCCTTAGAACAACTGATCAATGATATGGGATACGACACCCTGGTTGCCCAAGACGGCATACATGCCGTTGAGTTATGCAAACAAAAAATGCCAGATATCATTCTATCGGATATGGAAATGCCCCGAATGAATGGTTTAGAACTGACCTCTTACATCAAAAAGTCTGCCTCTCTAAAACATATACCCGTTGTTATGATCACGTCGCGATCTACGCAAAAACACCGTCAACTCGCGACACAAAGTGGCGTCGACCACTACTTAACAAAACCCTACACTGAGTCTCAATTGTTAGATTTGGTGGGTAGCTTAATTCCTCAAAAAAACACGTTGCAATAAGCCATTTGGAGCTCACTATGAAAGCCACTGAAAGCATCCGTTTAGCCTGTATCACTATACATAAACAAGGGGCCCCCGAAGGGCTTTCATTACTGCTCCCACATGGAAATGTAATCACCGTAGAGCTCACATCTTCTATCGAAGACCTATCCATCAATGATAGCACCTCAACCTCGTTAACAGCACGCAACATATTGTGGCCCGTTGTTTGTTTCACTCCCGACTTAAAGATTGTACACAACACGTCAAGCAAACGTTGCTCTACGGACTACCGATTTGCTGCGTGTATAAACCCCACGAACCCTCGACATCGTTTTGCATTAACCTGTGATCAAGTTACATCCATTCAATGCAATCCTAAGGATCTACTGCAACTACCGACAATTATGCATACTCAACAATCCCCTATTATGGGAACGTTTTACCATGACGACGCCCTGTATTGTGTCACCGATGCCGACCATTTAGCTAAGTTCCTTCAGCAATATTTAGATGCCATACCAAGACACGAGGATTCACCATGCAAACTGCACTAACAACAGATTGCTGGGTACTAAACCTCAATGGCGGCTATACCCTCGCAATATCTATCTATCAGGTAGCCGAGCTTGTTAATAACGCTCCCAGGCTACCTATTCCACAAGCACCGGCACATTGTTGCTATTTGATTTCCTGGCGAGACAAGCTGATTCCATTAGTTGATTATCAAGCCTGCTCATCAAGCTTACCAAGTTCACTGACCTCAGACACCGACAACATCATGATCGTGAAATTCAGGGAAGAGGATGAGAGTATCCAATACCTCGCATTTGCGGTTACTAGTGTAGAGAAATATACCGTCAATGATGAGGAATTCTCTACACCGAAAAATCAAAACAACATTCCTTTTTCATCCAGCATTATCTCTGCATTTCATTCTACCGGCAGGAGTAATGACAGCAGTAACAACAATAGTAGTAGCAACACGACCTACATTATTGATATGAAACACCTGCATTCTTCATAACTTTTCCCACACAAACAAAAACAGCCCCTCGGGGCTGTTTTTGTTTGTGTCACTTGTAGCAATAATAACTATCGGAATTTAGATTCCGTAAATTAGTGGTCCAAATGCCACGATTAACAATGTGGTACCCATAACCATCAACGGCAATAAATATTTCTCATGTCGATAATAGAAATTATGACCTTCTTCTGCCGCTAGCAAACACTCTTTTTCACCCACCACCTGGCGCGTAAAGATATGGCTCAATGCCACTGGCGGGCTCAAATAACCGAGCTCCAGAGCAACCAAACAAGTCATCCAGAAGTGAATTGGATCTATACCCTGCTGATAAGCGATAGGTGCAATCATTAACGATACCATTCCTACTGCCGCCATAGACTCAACAAACATACCGATCAATACAAACATCACCACTAATGCACCCATCGTTGCATAAGTTGTATCAAAGTCTGTTAAGAACGTAGCAGAAACCATCTTGCCACCCATGCCTGTCATAATCATAAATGTCGACATAAGCATTAACAATGCACCAATATGAATAGAGGCATCATCCATAGACTTGGTTAACGATGATCTAACACCATCCATGCGCTCTGGATCATGATAAATCGGCTCAGCTTTACTAACCTTACGCTCATAAAGAATAACGGCCAAAATCAATACCGGCAGCATAATAGGTGCAGAGAATTGATCCATATATGCATCCAATGTAAACGCATATAAAACAATCATGCCGACAAACACACCAATATAAGGAAGCAAGGACTTAAAATTATCAATGGATGGTGACAACGCGTCACTAACCTTAGCCACACGTAACGGCTCTTGCTTAGTGATCAACGCATAAAAGAAGAACACAAAGGCAGTTAACACAAACACTCGGACACCCCAAAAGAACAAGTCATCCGTTACCACTTCTTTATTCAAAATTGAAATAATGACCACCAACAAACAAGGGCGCAATACAATACCAGAGCTACCACTCATTGCAGTGGTTGCTAACGCTAATTGGCGACGTGTGCCAACTTTACGTAACTCACGATAAACAACAGTACCCATCGCAAGAATGATGATGGATGAAGCGCCGGTAAAAGCGGTTGGAACCGCCATGACAACAACAGCAACAAACGCTAGCAATTCAGGTGGTAATTTCCACGGCGTAAACAAACTAAATACACGCTCACCCAACTGAGTTTGTTTTAATAACATACCGCTCCACAAATACAGCGCTACATCAAGATAGGTTCCTGCACTTTCAAAGAAAGAACTAAAGTATATTGCCAAACCTGACATATGGAATTTCACACCAAATGTAACCGCCGCAAAAAACAACATCGCATACGTGTACAGTGGCACCGCCAGCATTGCACGACCAATCTTTCCACCGTGCAACAAACCCTTTGGCGGACGTATGACTTGATAAAAACTCACCAAAGCCAATATTGTAGAACCTATCGCCAAGCCATTTATAATCTCACCATTACTTACAGCAATAGAAGAGTTAAATGAATCACCCCGAAACTCCCAAGCAGAGAACATCAACGCACCATTGGCCACAAGCTGAAGCGTCGTTGACACGCGATAATCTAAACCGGAAACAATCGGACGAAACGCAATATGGTGATGCTTCTGCGTGGTTACCGACGCTGCAATAAACAGCAGAATAACCAAAAACAGTTGCTGCTGAGCTGTTGCAAACAAACTTGCCTGAGCAAATTTGTGCTCTATATACCTAAATACTTTTACGCCCGGCGTTACTTTGCCTTGAAAATATTCCGCCTGTTCATAAGACGCAATACATTCAACTTTTTGTTGCTCTAAAGACTTTCTCGCAGCACCACGGTCAAAACCTTCATCAAACAAATCAAAATCATCCGCTGATGCAGCTGCATCGGCTTCTAACTGAATTAATCGAGCGTTGATATCCGGTGTTTTATTACAGGTGGGTGTGGGAATATCCTCTCGCAACGAGAAGTAATCCTGCCAAAGTGCTTCACCAACTTTGGTTAGCTGGCCATGTAGACTCTCCCCTGTTCTTGCAAAAATTAAAAATATTAACAACATCAGAATCACCACTATTGGCGCCCGATCTGTTACTAACGAAACAAAGGGATGTTTTGACTCAACCGCTAATTCACTCACAATATTACACCTGACTGGAAAAACTTAACAAAAAACAACGGTGACTACCTGTCACAGAATCCAAATACGAAATAGCCCAAACATGTTTCCATATTTGGGCTATCAACCAGCTCGTTACTCTGCGTCTTTAGCGGTACACTCTGGACGCGAAGGCTCTTGCTTGCAACGAATCTTACGCAATAGCGTCAGCATTTTTCCGTCATAAACACCCATCTCTTTAAAGGCCAAACGAACACGACGTGTTTGCGCGTGCAACTCACCTTCTCTACCTTCAGGAATAGGAATCCACCATTTCTCAGGAATATTCTCTTCTGCAGTTTTAATCAGCTTCATGCTTGCATCAAAGTTTGACGCAAAGTACTCACGAGATTTCTGAGCAAAACCTTCAGGCATCTTGTCTGCTCGACCAATGAATTGTAAATTCGCCTGAACCAACGGTGCAGCTAAAATACCACCGTCTGGCTCCAATCCTTTATACAGCTCCATCATGTCATAAACGATAGCAGGGCCACCGGTCACATCGATAACTCCGTTATTAAACTTCTGAAAAATATTGGTTACTGTTGAAGACACTGGAGTCATTCCCATATCTGCAACCATTTGGCGCATTTCAGGCATACTTTCTAACACGCCCATTTTCTTACCGGCAAGATCACCCATGCTTTGGATTTTGCGATCATTGGTGAACAAAAAGATTGCACCACCCGACTGAATCCCAACAACCTCGTACTCACCTTCTTTCATATACTTAGCGGCTTTAGGTTTCGCTAATGTATTTAATACGATTTTTAAATGATCGTATGTTGGTATTGCACCAGGCGAATCCAATGTACCTGTAAACTTATTAAAGCTACGAGCTTGCATGCCGGTCATGTTAGCAACATCACACTCACCTGCCTTTAATTCTTCGGTAACAATCTTTTCGTTCATGTAAGGCTTAAGTTCTAACTTAACACCCCAGTTTAAAGCCGCGGCTTGATAATCCAACAACATTTGATGTTCAGGGCCACCCTCTCCCATCATCATAAATGCACACATTGTTAACGGCTTAAGATTAGCCGCTTGCGCACCACTAGAAAGAACTACACCTACTGCTAAACCAATAAGCGCTTTTTTCGCTTTTGACATTATTTTCATTATTATTACCCTTTTATTATTTGCGTCTCCAACAAAGCAAACGCGTCAATTATTCCGTCAATTCAACGCACTTACTTCATTAAAGCAAATCGTCTATATCTAAAGCGCCTTCTAAAGACACTTTGTCATCCCAGAACGTTCCTAGTTTTCCGTAAGGCGTTCGTTGCCCTGTTGCTTCCGTCCACATCTTGTCAGAAAGCAATAAAATCGTACGAGTTGCCATCTCATCCATTAATTTGTATTCAGGATTAGCCGGAACTTCAATTTTACTTGCCACGTGATCTCTAATAGTTTGCTTGGCTCTATCCGCTTTACCTTGCATTAAATACAACGCAACTTCTAAGGCTTGGACCATTCGAACACCTTGACGTTCACCAACAGCAGAGGCTCGGGCAATTTTTGCGTAACCAACATCTAATGCAACTTCATCACCGCCAGCGCCTGCCAGCATGATGTCCATCATTGAGGAAACAGCATCGGGCAATCCCCAAAAATCATCACTCTCTAAGCACGTAATACCACTCATTACCTTGGCAACAACATCAGAAGGTACACCAGCAGCACCGCCAACAGCAAAATCAGATTGGAAAGCTTGAACACCTAACAATAATCCCATTAGGTAACTCATTTGCTCATTACGATCTGCTAGCGCAGGACATGCGCCTCCAGGTTCACCCCAGGCACGAACACCTGCTTGGTAACCGAAGTATTGGCGTTTTGCCGCCAGCGCCAACCAACGCTTTTGCAGAGTACGCGCGTCTTGTGCAGCTTCAATATCGTTTTTTCTCATCGCGCGGATATAAAGAAGTTCAGCTTCTTTGCTTCTTTCATCGGCACACATGCCAGAAGCAAGGCTTAACATAGGAACAAGTTGGTCTGCATTGGGGCCCATGGGATACGTCATTGCAGATAGGCCTTCACCCATGCCACACATAACATCTGTATCTTCAGAAGCTAAAAACCAAGGACTAGCATAGTCATTACTAAAACCAACCATGCCTGAGGCAGCTACATCACGCATCGTATGCTGCGCGCAACCACCAGAAAGAAGTGAAAATAGAAGTGTTGCTACTGCAACCAATTGCTTATTAATCCCCATGAGATTTCCTTTCAATTATTCTTATTCGACGCTTTTTATCACTGTTCGTGAGGTTTGTCACCCCACTCTTCAGCATTTTATGTTATTCCCGACAGGCATACACAGCACCTATCTTATTGAATTTACTATTCTTTTGGTCTCTACAGCCCACATCCTTACGGGTTTTATAAGCCAAACAATTAATTGTAAGTATAATTAATTGTTAAATAAACAACAATTATGCAATTTTATTGCATAATTGTTTCGAAAAATATAATGTCTTTACACCAAAGTGTGACAGCCGCCCATTATCCGGCTCAGCCAACCAAATAACAAGAGGAAAGGTCATGGGGCAAGATGTACTGTTAAGCGAGCAAGAAAACGCACTAATTTGGCTCACAATGAACCGTTCTCACGCCATGAACTCCCTTAGTTTTGATCTAGTAGACGCCATGCTAACAAAACTTGCTGAAATTGAGCAGGACGATAGCATTCGTGTTGTTGTCATTAGTGGCACAAACGGCGCGTTCTGTGCTGGAGCCGATCTGAAAACCATGCTCAACGATTATGCCCCCGGCGAACCTGACATCCTTGATCGCATAGTTGACCTGCTTACCGTTGTTCGCTCATTCCCCAAACCCATTATCGCTGCGGTTAATGGCCTAGCACTGGCTGGGGGTATGGAGTTAATGATGTGTTGCGACCTAATTTACGCCACAGACACAGCAAAAATTGGAGATGCCCACGCCAATTACGGTATTGTACCGGGCGGTGGCGGCGCCGCCATTATGCCTCGTTTGTTACCTCTACCAATTGCAAAATATCTGTTATTTACCGGCGACTTTGTACCGGCTAGCATGCTCGCACAGTATGGCCTTATCAATGAAGTAATTACTGAAGATCAGCTTCGCCCGACTATAACCGCTGTTGCAAACCGAATAGCAGAAAAAAGCCCCATTGGCATTGCTCGCACCAAACGTGTTGCGAATGAATCCCTAGACAAAAGTGTTGCCGATTCGTTAAGAGATGAGCGCCTAGCATCTCGGGATCAGTTCCGCTCATACGATTATAACGAAGGTATACACGCATTTTTAGAAAAGCGTAAACCTGTCTTTAAAGGTTATTAAGGAGATACATCATGCCAAACATTTATGTTGTTGGTGTTGGAATGACCCCTTTTGGGCGTCACATGGACAAAACCATCAAGCAACTGGTAGCCAATGCAGTCAATGATGCATTGATGGATGCAGGTGTAGAGCGCCAACACATTCAAGAAGCCTATTATGGCAACTGCGTACAAGGTTACATGGACGGCCAGCACATGATCCGCGGCCATGCCATTTTGCTTGAGCAAGGTTTTCAAGGTATACCCATCTTTAACTTAGAGAGTGGTTGTGCCAGTGGCAGCATGGGGTTTAACCTTGCTGTTCGTAGTTTGTTATCCGGTCAGGCTGATATCGCGCTAGCAGTGGGCGCAGAAAAAATGGTCAGCACCGATAAAGATAAAATGTTTAACGCCTTTTCTAGCGCTTGGGATGTATCGCGCACCGAATGGCAGATGAATGCTATCAACGATATGTGGCAAGGATTTGAAGCCCCGGAAGGCACTACGTCGACCAAACCTTACAGTCCTTTTATGGATGTCTACAAAGGTGAATTCTTTAATCATGTTAAAGAGTTCGGCGTTACCCAACAACAAGTCGCGGCTATCTGCGCCAAAAATCACCAGCACTCCGTACACAATCCAAATGCACAATTTCGAGTACCCTATTCCGTAGATGACGTAATGGGAGCCCCCCCAATTACTTATCCTCTGACATTACCTATGTGCGCACCCATTAGTGATGGTGCTGCAGCTACAATCGTATGTACCGAAGATGCACTTAACAAATATGGCATCGACAAATCTCGTGCTATTCGTGTTGCGGGCAGCGTCGTAGGCTCAGGGGTTGAACGAGCACTCAATGATTTTGATAATCACATAGTAACGCGACTCTCCAAAAAACTTTACGAACAAGCTGGCATCGGTGCCAACGATGTTGATGTTGTTGAACTACATGACGCTACTGCCGTGGGTGAGTTGATCGAAGTAGAATGTTTAGATTTATGTCCTCTTGGTGAAGGTGGCATTTTTGCAGAGCAAGGTGAAACAAGTATTGGTGGCAAGGTGCCGGTGAATACGTCTGGCGGCTTAGAATCCCGAGGACACCCCATCGCAGCAACAGGCCTTGCACAAATCCACGACCTGATTCAACAGCTTAGAAACGAGGCCGGCGCGCGCCAAGTAGAAGGTGCCAAGGTTGCACTTCAGTGTAATGTCGGCGGTTTTTGGGGCGTTGAAGAAGCCTCTGCCCATATCGCCCTGTTTACTCGCTAACGGCACATATTAGGCACTTAGCCCTAGGAAACATGAATGAAGATACAAAATAAAGTCATCGTAATCACCGGTGGCGGCAAGGGCATTGGCCGAGCAACAGCGCTTCGCTTAGCACAACAGGGTGCCAAACTTGCGTTAATCGACTTAGATGAAGCTGCAATGGAAGAAACCATTGCGCTCGTGAATAATGCTGGATCTGAAGCACGCGGCTACAAATGCAACGTTGCTGATGAAGCCGTTGTCGAAAGTACTTTTGAAAGTATTGTAAAAGACTTTGGTGCCTTGCACGGTCTCGTCAATAACGCGGGAATCTTACGCGACGGCATGCTGATTAAAGTTAAAGACGGCAAGGTCATTAAAAAAATGTCTGCCGAGCAATACAGCCTTGTTGTTGATGTTCATATGAAAGGGGCATTTTTATGCACCCGAGAAGCCGCCACTCATATGGTGGAACAAAATATTCAAGAAGGCTGCATTATCAGCATGTCTTCTGGTGCCTACCATGGCAATTTTGGACAAACAAATTACTCCGCAGCAAAAGCAGGTATTGTTGCAATGAGCAGAGTATGGTCAAAAGAATTGGCCAAATTCAACATTCGATCCATGGCCATCGCTCCCGGCACCATAGAGACCGACATGTTACGCTCCATGCCCAATGACGCTTTGGATAACTTAGCTAAAATGGTGCCTCTTGGTCGAATCGGTGATGCGGATAATATTGCTCAAACAATTCAATTCATTCTAGAAAATGATTATATGTCGGGAGACGTGATTGAAGTGAATGGCGGAATGTTCTTCTAACTCGCAACTCTTTTCACTACACTGCTCCACCAACAAAACTATTCCATCAACAATACCGCTATACGACAACATAGCTCCACTGTCGAAGTTAATACGACCGGATTTAAGTATTATGTGCATGAGGCATTCCAATGGATGATATCTGGCTATATTTATCGATGCCCATTATTTGTGCAACAGTAGGATACTGCACAAACTGGGTTTGCATAAAAATGATGTGTTACCCCATCAATTTTGTTGGCATTAAAGCACCCTACCTGGGATGGCAAGGAGTAGTGCCACGCAGAGCACCACACATTGCTGGTATTCAAGTGGACCTTATGACCACCCACTTGATCAAGGTTGAAGATATCTTTGATCGTATCGACCCAGAGCAGATCACCAAAGAACTGCAACCTGTAATGCTGGGCATGATTCAAGAAATCACCGATGAATTGATGACAGCGCAAGCCCCCCGCATCTGGGAAGCACTTCCGGTAAAAATCAAAGACCGCATTTATAAACGTGCAAAAGATGAAGCGCCAGAGATTGTTGCAGCAATGATGGAAGATATTCAACACAACATTACCGATGTGTTTGATTTAAAAGCCATGGTGATGGATGCGTTTTTAAAAGATCGCAGCATGCTTGTTAAGCTCTTCGAAGAAATTGGCGCCAAAGAATTTGCATTTGTACAAAACTCTGGGCTTTGGTTCGGATTTTTGTTTGGCTGCGTTCAAATGGTACTTTGGATGTTTTACCAAGAAGCGTGGATTTTACCTCTCATTGGAATTCTTGTCGGTGGTGCAACCAATTGGTTGGCAATCAACATGATATTTTCCCCAAAGCATCCCATTAAGATTGGTCCCTTCACCATTCACGGGCTGTTTATTAAACGCCAGGATGAAGTTGCTGTTGATTTTGGATTGCTCATCGCACAAGAAATCCTAAACCCTGAAAACATTGTTAATGCTATTTTAAAAGGCCCCTCGTCCGACAAACTTTTTGACCTTATTCAAAAAAATGTCAAACGCACGATGGATGAACAGGTTGGATATACCAAGCCTTTTATCACACTGGCCATTGGCACAAAACGATACATCGAAATAAAAAATCAAGCCGTTGCAAAAATCATGGAACAGCTACCCAGTGCAATGCATTTAATTCATGATTACACTGAAGAAGCAATGGATATCAATACAACGCTACGATCAAAGATGACGGAGCTAACACCAGAACAGTTTGAAGCCATGTTACGTCCAGCCTTTGAGGAAGACGAATGGCAATTGGTAGCACTCGGTTGTGTCATTGGATTTTTTGTTGGCTGGGGACAGCTAGTATTGATGTTTGGCGGAACACTGTAAACATCAATTGAGCCCAAAGCATGGATGCTATAGGCTCACAATTACAGATCAGAGAACTCCCTCCCTAAAAACCATGTCACAACACCTAAATTCTTCTTCAGTCCTCCTGGGTACGATTTTTACTGAATTTAATCGTACATTTCTAACTATTAGCAATAGATCGTTATATCACCGTTAAGCGTTAGCTCAAAACAACATAAAAAGACACTTGATCCACATGTTTAGTGGTCGATACTTTAAAGGTATATCGCTGTATTAATGACCTATCTAACAACAAAGATAGATTCCATGGCAACAACCTGAGTATCCAAGGACGTGATTGAAAATATCGATGCCCCTACCGAAGAGTCAGCCCCCCCTAAGGGTTTGAATCGTTCAAATAAATCTCTGAGCATCAGCACAAAAATTGTTACTGGCTTCGCTTTGCCTATTTTATTAATGATATTTGTATCCACCGTGGTCTATCGCAGCACCCTATCGTTAGTAGATACCGCTAGCTGGGTTCGCCATACTCAGGAGGTTATTTCCAAGGGACATTTACTGCAAAAACTTATTGTCAATATGGAATCCGGTGAGCGGGGTTTTTTAATTACCGGAAAAGATATTTTTCTTGAGCCCTTTGTTGCCGCTGAAAAGCAATGGGATATTGAAATATTAAAGCTAAAAACTTTGGTAAAGGACAACCCAGAGCAAGTAAAAAATGTCGATGCCATTAATTTAAAAGCGAAGACGTGGTTGGAGCAAGCAGCTGCTCCGGAAATTAGTCAGCGAAGAAAAGTTCAATCTAATGATATTAGTTTGGATCATATCGAAACCATGCTTCAAAAGAAAACTGGAAAAAATATCCTGGACAAAATTCGTCAAGCTATTAGCGAGCTTGACAAGTCCTTTATTGTGGCAAAAAACCAACAAGGCAGTAATTTACTGGTGTCAATTCTAAGAGACATCGTTGACCAGGAAACAGGGGAACGGGGGTTTCTAATTACTGGCGAAGAACAGTTTCTAGAACCTTATTTACTGGGCAGAGACAACTTTAATAAGCATGTGAGCCAACTGAAATCACTTGTCTTAAATTCACCCGACAGAGAAAAAGTACAAAACCTTATTGAAAAGGTTAAGCGTTTAGCCAATAGCTGGCTTGTGAAAGCGGCTAATCCTGAGATAGCGATCCGTCGACAAGCAATGGGGGCTGAATCGGCAGAGGCAGAGGCAGAGGCAGAGGCAAGATTTTACCAACTGAGCTCGTTATTGTCGAAAGGTACGGGAAAAACAATTCTTGATGAGCTACGTGTCACGTTCAGTCGACTGAATACAATTTACGTCAATTCTCAAAATGAATCCGCACAATTACTGGTGTTATCCCTCGCGAAATCACTGATTGATCAAGAAGCTGGCCAGCGTGGTTTTTTAATCACGGGAGAAGAAAGCTTCTTAAACCCATTTAATACTGGAAAAATAGAGTTCAATAAGAGTATTTCTGTACTTGAGAGTGTTTCTAATAACGCTTATGACAAGGCAATAGTACTCGACAAAATAGAACACGTAGAATCACTGCTGTCCCACAGTTTGACATAAAAAAGGCCTAATTCTCGATAAGTGTTACAATGCAAGTGCGAACAAACAACGTAATACAAAAGGAAAATTAGGCCTTGGCACATAAT
>MAAL01000054.1 GCA_002163245.1 Gammaproteobacteria bacterium 42_54_T18 | reverse complement strand
CAACCTCTTTTTGAAAGTCTTTTTTTCGAAGCCTTTCAAGAGCTTAACGTTGAAGTGCAACACCAGCATCTCTGCCTGCCTTACCCTTCAAGAGAGCGCGAATTATACAGCGACTTCCCTTTCCGTCAATGCTTTATTTCAGTTATATTTCAAACCTTTATAAAGCAACTTCGAACCTCTGCTTTCTGGCTTAAAGCCTGATGCTTTCCGTTCGAAGTGGGGCGCATTATAGAGACCTTATCTTTATAGTCAACCACATTCTACGTTGTTTCTTCTGTTACCACCTTTTCTACTAATTTGAACTTAAACGTCCTTATTAAAGCCTCACAGCCTTCGTCAGTCAGACATATGGTCACCTCAACATCCGCTTCATAGCTTGTATCAACCGGAACTTCATCCCCATTCAAATCAAAACCCCACCAAAAGTACCCCCCTGCACCACTCCTATAAGGTATCTCACCCCAAAGACTTTCCCTAGTAGCCGGTATGGTTTCACTCTGAGGCACAGCAGCTACCGTTTCATTACTTTCTACAACAATCAATTCCCCAACCGAGTGTATGTAAACTTTAGGAAGAGAAGCCCCTTCAACTTCATCTTCGTCAGCCCTACCGTTGACATTATTACAATCGTAAGTTGCAGGCGTATCCGACGTATCACCAAGCTCTATCAGCGATTCAGATTCAGATTCAAAATACTGTTTTTCATCATCTTCTGCAAAATAATCAATATAAGTATTCCAAATCCCCACCCCCGGTTCCTCGACCCTACCGCCATCATCATCAAGGCTGTATACGACAACCTTAAAACCATCCCCCTTAACCAACACCCCCTGCTCGCCTAGGTCGTTGTTAACCCACTCCGCATTAAATTCAATTAAAATATCATCAACGCCTAAATCAAGAGTCCTAGTAACGTCCACATCCGACTCATTGTTAGTCGAACTACAAGTAGCATCAACCTTAGATATTGTTGCGATATCATCCACAACCTCAACAATGTTTTGCGCGCTCATTTGATAATTAATGGCAAACCGAAGCCGATCATCTGTACTCGAACTACCCCCTCCACACCCTGCTACCAACGGTAAAACAGCACCCAACATCCACCAGCGAGACATTCCCATTCTTTTCAAACTCCAAAAGTCGTTTTATTCTGCTTATAGACAAGCAACATCTCGGTTGGTTTCCTGCCTAGGTTATAGGCAGGCATTAAACCAGGTGAAAAGACAAATAACAACTTAAGCTCAATCCCTTAATTAGAAATACCACTAAGACTAACAATCAACCCGTATTACGCATCCCCGCAGCAATTCCGGTCATGGTTACCATCAAGGCTTTTGACAAATCAGGGCAAACTTGCTCACCTTTACCCTCTACCTCCCTGGCTCTTTTCATTAATTCAACCTGCAACACGTGTAGTGGGTCCAAATAAGGGTTTCTTACCTTTATAGAGTGGCGAATTACAGGGTTACTCTGTAACAACACCGAGCGATCCAATACCGTTTTTGTAATGTCCACTGCATCAACAAACCGCGCCCTTAACTCTTCTCCCAAGGTTTTATTCTCTGCTGTAGCCAAACGCTGCTCATAATAAGATGCAATAGCCAAATCCCCTTTCGCTAAAACCATCTCCAGCATGCTAAAAAACATATTAAAATACGGCCATTGTTGTAGCATTTCACGTAATTCTTCTGACTTACCCTGCTGAAGCGCTTCATTTAACGCAGCCCCAGTACCCAGCCATGCGGGTAACATTAATCGCATTTGAGTCCAGGCAAACACCCAGGGTATAGCCCTTAAAGACTCCACTCCCCCTGATGCCTTACGTTTTGCCGGGCGACTTCCTAACGCTAATCGTTGCAATTCCTGCTCCGGGGTTGCCGAACGAAAATAAGGGATAAACCGCTTATCCTGCCGAATAACCTGCCGATAAGTATTCAACGCCGTTTCGGCCATCACATCCATCTGCTCTCGCCACTCTTGCTTCGGCTCTTTTGGTGGCAACAAAGTAGCTTCTAACGTGGCCGACACATAAAGCTCTAAAGTACGAATCGCCACACCTTCAGGACTAAATTTCGATCGAATAACTTCACCTTGCTCCGTCACTCGTAAAGATCCATTCACTGAGCCCGCCGGTTGGGACAGGATAGCCTCATAAGAAGGCGCTCCACCACGGCTTGCGGAACCTCCCCTCCCATGGAACAACGTTAAATGCACATCATGTTTTTTTGCCGTAGCCACCAACTTTTCCTGCGTTTGGTATTGCGCCCATGACGCAGCCATAAAACCCGCATCTTTGGCAGAATCAGAATAACCAATCATTATTTCCTGCTTGCCCTGGATATGCTCTCGATACCATGGAATTGCAAGCAACGCGTTAAGGGTGCCATTCGCCCCCAACAGGTCAGACAACGTCTCAAACAACGGTACTACCCGCATGTAGGATTTAACGCCTACCTCTTTTTGCAAAAGGATAACGGCTAACACATCCGAAGGGTGAGTTGCCATGGAAATCACATAGGCTCCCAACGCATCACTTGACTGACGGGCGATTGCGGTAAACGTGCCAAGCACTTCTTTTATGTCATCTGATGCAGGCAAATCACCTGGAATCAGCGGACGATTACTTTTTAACTCATCAATCAAAAACTGCTGCTTATCCTCTTCGCTCCAGTCATGGTAGGCCCCAAGACCAAGGTGCTGCGTCACACAATGCATGACATCTGCATGCCGCGTACTTTCTTGTCGAATATCCAACTTCAGCAATGTCACACCAAAACAGTGTAACCGGCGAATCGTATCCAGCAATTCGCCTTGAGCAATAGCCATCATTCCGCAGGTGTTCAACGAGTCAAAGCACAACATTAAGGGGCGTAACAATTCACTAGCATGCAACACAGGCATTGGACCATCATAAAAACGTCCCGCCAACTCTGATTCAGCCCAAGCTAACGTATCATCAATACGCTGACGCAATTGCTTCAAGATAACGCGATAAGGTTCCCTAGTTTTCCCGGTCTCCTGTAATCGCTTTACTTCATCCAACAAATCATCGCTGCAATCTTGCATCGACAGCTCACTGTGTAATGTTGCCAAATCGTTGCGCAACAAATCAGCAGCCATCCAGCGCGCTAACAACAAAACCTCCTCGGTCACTCGGGACGTTACGTTTGGATTTCCATCCCTATCCCCTCCCATCCACGATGAAAAATGAACTGGTATTGAAGCTAATGGCAATGCTGGCAAATCGTGAGTTGCTAACACCCTATCCATTTCACGAAGATGTTTCGGAACGGCCTGCCATAAATATTGCTCAATACTGACAAAACCCCATCGCGCTTCATCTATCGGTGTCGGCTTATCGGTTCTAATTTCATCAGTGTGCCATGCCGATACTATCTTTCGGCGTAACTCATCCAGCACGGAGTCCCGTTCGTTGGATGTCAGCATCACTGAGTCAAGCCGATGAAGACAGTCGCTCATCTCGTCGTATTTTCGAATCAACGTACGGCGTGTTACTTCGGTGGGGTGAGCAGTTAGTACCAGGTCAACCGACATGGTCGCTAACGTGGTAGATATACTCTCTGGAGTAATACCTTGTTTTAATAATCTAGGTATAACGTCGTCTAACGTTGCTTCTTTCGCCTTCACGTCACCTTTAGAACCCTGCCCATGGCCCCTTCGGCGGCGCACACGGTGATACTGC
Source organism: Gammaproteobacteria bacterium 42_54_T18 (assembly GCA_002163245.1). GTDB lineage: Bacteria > Pseudomonadota > Gammaproteobacteria > Pseudomonadales > Ketobacteraceae > 42-54-T18. The sequence continues at coordinate 174,243 of MAAL01000054.1, read as the reverse complement.
TCTGCAATATTTGCTAAATTTAAGAAATGACTAAAAGCACGAGCCACAGGTACCCACTGACTGTCATCTAATGCAGCAAGCTTTTGAACGAGCTCATCGGCCTTATCTTGATGGCCAGACCTTGCATTTTTTGCCAACAAACGGATTTCTTCGACGAGTTCCAATAACCAAGGCCCCTCCTGGTCCCTAAGGGTTTCTCCTAACAAATCACCCAGTAACCGTACATCCTCTCGCAAAGCACTGTGTACGTCATCCATTTCAAATCCTTATTTATCGTGTGAGTCTTTCCGCCTCCGCTCAATACTAACTATCTTATCACTTTCGGAGTTTAAGCTTTCGGATCTTAAGCTTTCAAAACCTGAGGGCGAACCTTCTGTAAGCGTAGCGCTATTTGCTCGCTCTTCTACCGTTTCTACAGCATCTGCTAGAACTATTCCATCCAAACGGCCTTTCATAACATCCAATTCCTGACGCATTACTGCTAGTTGCTTGTCTTGCTCAACCGCCTGGTGCTCCAAGACCTGGTTATCTTCACTGAACAAGATAAGCTTTTCAGCATTCATTCCATTCACTTTTTGGGCTAAATCCAATGCTGTTTTTGCTGCATGCTTACGAGCATCCCGCTCTTGATTAACACGCAACGCCATTGCAATAGCCAACAACATTACTTCTAGAGTCATACCCACCGGCTGCATATATTCAGTTATTGGCGTTCGCGGTAACACTCCACGAACAACTAAGGTAAAAACAACCGTACCTATCAACAATAGCCCCCAAGCAACAACAAAATATCGGGCCATTTCATGGCCCTGCCAAGAAAGTAAACAGCCCATCAACAACAGCGCTAAACAAGCGGTAATACCTACAACCTGTGCAACTGGAGCAAGAATTGACTCAGGTAGCACAAGCGAAGCTAACAAAATCCCTGAATATGCCCACATTGTAGTGATTACAGCCTTTTGATAAATCACATGTTGAATTTTAAGCAACAGCAAATGCCAAACAAATAACGCTCCAAATAAAAAGCTTAAACTAATAGAGATAACTAGCCCTTTATCAAGCAACCAATCGGCCCCTCCCCACAAATACAACGCGCCAAAACCACTAATTGAGGCCTGAAAAAACACAATAGATAACACGTAAAACACATAACAGAGGTACATAGGCTCTTTAATAAACAACCACGCAACCAGGTTATAACAAGCCATCACCATCATTAGTCCAAAAAAGAAGCCATAAAATGCCTGTGCGGTTTGCTCAGATGGCATATATGCATCTCGCTGCCAAAGACGGGCAGAAAAACTAATTGCACTACCAGAGCGCACTTTTACGTATACTAACTCCGACGCTCCTGCTTGTACTTGAATGGGAAAAATGGGAAATCGATAATCTGAAGGCGGGGTAAGTGTGGAGTCATCTCCTCCACGCATGGATGATGCGATATATAGATCACCAAAATGATTACGCTTCACATGATGCACCTCGATATCATCAAGGAAAGGCGAACCTAACTCGAGCAAATAATCGCTATCATGGTTTTGCGCAGACGCAAGCTCAAAACGCAGCCATACAGTGTCATTGGTATATTGAAAATTAGGAGGGGTATTTACCGACAATGTCCAACGAGGGTCATATTGACGACGAATGATTTCATTAATGGTCTGCTGGCCTGTTGGGTCTCGCCAAAAATGATAGGATTTACCAATATCAATCTGGGGTTGCCCGACAGCCAAACGATGTTCTGCAGTACTAACGGCCATACAAGAGAAAGAAAAAACAGCCGTTAGCAACAGTAAAATGATTCGTAAACTTGTAATGGACTACCCCCGCACTATCATTTCACGACAAGCTCGATGTATGCTCTAGATCATCCGGCTATCGCGCGCCCAATTTGCTGCCTGGGTTCTGTTTTTAACACCAATACTACGCAGTAACGCGGCAACATGGGCTTTTACCGTACCTTCTGCCAACGCTAACAACCCGCCAATTTCTTTATTCGACAAGCCACTAGACAGTAATTCTAACACTTGTTTTTGACGAGGCGTTAATGTATCTAGGATTGCTCTGGCTTTTTCTTTGGTTGGCTCAGATATAAAGCGCTCAGAAACGTAAACACCTCCCGCCATGATTAACTTAATGCCCTGCTCCAACACAAAAAAGCTCTCAGTCTTAAGCAAACACCCCGATGCTCCAAGAGAGATAGCCTCTCGAGCAGTAAACACATCATTTTCACTTGAAAGTAGAGCAATATCTACATTGGGCCAACGCATTTTGAAACGTTTTAAATAATCTAATCCGGAGCCTTCGATAATCTGTAAATCAACAAATACCAATCGAATATCGCTCTGGGAACATAACAGCTCGTCCAATTGTTTAACAGAATCCACTTCTTGGGTTTGCACGGATGTATTAATTTTTACAAGTAGCGACTTAAGCCCTTCTCGATATAATCCATGATGATCTGCAATTATTGTTTTCATTTTATCTCACCTAAAAGCACAGCTTTATAAAATTATTATTATGATGCTTTAGAACACAGTTAAACGGCCCTCACTCCGATTAACTCTAAAGCCAAAAGGTAATGTGCTATAAACCCTTTTCATCAGAGTCTCTATTGTCAAATTACTCGGTAACTTTTTGTAGCCGTTTTCTGTAAGGTTGTGTTGCAAGATGTAAGCCAGTGGGTTAACCAATAACCAAAAAACCTCTCGCTGCTCATTAAACAATCAAAGCAGTCTTTTTTCGCACAATACACTGGCGGTATTAACACAAAGCACTGTAACTAGATTCCAACACTGTAACGAGGCTTTTATAGACATAAAAGCGAGACACTCATCACAAAATATAAAACCTACCCTGTTTGCCCCATTAAACCCTGTGTCGTATTTTGAAGTATCGCACCCAAACGATCTAACGTGATAGGTTTTACTAAATACGCATCCATGCCCACTTCATAGAATTTTTCTTTATATTCTTTCATCGCATGAGCAGTTAACGCAATAATCGGTGTTTTTGCCAATGACTTCTCATGTTCAAAACGTCGCATTTGGCGAGTCGCCTCAAATCCATCCATTATCGGCATTTCACAATCCATCAGCACAAAATCATATGAAGCCGTTTGAAACTTTTCTAAGGCCAACTTTCCATTCTCCGCTACTTCCGTTTGAATATTAAATTTTCCCAGCATTCCAACTATCACCATTTGATTCACAGGATTGTCTTCTGCTATAAGTACACGGAGATGAGAATAATCTTGGAAAGCCAATTTTTTATGTATTGCTATATGCCTTTGGTCATTGTCTCCCGTTAACTGAGCGATATTTTCCACCACCTCATCAACTGACAAGGGCTTCTGCATCAAGAAGCGAACTCCAATTTCAGCCCTTCTATCCTTGGATAATTCGAACCCCATCCTAACCATAAGTCCAATATTTAATGAAAACTGACTCTTCTCTTGCAGCCGCCTAATCACTTGAAAAGCCTCAGCGGGCCAATCTTGATCAACTATAATCAACTCTTTTGACAAATCACTTGATCGCTCCCACTCCCCTGCCATTGCCGCATCACTAATAATACGAACCGTTAGAGACTGAACACTTGATGAAGCAGCCTCCATCAACCGCCTCACTAACGGTTTTTTTGTGAGTAATAGACAATGTATAGGGGCATTTAAGACAGATTCGTTAGACATAGAGCCAGGTATTGCTGGAACCGCCTGATGCGAACTATTCATCTCAATTTCAAACCAGAATTTAGCACCACAACCTGCTGAGCTTTCAACACCAATCACCCCTCCCATCAACTCCACCAATTGCTTACAAATACTCAGCCCCAACCCCGTGCCTCCAAATCGACGTGTAGTAGAAGCATCCGCCTGCTTAAAAGCCGCAAACAGCTTCTGTTGGTTTTCTTGACTAATGCCGATCCCTGTATCCTGAACTTCAATCCGCAGGCGGTTATTAGCACTTGTAGAATCAACCTCAAACACTTCCACACACACATAACCATCCTCAGTAAACTTGAGGGCATTACTTATTAAATTCGTAATAATTTGCCTTAACCGTGTAGGGTCGACAACAATACTACGGTTATTTACGATGTTAATTAACGAACCAATTTCAACCTTTTTCTTTTCTGCCATGGGTCGAAACATCTCCACACAATCTTGTACTAGAACCGAGATATCAACATCTATTTTTTCTAACTCCATTTCACCCGCTGCAATTTTCGCATAATCCAAAATATCATTAATAATCGTCAACAATGATTGTCCTGAATTACGAATCACATCAAGGTAATTTCTCTGCTGACCGTTTAATGAGGTATCAAACATTAACTCCGCCATACCAATCACACCATTCATCGGTGTTCTTATCTCATGGCTCATGGTCGCCAAAAACTGTGTTTTTGCCTTACTTTCAGCCTCCGCTTCAATAATCTTATGAATGGACAGCACTTCTTTTTCATGGGATTCTTTTTGAATAGTAACTAATTTATCATGCTCTTCCTGCGCCTTTAACGCGTGAGACAACGCAAGCTGTTGTGCTTCATATTTATCTTGGCGCTCTTTATTAAACCTATCGGCAAGTGCGAAAGACAGCAATATAACTTCCGCTGCTGATCCTATTTGCATAAAATTTTCTGTAAAAAAACTTCTTGGTATCCAGCCAAACTTGTTAGAAGCATAAACAATCACCGAAATCAGTAACGTTACCCAAGCCAAACAAAAATACTTCGCTGCATCATTCCCTCTGAATAGACTGTTAAAGCCAATAAATATAATTGCGCCACTATTTACCAACGCCGCCACAATACATAACTTAATCATAATCACATAGGGGAAGATGCATGCGCCCATTACTAAAGAAAGATCAAAAACCAACAAAAAGGAGGTAATTGCTAAAGGGTAATTTTTCTTGGATGAATATAATATTTTGCTCTTAAGATCCAAAAAAACCCTAGTAAAAAGAAGTACTAAAAATAACGTGCAGGGTATAAAAAATGCTACCGCTTTATCATTCCACCATATATTGTTTGGCCACACATACTGATAAGCAAAGCCATATAACGTTGCCTGCAACAATGCAAATGAGGTCACATACAAAACATAATAGAAATAACTAATATCCCTCACGACAATAAAAACAAAACCATTGTAAAGCACCATCACTAACATAATACCAAAAAACACACCCTGCACAATTGCTTGCCAGGTTGCATCTTCAAAAAAGGATCGCTCTTCCCAAATCGTCATCGGCACTTGAACAGACGATGAGGTTTTCACACGAAGATAGTAAATAGCAGCTTTCTCGGCAGGTAAGTTCACCGGAAAAAGAAAGTTTCGATGATCAATAAGTCGCTTGTCGAAGGGGTATCCATCTCCTATCGTTGCTATTATTCGACTACCCGTCTCCAGCACTTCGTACAGTGTTAATTCATCCAGCAATGGGTAACTAATTTCTATAAGGTGTGATGAGTCACCTGCAATACGGCTAACGGTAAAGCGAAACCAAAAAGCCGCATCCGAATACCCGAAATTTGGTGTGTCCCCCCCTACTGCTTGCCATTCGTGTGCGGGCTTATCGATGATATTTTGAAGTGTCGCACCTCCACCTTCGTGTTTTAAATAATCGACATACTGGTAGAGCTCCACAGGTCCATTATGCTCACCCAAATGCAATTCCGCCTCTTGAGCGACCAATGGTGAAACAAATAACAATACTATCCATAGCATGACAATACGCTGAACGATATTGATCTCGCGCACCTCATAACAAGCAATCATTAACCTGCGATATACAAGCTACCTATTACTAGATTAGCCTCTAAGGGGGGAAGGTCAAATTTCAACCAACCAGTTTAATAACCAGGGCAAGGTAATAAATGACAATAGCGTTGATATCACCACCATCCCAGCAATTACCTGCGGTTGACGGTTATATTGCATCGCAAACATGTAATTAAACACCGCTACTGGCATCGTCGCTTGAAGTATAACAACCCCTCTCATTACCCCTTCTAAATCAAATACTTCGCAGACCCCCCACCCTACAAGCAGGCCCAAAGCTAACCTCAACACCGCTAATAAAACACTTTTTCGCACATACTCAACTTTTAAGGTTGCTAACGAAACGCCTAAGGTTAATAACATCATTGGAATGGTGAAATCACCTAATAATTTAACAGACTTACTTGCCCAATAAGGCAACTGAAAGTCTCCAAACACCATAGCTGCCGCAGCGATAACTGAATAAATAATGGGGTTCGTTATGGTTTGTTTTAACACGGATCGCCCAGACAAAATTGCCACTCCTAATGAAAAGTGCAGCAATGAGAAAATCATAAATAATGCCAACGCAAATGAAAGACCCTTTTCTCCAAAGGCAAATAGGCATAGAGGCATAGAGGCAATCCCATATTTCCCACGTTAGGAAACGTCAAACTAACAATAAAGTCCCTAACGGAATATCCTAGTATTTTCAGCACAATAACAGAACTTATAAGCAATCCTGTAATAAGTGTTGCACATATAGCAAGCATATTGGTTAGCTGAGAAGGTGTAATAGGCGTCATGGATAAACTTGAAATAATTAATGCCGGTGCACCGATATTCATCACTAGCTGGCTAACAAAGCCTGTATCATAAGGCCGATTTAGCTTTTTCCAGACAAAACCCGCAAAAACACACAGAAATACTGGGGCAACTATGGGCCATGTTGGGGAAAATACAGAAGAGACTTGCTGAATAATAGAAGTAAACACTACGTGGCCTTATTAAGTTAGCGCTATCATAAAATATTGTTATTCATAGGGAATCTTAATGTAGAACCCATTACGAATATATAAAAGCCCTAATTATCGTGGTCACGTAAAACAGACCAGTTATTGTCAGCTTTGTTTATCTTTAGGATCCAACCATTGAAAGATACCAGCAATATCACTCCCGCCACTATCAACTGGCGTGATGACACCCCCCACTCAGAAACGTTTGACGACTATTACTTTTCATCAGAAAACGGTATAGAAGAAACCAACTATGTATTTCTACAGCGTAATGAACTGCAGCAACGCTGGTCGTGTTGGCAAGATAACCCAGGTAACGTTTTTACTATTGCTGAGACTGGGTTTGGAACTGGATTAAACTTTCTTTGTGCATGGCAGCTTTGGCATCAACAAAACTTTAATCACAGTCGTTTGCACTTTGTTTCCGTTGATAAATACCCCCTGCAACGAAGCGATCTCACGAGAGCATACAAAAAATGGCCTATTTTAGAGCCTTTTTGCCAAGAATTACTGAATAAATACCCCCCTTTGGTACCCGGTTTTCATACTATTGAATTAGCCGGGGGAAAGATTCGCCTTACCTTAATATTTTCTGATGCCACAAAAGCTTATCAAGAAGTTCAGGGGCGGATAGACGCTTGGTTCCTTGATGGGTTTACCCCCAGCCGTAACCCTGATATGTGGTCCCCTACGTTATTCCATGAAATAGCAAGGCTAAGCTACCCTGGAACCACATTTTCAACGTTTACCGCTGCCGGTATCGTAAGGAAAGGGTTAACTGGGGTAGGATTCAACGTTAACAAGCTCCCTGGATTAGGACCAAAACGAGAAATTTGTTATGGCAATTTTACAAAAAAAACGAAACACCTCAGCCATTTGATGCACAACCAAAAACCATGGTTCTCTGGACCCGTGTGTTATAAAACACCTGGAACCGCAGCGATTATTGGAGGAGGCCTTGCGGGGGCAAGCATCGCCCGCAACTTGGCGAATCGCGGTTGGTTAGTACAGGTAATAGAAAAACACCAAAAAACTGCGCAAGAAGGTTCAGGGAACCCTACAGGTATAACGTTCACAAAGCTAAGCCAATATAATAATCCACAGAATCGTTTTTACCAGCTTGCCTACTTATTCTCAACTCCGTTATTACTTGAGTTGCTTAACAACAGTAAATTTGTTCGAGGTAAAGATTGGGATTTAAACGGTGTCATTCGTCTGGCTTATTGTGAAAAAGAAAGACTAGAGCAAATTGCATTGGTGAAGAGTGGTCTTTGGCCCCAGGATATCGCCGTTCCCTTATCGGCAAAAGAAACAACTGCGCTAATAGGTTTCCCCTGTGAGACACCAGCATTATTACTCAAACAAGGTGGATGGTTACGCCCAGCTGATGTAGTCAACTCTTTACTTGATCACCCCAATATCACATTAGTATGTAACACGCAGTTAAAAGAACTTGTTCAAATAAACACTCAGGTTTCTTCAAGCACGCACCATTCGAAACAACCTTACTGGCAATTAACACTTCAAAAGGCAGACACCGATACACAACTAACATCCGACATCGTGATTCTAGCGAATAGCTTTGGTGCATCGACACTAAAACAAACCGCACACCTGCCATTACGAAGTGTACGAGGTCAGGTAAGCTATATACCTGCCAGTGAAAAATCACAGAAGTTAAAATACGCATTAAATTATGAAGGCTATACAGCGCCTGCAAGAGATGGAAGTCATTGCGTTGGGGCGACATTTCACCCAAAAGCAAAACACCTTACTCTTCAACAAGAAGATCATGTTACAAACCTAAACAATATAACTGCTGGGCTTAAGTCATTCGCGGACGCTATTAATGCTGAAAAAATGAAAAATAACCCTGGCTTAAAAGGTAGAGTGGGATTTCGTTGCCAAACACCTGATTACCTCCCAATGCTTGGACCTGTACCCTGTGTTGATGCTTTTGTGGAAGATTACGCGCCATTACGAAAAGGCATGCTACGCGATGCAATGCCCCTTGGTAAATACCACCAAGGTTTATACGTAAGCTTGGCACATGGGTCACGGGGAATAACATCCGCGCCCTATTGTGCAGAAATACTAGCAAATATCATTATGGGAGATGTCATAGCAACCGATAAGCAAGTACTTGAAGCATTACACCCTGCCAGATTCCTTATCCGTGATATAAAAAGACGCAAAATATGACTGATTTTCATGCAAAAATTAAACTAAACATATCGAATGGCTTATGGAAAAGCCCTACCATCGTATCTACACTGCAATAGAGGTTATTGTGATGATATAGGCTCCTCGTTGAGCACAAATCAGCAAACTAAGGAAAGCAATCTTGCGTGATTTTTGGTTATTATTCTTTTTGGTGCTCCAAACGGTAAACGCGCATGCCATTGTCTCTTTGGGTACGCAGTCCAATACTGCCGATATCGATACCACAACAAATATAACCCAACAAACCGAATACTTTGTCGACGCCTCAAACAATCTAACAATAAAAGACATCCAGAATGAAGATAAGCAACATCTCTGGAAACAGCCGTCTTCATCAGCGCCTAATTTTGGATTCACCTCTGACACCTATTGGGTAAAAATACAGCTTAGTAACATAGGTGAATCTGATGCAAAATACGTTTTAAAGTTAGACTACCCACTTATGGATGAGGTGGATTTCTACCACTTTTACGACGGCCAGCTGATATCGCATACAGGAGGTGACAGCTTCCCTTTTAGACACCGAGTACTAGAAGATAGGATGTTTTCTTACCCCATATCGATCGGCTCACATAAAGTAGAAAATATCTATTTTCGTTTTCGTAGTACAGATACCATGATATTCCCTCTCATACTCTATACACAGGGTGCATATAGCCACCAAATAAAAACAGAGAACTTCGTGTTCGGCGGATACTATGGCGCTATAACCATTATATTAATCTACAACTCTTTTCTGTTTCTAATTCTAAGAGACAAGACTCAAATATTTTATGTTTTTCTTATTGCATCATATGCAGCCATGGAGCTTTCTCTAAACGGTATTGGAAACCTCTATCTTTGGGGAGACTATCCAGATATCGCAAAACGAATAAGACCCTTTATGCTGGGCATTCTGACTATAGTTATGATTTTACTAACAAAATCACTTCTCAATCTTCCCAAATTAACACTAAGGAAGCTTAACCTTGAAACTCCATTATGGGGGGTGGGGTTATTATCCATAGCCTCTGCCTTCGTATTACCATTTAGCCTAGCAATTCAACTAGGAATGATTGGCGTCATTCTTGCCATCCCCCCAGTATTTATCGCTGGCATCCACTCCTGGCGCCAGGGAAATAATACGGGAAAATACTTTGTCCTTGGATGGTCCACCCTAATTATTGGTGGATTTATAAACGTACTACGCGCTTTTGATATAATCCCCGTTAATTTCATAACTACTTACGGGTCTCTTATTGGTTCAGCCGCTACTCTGCTCATTTTGAACATGGGGTTAACCGATAGGATGCGAACACTGCAAAAAGAAAAAAACAACACTGCTCAATTAATGCTAGAAAAACAAATCAATGCAAATGCAATATTAGATCAAAAAGTGAAAGAACGAACCTTGGCATTGGAAACCTCCACCACTGAAGCAAAAAAATCACAAGAAGCAGCAGAGTATGCAACCCAATCTAAAAGCCAGTTTTTGGCAACTATGAGCCATGAAATCCGTACACCGATGAACGGTGTCATTGGCATGACTCAATTATTGGATGACACTCCCCTTAACGAATTACAACATCACTATGTTAACACCATTCGAAATTCCGGAGATGCCCTGGTTAGGATTATTAATGACATCCTTGATTTTTCAAAAATTGAAGCGGGTAAACTGGAAATAGAAAATATTCCATTTTCTATTAGAAACCTTATCGACGAATGTATATCACTTTTGTCCATGTTAGCAACAGAAGGTAATGTACGAATGATATCTCATGTTGCAGAAAGTATACCAGACGACATACAGGGTGACCCAACACGCATACGCCAAATAATTCTCAACCTTATGAGTAACGCATTTAAATTCACCGAAGAGGGGTTTATATTACTCAAAGTTGATTACAACACAATCAAAGATCAACTTGTTTTTTCAGTAAAGGACACGGGTATCGGCCTTACACAAGAGCAACAAGATAAACTCTTCACATCGTTTTCACAGGCTGATTCATCTACATCACGAAAATACGGAGGTACCGGACTAGGATTGGCGATATGTAAATCCTTATCAACAATGATGGGTGGTGAAATAGGAGTCAATAGCAAAAAAGGTACCGGTTCGGAATTTTGGTTTACCACACAATTTCAAGCTTCGCAGCTACAAACAACACAACACAATATTCAGCGCCCCCTTGCCGGAAAGTACGTAATTGTTGCAGACCCATTAACAGAATCAAGTGTTGCAATACAACAGACACTTCACTACTGGGGAGCAAAGAGTTCAACATTTAACGCTGAACAAAAAGAGAACGCTGAAGATAATCTTTCAAAAGCCGACATTATTATACTATCGGACTACCTTGATAAAGAGGGGAGATCTCAGTTAACGAGCAAGTATTCATGCCCTATAATTTCAGTTGCTCACGCAGGGGAACATGTAGACCCAGCTATCAAAGGTGCAATATCGAGCCCTATTATCTATCAACAATTATGTGATAAAATACTAACGGCTCTAGGGATAACACTCAGTAATACTCATAAATTGGAGTCAAAAAAACAAACATTTAATCTGCATGTTATGGTTGTCGAAGATAACAACATTAACCAAATGGTGATCAAAGGGCTTCTCAATAAATTTGGTATACAACCGGTTGTGGTAGAAAATGGTGCCATTGCGATTCAAAAGCACGCGTCTACCGATAAGCCTTTCGATCTCATTTTGATGGACTGTGAGATGCCAGTAATGGATGGATATGAAGCTACTCAACGTATCCGAAGTTCAGAAATAAAAAGTGGCCAACTAACACCTATCATTGGCCTTAGTGCTCATGCCACATCAGACTTCAGAGATACCGCAATCAACGCAGGTATGGATGACTTCTTATCAAAGCCTATTCATAGGAAAGCGCTTCAGAAAACATTAGCGAATCTTTCTAAGACTTAATTTACTAAATTCTCTTTCCGACAACCCAACATCAAACTTAAGCTCTAGAGATCGAATTTCAGTCTTATCATGGGTATTATGGTTTTCCATAACAATACTTTCCGGCTTCCACACACCATTCTTATGTTTGATATAATTAGTAGCAAGCATGGTTTTAAATAAGGTTTTCTTTACATCAAAAAACTCGCCTTTTTGAACGAGATAATACTCCGTATCAATATATAAGCGCGTCTTAGTATAGCTCGATTCATCAAACTCTGGAAATCGATCAATAACATAACATCTTTTTTCACCACAGCTTTCGGTGTTAATATAATCAAATCGATAATGATCTCGATGCTGACTGGCGATATCTTCATAGGTAAATTCACTTCCACGAAAAGATGAACCAACACTGTTGCTGGCAATCTTCTTAATCCGTTTTGAGGCGGGCAAATATAACCATTGATCATCAGCAGTAGAGCGATGGGAATGTGTTAACAACGCGAAACCTTTTTCTCTAGAAGGTTTGGTAAATACCGTCAAGGTTTTCGACTCACCCTCATCAAGCGTAATAATTTTAATCAGCATTTCTCGTTCCGATACACTTCCTTCAGAATCTATCAATGTCATTGACACACGATTAACCATGTCTTTGAATCCTGTCGCATTCAATTCAGCCCTTCGAATGATATCAACCCCATTTTTGGTTTCTACAGCCTCGATATTAACACTCAGTAAAAATGTAATACTCGCTGTTAAAACCCAATGCCTACATTTAATTTTCATTACACACTCCTAAAACAGATATGAAACACTAATAGCAAAATAGTCTTCTTCATCAATAAGGTTAACTTTCTGGCTTCCATCGGTAATTCTCATCAATTCAAACAACACACCGGGAACCGTATCAGCATAGGAATCTTTGTAACCACCAGGTTGTTGCAGTGAATTAACAAAGGTCACCAAATTTTCAAAATCACGCCGACTGAGTGTTACTTCAGATATTGATGCATAAATATTATTTACTAATGAAATAGGAAGGGGGATATTTCCAGAGGAAATATTGCTAAATGCATCATCCCATGCATTATCAAATGCTGTTCTATCAAGCGCATTTTCCGAAGAGTGGAAAATATTGATAATCGCATCAAACCGCCAATGTTGGCCGGGATTACTGCGCCAATGCACTAACAACAAACGCTCGCTATATTCGTAATCTTGAACGCCGGCTACAAGTAAGCTTGATTCATAACTATCATTAAACTGCAACCGAAATGCTAAAGCGACATCTCTGTTAAAAATATTATTATTGGCTTCATCACGACTATCATAGATGGCCTCAAATATGACCGTTGTATCGATGTCACTTCCCATAACTTCGGGAAAAGAAACCTCGACCCCTCCAGCATAAGAAAAATAGTGCTGCAACCCTCCAATCTCGTACTTTGCCTCTAATTTTGTCAACCACCCGTCAAAGTCTCGGGTTAATTCTATCGATGATTGATTTATTTTTTGATAAACAGGGACCAGTCGAGGATGATCAAAGTCGAAATTAAATGTGAAATAGGGATCTCTACTCACTCCATAGAAATGCGATAAAGCAACATCGGCACTCCATAAAGAAAACTGCCAACGCAACGCAAAATCAACTTTTCCTGTTGCACCACGCTCATAAATAGGGTCTTCATCAATAAGAATTGGATATCGTAATCGGCCATTTATACCAGAATACCGCCTTTTCCGGTGATCCAGCAGGATATACGCTTCTAATAAATCGTCTTTAAGGTAACCCGCAACAGATATCAATGGCTGGCCTAGTTTTGTACGAGATGGCCACGCTTGAGTATCAATTTGGTTAATCGTATCAACCGTTCGAAATATCTCATTAACCCCCCAACTCACCTGCCCTACTCCGGCTCGAACCTGATAATCATCAAAGCTATATAGCCAATCCAATTCCCTAATATCCACATAACGATTATTCTCATCGTAATGATCATAATGAAAAAAGAAGTCGCCCGTTACTATTTGGTCTCCAGATGTATCCGATGTTGAAAAACCCAGCCTTTGATTAAGAATAGGGAACTGTTGCTGACCGGAATATTGCTGGTCTATAAAAATCTGATTTTCTATACTGGCACCATTTTTAGCGCTATTGCTATCATTTGTATTAGTGAAGTACCGGTACTGCACAATCGTCTCAATCGTCCAGTCCACCTTCCAACCATTGCTTTCTGATGCAAATACCGATGGATTCTGAAAAAAAATAACAAACAAAGATAAGCATATGTAAATAGAAACGTGCCTACTTTCTGGGTTAGATAAAATTCGGCTATTCATTTCAACAATACTATCCAACAGTTGAAACTTTGGAATTTAAGCGTCTTAAGCTCCAAACGTAAGCTGTACAAAAAGCGACAACAACGTTAAATATTGGAAAGATAGTAATAAAAACACGTTGTGTGTCTGCAACCTCGTGCATCAGTATCATAAAAAGTAAAGAACAACTGCTAACTACAATGACATTTAGCGCACAAGCTAAAGGTTCACCGCCTAAACGAACGAACAGCCATTCCATCATCCAACTGCCTGTAAATGTTGTGCAAAAACTGCTAACAGCTTGTGCTAAACCACTACTCCATGTGTTATCACCTTGTCCCCAGTTAATCCATAATGCCCATAAAAACCAGGTTATAGCAGATAATACTGCTGAAATTGTTGTACGTACAAAAGGTAACTTTAAGGCTTTTTTAGCGTTTTGCATAAAGTCCTGTGACAAACGCTTTCGCCACAGTAAAAACATCGCAACCAAAGAAATGCCTATGGGATTGGTAGATCCCCCTGTTCCGTCTACTACTTTTACTTCAATGGTTCCTAGTGCCCCGGCATTTAATAGTTCATCAAGGTCAGACTGATCAACTTCATCATCAATTAAATCGGAATTTTCAGCATCTTCCTCAGCCTTAATTTTTGCATAAACACAACGCTCAGGAGCAATATTTACCACACCACAAACCCAATCGATGTTATAGCCAACGGCCTCAACTGAACTACGATTAAAGTGTGTTAAGAATGATTCCAGGTCGCCTTCATAAACAATATCGACCAATTCCTCAAATGATTCGACTTCACTCTCGCTACCTGCCGATGCCAATAATGACTCTAGCGAATCCGCTAGAACACTATCACCAAAATCCAAACCAGAAAGGTTACTAAAAACACTTAAACCTTCTAGGTTAGTTACTCGATTGGGATCAAATGCCTTAAGCTCATCAACAGCATTTTCCGCAAGATCAAGACCATAACCTGTTTGCGCAATGCCATTACCATTTTCGTAACCAACCCTGCCTACCTCACCGTCTAGAAGTTGCAATACCGGCTCAATTACCGTTTTCAACAACGGAAGATCCGCAATTTCAGCTAGCGCCAAACTAGTATCATTTACCACGCTACCATCACCTAACGCATAAAGCATACCTAGCTTCTTAGTGAAATTTCCAACGGGAGGGTTTTGATACCAGTGTGCAAAATTAGAACCATCGGCAATATCAATGTAATGCTGCATCATCGCCAACACCAATGTTGCCTCAGCCCCCGTCGCATTTGCGGGAATAACCATACTAGTGTTTCCATCCCACATTGCAGACTCAGAAAATAACTGCATAAGACTGCTAGCACCATTAACAACATAAGCCCCTTCGATATAAGGTGCCGTAACGCCAATTGTTGACCCAACCATACCGCCTAAGGACAACCCTTGATAATACATCCTGGTAATATCGATACTTGGAATATCGGGCTTCTGTAACTTCAATTCCGTAAGTTTTTCGGGCAAAAGGTCATGAGCCATCCGAGCAACAACCGCATGATCAACCACAGTTTGCACAAACATCCCTAACAAGTGCATCATATTTAACGGTGATCGAACGGCTAGTGCTATTGACGGCGACTTTCTAGGGTCAACAGTGATTCGTTTACCGTGATTTGGATGGTCTATTGCCAAGGTAGCAATTCCAAGCCTGCCCGCCCGTCGATACCCAGAGTGCTTATAATCTTTAAAATTTGCTAAGCCGTGCCCCCATAACATTAAGGGAACCATCTCATCTTCTGGCACGTTTGGTAAAGTAAGTATAAAATCTGTGTGATCTAAAGAGCTGTCCGGCTGAGGGGTGTAGGGGGGATAAATCCCTCCATCTACGCGGCGAAAATTAATCAATGACAAATCCCCTGCTAGTGTCATTAATGCGTCCTCAGACGTATCGAGTGATGACCGTTGATGCAAGTTTTGCACAAACCCAGATTGTCCAAGTGCTCGTTGAATCATTAAAGGTATTGGAGTTGTTACTTCCGACTCTGGCCGCACCGTAAAATACGTTAAAGAAATAATATTATCTCGATCAATTCCAGATTCATCGATGGTCTCCAAAATGGGAGCATATGCATTTTTAACAAAAAAAGATCCATTTCCTTCAAGGATTTTTTCCATTCCCTCACTTGGGCTAAATACGTCCTCTCCACCACTGCTTCTTGTATGAAGCTGGTTGCGAAGCAGAACAGCTACATAACGTCCACCAAATTCAAACCGCGAACGAGGCCAAGCGATAACAACAGGGGACTTTTGGCGAAACTCTCGTTCAGGATTTGCGACGCTACTTAGGGTCACAATCATAGGGACAATATCTCCGCTATCACGATCAAAAACCAGAACCTGCCCTTCACCAGATCGTAAAATATCCTCTTGTGGCCACTCAGACAGTTCGAACAAAACCGGCCCTAACGCGGAAAAACCCTCACTGTCATTAAAAATTTGACTGGGACGAAAACCCACGGGGAATTGGGATTTAACTGAAAACTCACTATCTCTTAATTGTCCTCCAACCTGCCTATCAAAAATATTATCACTATAGTTCAACTTTCCACTAGTATTCAAAAATAAATCCGATGGAAATGGGAGGCCGCAGGAAACCTCGGCAACAGGGTTACAGGTATTAGCAACGGAGATGCCACTCGCTAAGCTAATACTTGGCAACAATAAAACAGTGATTAATACAACAACAAAAAATATCGATGTCATTATTTTTTTAACTGGCTCCATTTTCATAACCCCCATCCTGTAAACAACCCGAAATCGATTCAAGTAATACGCTATCGTAGATCACCTGTTGATGATCGGAATCACGATCGATAACGTTAAAGTGTAAAAATTGTTCTCCCCACCCCATATCGTGAGTAGTGAGAGCATTGCCGTTAGCTTTTATATAAATCACATCACCATCAACTCGTTGATGGCCCGGTTTATACTCCCTTAACAGCTGCATATTATTCTTATACGTGTTAAACCAGACGCCTAACACCTCAGTCTCTATATCTACGCTCTTTCCTAAAAGATACGCATGTAATGAATCAAGTTTTGACGCCACTGATCCCGACGACGCGGTAATTGAGTGACCTTCTATCGATGCTGCGTTCTGCCCTAGATCCTTAGAAAACAAAGAAAATGCAACAGTATCGTCTCCCAAAAATAGAGGGATCGCGTCTTGAATCCCGCTATCAATTATAATCAACTTGCGTTTTTTCAGTAACGCCCTTGACGCCTCCAATTGACGCATCATCTCAAATGCGACACACCCACCAAATGACCAACCAACCAGTGTACAGTGAACCAGATCGACGTCATTTTTTCGCAATACGTCGATATACATCGATGCTAACTGACTAATTGACACATCTGATTGTGTTAATACGTCTCGTGACAATAACACTTGGTTACATTGCGAAAACTCATGTAATAAATGTTGGTAGCTGTGAGGTAACCCTATCAATGCGGGAATATAAATAATTGTACTTTTTGGTCGTTCAATGTTTCCGGATATTAACGTAACTTGATCCTTCCCAAGATTTTTCACTTGATCAACTAGGCTAAGTGCAGAGATTACTGAGGAAAACCCAGATTCCTCCAACCCCTTTTCTGTAGATGATTTTTTACTTAATAGAAAGTCGCTAAACTTTCTTATCGTTGGATATTCAAAAAGAGATGACAACGGTAACGATTCACTGAAGTTTACAGTAACTTTATACATTAGCTGAGTCACCACAACAGAATTCCCACCGCACTCAAAGAATGTTTGGTCAATATGGGAGACTCTAGCGCCCAATAGACTTACCCATATATCCAAAAGAAGCTGGTCCGTTGCATTTCGTGGTTGTTGCCCCCCTCTCTTCAACTCAACATCAACTACATTAAATACTGGTAGAGGAATCCTAGGTAACTCAATGTGTTGATTCATTTGTAAGGCTTCAGACTTTGCATCTAGAACACTAATTTGCCACTGTTCAGACACACCTTTCCAACCAACATCTGCGGCTATTACTGGTTTTTTGTGATCTAGTCCTAACCAATAACATCCTGGTTCAGAAGCAAGAACCGAATCTAACCAGAATAAATCGTTTGCAGTGGACATTGGTAAGAAGCCCTTATTCTTTGCTAACGCAATATCTTGTGAGCTAAAATCCTGAGCCATTCCAATATCTGGCCATACGCTCCAATTCAAAGAGAATGTTTTAACTATACCTACGCCTTCATCCTCAATATTTTCCGTTTTATTAAAATAGTCTGTCAACTGGTTCTGCAACGCGTTCGCTGTGCTATAACCTGTAAGTCCTGACGCACCAAAATAGCTATTGATTGAACTGAAATAGATAAGCATTGCATTCGGCCAAGACTTTCGTAAATACCGACCTAATGTCAAACTTCCTTCATATTTTGCATCAAGACACTGAGTCCAATCTTCATCTGTCATCGAAGATGCAGTTTTTTGTAAATATCTTCCCGCCAAATGAAAAATGCCATCTATCGATTCCTCCTCAACAGATACCAAACCAGAATTTACTGAAAATCTAATATTAGCTTCGTCCAATGACGCTACCGAATGATAGGATAACGCCTTTTCACCATATTCCCTTCGTATATCTTTAGCGAGCGTCTGTGTTTTTTTACACAAACTTATATCTTTTCTACCTATGACAATAATTTTGCATTGCTCATCCAAAAGGTATTTCACCAATTCAATACCTAGACCGCCAAACCCACCGGTAACTACAAATACTTTTCGGTATATGGGCGACAACTGACTCCCATCCTTGAATGAGGGGCGCATTGAAATCGCTGCGTGTTGTAATACAGGCCGAAATACACTACCAGCATCAAAAGTCAAAGGTGAGATAACAGAGCGTAATTGCAAAATCTTATCAAATAAGGAATCTGAAATATCATGCTCATTTACAATCCGTAAACGTAACAATGAGGCCGTTCCTTCGTTATTTTCCACCGAACCCATGGTTAATTCTTGGGATATAGAGTCCGTTAACGATTTCATACTTACTATATTGGAATCAGGTGTATTTGGCTGTTTAACCAATACAACATGTAAAGCCATCTCGTTATCGATACAAATTCGTTTATCTTGACAAAATTGACGATTAAGTTGTAAAACGGTGTCTGTAAGAGTTATTACTAACCTCTGAGTTTCCTCAACATCCGTTACTACGGGAAGTGAATATAATAATAGGATATTTGTACTGCGATTCCTGACTGCATTCATCAATATAGGCTTAGATAGAAGAGCAATATCCGTCACACTCTTTGCTTCAATTACAGGCATCTTTGAACAATAACCACCAAGTTTTCTAACAAGTCGATTTTCAAAGGAAAATGCTATAGCGGATACATCATCACCCTCAAAACCCTCAACCAATGCTAAATCTACCTTCTCTAATTCTGCTTGATATAGGTAATAGGGGATAGATAAATCTGCCTCAGTAACATTACCCATGACTCTATCAAACGCTACGCACTGTGCTTTATACTCCCCTGCCTCGTATAGCAGCCGGAATTGAGAACGTTGTATTTTACCACTTGTAGTTTTATGAAACTGATCCTGCCTTACACGAACAATATAACGAGCTTCTATCCCGAAATCCGTATTGATTATGGTATTGATTTCCTTTTCAGAATTAGCAGAACTAACATTATCACTTTCCACATAAACGACAATAAGCTCCTCTATATTCGAATCATTCCTTATCGAAAAGGCAGCGACAAAAGTAGATAAAATACTGGTGTGCAGTGTAATAGACTCCTCAATTTCATAACAATAGTAATTAACACCTCGGATGACGATCATTTCCTTCTCTCGCCCCGTTAACACCAGTTTCTCACGAAATATATAGCCCAAATCACCAGAATTAAACCAACCATCACCCACAAAAGATTCTTCATTTGCACTGTGATTATTCATGTAACCTGCAGTAACGATTGGACCCCGTATCTGCATTCGCCCAATTTCCCCGGCATTAAGTAGTACATTATTGCCATCTACTATTCTGATATCGACGCCTGGAATCACGCCACCGAGTGATGCAAAAGGCATCAAATCATCCCCATCAAAACCATACTCGTTATCATAGGTTATGCATGTACAAGACTCGGCCATACCAAACGCAGGCTGTATTGCTCCAGCTCTAAGGTGGAATGGTTGTAATAACCTCATAAAATCAGAAGCCACGGACGGTATAACTTGTTCGCCGGCATTCATCAGTGTTTTAACATTACATAGAGACGTTATTTGGTTCAAAGACTTGTCAGTACCAGCTGCTTTTAAGGCATCAACGACTAACTTAAACCCAAAGTTTGGCGACCAGCTATGTTGTATGTCATATTTTTCCATCAACTGAAGCCAATGTAATGGGTCAGCTAAGACGGTTAAAGTAGAAACTTGAAACTGGCTTAAACCTAATATGACGTCTCGTAAATGTGTTGTAAGTATTGGAACCACATGATCATAGGGAAGCCAATTTAACGTCTTATCACCAACCGCGAATTGATTAAATTCGGCTGCGGCGTAAACCTGATGCAGTATCCCTTGATGACTGATTTGAATGACTTTTGGAGTCCCTGTGCTACCGGAAGTGAGTTGTAAAAATGCAATATCATTCCTTTTATAATAGCCTTTCTCTTGTATTGACTCCTCTACTAACAATGGCCCCACACCAACAACATTAACAATGTCATTGATATGCAAAACACTACAATTTATATAGTCTTCTATTAACGTAACACTACCTGAGGAATTCACATCACTGATCACAACACAATCAGGAATACTTCTGACAACATTTTTTAGTTTTTTTGCTATTGGTTGATCATCAGAATAGCCAGTTGGAACAGCTATCGTTAAGGGCGTCGCCCCCAACCATAACAAAGCCCACCACAAGGTAAAATATTGCGAACGATCTGAAAGTTGAAGTATAACTACCTGTTTTTCTTGTATTCCATTTTGACGTAATCCGTTTGCCAGAATAACACTCGCATGTAACAGATCAGTATAAGATAAAGTAGAAACCATACCTGCTTCATCAACAAATCTAAAACCTGTGCCGTCATTCAATGCTGCTGTTTTAATGAGGCCTTCAACAATATTATCAACTGGAATAGTTAAAGATAACTTACCACCGATCAATAAAGCAGGCTCAAGTTCGTCTACATCTAACTGAACACCTTCCACACTGTTAACATCAACCATCTCTTTGTTGTTGTCTGCATCTTTATTTGGGTAATATTGTTGTGGAGCTAACCGTATTTGTGTTCTTTTGATTGACTTTGATGTAATTCCATCAGACTTATTATTATTTTTAGCTATGCTAGACACACCAAATACTGGAATCCCTAACAGCCAGAACCTATCTATATGCCCGTTATCATCTAATACAAATCGAGAAAGGCAAACAACATCCTGAAGAAATCCATATGAACTTTCTAAATATTTACCAATATCATCATCTATAGTTTCATCACCACAACTTTCAAAATACACTACGTTCCTGAAACCCCCATCATCAGAAATACAACAACGAACAATAATATTTGGAACAGATACATACGAATATTCTTCTAAAATTTTCGACTTAAGATCGATCAATTCTCGATTGATAACACCCCAACCAAGAGATATATCAGTTATTACAATATCGCCATTAGCGTTATAGTAACCATTTAAAGGGAGTATTTCTGATATATCTGAATAATGCCTAACCACTGATCCGCGCTCATGCAGACAGCTTATCGGATGTTCATCACTAATATTTGTCAGAGAGTAACCAGCAACTGAAATTTTCGAATCAATAATTTCAGTTTTATCAAATCTATCATCGCTAACAAAACTATCTAATGACTTCCCCTTTAAAAAGACATTATTCGTAAGCTCTCCGCAAATATCCAATGAAGAGCTTTCTATTTCATTTAATAAAGAGCCAATAGTAATTTCATCTTTACTTGCTAATAGAGCATAAATAACCTGTTCATATTCTCGCGAAAACTGTTTAATAGAAACGTCATCATACAATGAGGTTTGATAAGTCCAGTGACATTCAAAGCCGTCCCCCATGTCACTGACCGATAGCAAAATATCATAGGGAGACCCGCAAGGCCCGGAGATAGGTAAAATATCCTCAATAACATTCTGCTGTAAAAATGTGTCCTTATTCCCCTGATGCCAAACAAACATATGTTGAAAAAGTGGTGTTCGCGATGCATCCCTAGGAGGGTTAATAAGTTCAACTAAAGAAGGAAAAGGGTAATCTTGTAGTGCCATCACTTTAAAGAGGTCTTTTTGATTGCTTTTCAACCACCGAACAACACCATTCTCACGCTTAATATTCGCCCTAAGAACAACAGGGTTTGCAAAATCTCCAACAATTTTTTCTAACGCTTGCTTCGAACGACCAAATGTTGGCGTTCCAATAAGAAAACTCGATCGTTGGACATAGCGAAATAGTAATAGCTGAAAAGCCGACTCAAATAAAACATAGGGAGTTATAGCACTCTTTTTGCAAAACTCTCTTACCGATCTAGCTATATTATTATCTACAAAAGTACTGCGCCTAGCGGTAGACATCGTCATTATTGCAGGTCGAACAAAATCCGTTGGCATCTCCAGCTGAAACGTCGCATTAACTAAGTATTCTTGCCAAAACAACCTTACATCTTCGATATCATCCGACTGCAGATATATTTTCTGCTGTAGCACATGATCCTGGTAGGTTTTTTCTGCTTTAATTACATTAAAGTAACCATGTGCAAGGTAATGCTGATAATCAGAAAATAGATCCTCTGCAATGATAAGTAACGACCATAAATCTGCCGCGATATGGTGAATGGTGGCAATAAGAAGATTACCACCATCGGTCTTTAAACATTTAATTCTCAATGACTGTGCATTGCTCAAATCAAACGGACTTACCGCTTCCTTTTTCAGCCATTCATCTATCGTCTCTTGTCCCCATGACATCCCATCGACTAAATCAATTGAAACTTGGGAACTATGCATCACTTGCTGAACACTACCTTCATCACTATCTAGAAACCGGCTACGCAGCAAATCATGCCGATTAACGGTATTTTGATAGGCTTTTTCCAGCAAATCAATATCAGTACTTTCATTTAATCTGGCACAAAAAGTCGTGTTATAAACCGGGCTGTTCGGTGCAAATTGATACAACATCCAAATTGCAGACTGACTCATCGACAGCGGGTATTCGGCATCAATATGATTAACCGTTTCCCCAGCCTGTATCATGGATCCTGATAGTGCAGTTTCTAAAGAGGTAGATTTTAAAGAGATAGCTTCTTCTTGAAGCATCATAATTATATCTGGCTTATGCTTCTTCAATGCAGCAATAAGCTCTTTCTTCAAAATTTCCTTTGGCCCTTTGAACCGTAGCTGACCTTGATCCAACCACAATTTTAATCCATTTTTATAATGTGGCTCCAAAAACCGCTCCAACAAATAACGAGGAGACTCTGGCGCACTCATAATACACCTTCCAAAAATTCCTCGTCTTCTTGCATCAAACCACTATCGTTCGATGTCGCATTTTTTAATTGAAAATATTCATCACACAGCATTTTGCTTAAATCACATAAATTGCTGCCTTCCAATAGCTTTACTAAAGGAATTTCAACTCCAGTGACCTTTGTTACTCTGTTTTTAAATTCAACGGCCATCAATGAATCAATACCTAAGTTTAGCAATGGTTGAAAGACATCAATATCTTCTATTTCTGATTCCAAGGCAGTTGCTAACTGTTGTTTAACATATTCTAATAAAGCTATTTCCGCACTCTCTTGTGATAACGTCTCCAAGGCCTGCTTAAATGTAATATCACTGGCACTCAATTCTACGTTATTGTTTGAAATTTCATTCTCGTCTCCAAAATCATCGCTAGTATCATCAAGGCCAATTTTACGTAACACCGCTCCCATCTTCGTAAGCTCTAGGAGCGGCTTCAAACGTTGCCATTGTGCTTTTACAACAATGGTTTGTTGAACGGTCGGTCGTAATAAGAATTGATCAAACCACTGTAATGCAGCAGTTTTGTCCATCGCAAATAGACCACGTTTGTTTGCCTCCTTTTCCGACTCATTGGTTACCATGTTGGACTCAGCCCAGGGTCCCCAATTAATTACCACACCTGGCAACCCACAGCTCTGACGAGAATAGATAATGCTATCGACAGCATAGTTAGCAGCTGAATAATGAAAATTCCCTGCAGATCCCCACACCGATGCTATGGATGAGAATCCAATAAACATCTCGACCTCATCCTCTCTTGTTAACTCATCCAACCAGCGTAAACCTATAACCTTACTGTCCATCACTGAAAAACACCCTTGTGAAGTCAGGGATTTTAAGGGTGATATATCAAACGTACCGGCAGCATGTACAACCCCTGCAATTGGTAAATCCTGTCGCAGTGCTTCAAGACAACCAGTCAGTGCCCCACGATTACATATATCTATTGCGGGTGTTAACACTTCACAGGTCAATTTCATTTTCATAATAGTGTTATAGACAGTCGATTTCTCATCAACACCTGATCGACTCAAAAGAACAATATGTTTTGCACCATGATCAATCAATCGTTGCGCTACAGCCAAACCAATCGATCCGGTCCCTCCAGCAATCAGATAAAAAGCATCTTCACGCAGCCTCTTCTTATCTAGTTCGGTCGCTTTATCTCTAATTAACTCCGCTGATACCTTTTGAAGTACGGGCGAGCTCCATGCCTTGCCATCAAAGTGCAAATTCGCACAGGGCAATTCGGACATTAACGCATCAACCAATGCCGACGCAGTCACTCGATCTAACCCTGAGTCAACAAACCTATAATCCAAATGACCTTGCATGACATCAGATAACTCTAGTGCCAACACCTTACTAAATCCTGTTAACAATGATGAAGTGCAAGAAAAAGGAAGTGCCTTTTCTTCATCCTTATGATTCAATCCATCGATCAAACCGTTCGCTGTTATCGTCCATAAACAAATATTCGACATGCTCGCTAGGGTTTGTGACAGATACAACGTGAACTTGGTGGTATCTGTATATTGTTGCTTAAACCGTGTCCAATTCTCGATGCCGCTCTCATTACCAACAGAAAAAACAATATTTAGCTGCTCACCCTGAGCTTTGTTTAACAACCAAGACCTAAAATCATCAGGGTTCTTGATCGTTGTAATTTGCGTATCATTCCAAATATCTCGCAAGGAAAGGTCACTATTATTTCCCAACATAACAGCTGCTGTTGCTTGGTGTCCTCGTGATATCAATTGGGAATATAGCGCATTCGCATTTTGTTCATCATCGGATATAACCAACCACTGTTGTGGCAAAGACATTTCGCTCATCAATAATTCTGTTTCTTCAAGAGAATACTGATAACTCCATTGACCTAATTGTTTATCCGACACTTCAGAATTTGTTGAGCCTGCACCGTTTAGCGCGTTCTTCTGGACAGAATCACCTTTACCACCTTGAGTCACGTTGAGAAGATGTAATGGTATCGCAGTATTCCAATAGTCCTTTCTTTGAAACGGATACCCAGGTAACAGTACTTTTCTGACCATTGAATCAGCCGACATTGAGTCTGTGGATATTGAATTGATGAACACCGACTTCCAATCAACATCAATACCTACCACATACACTGCCATCAGTAATGATTCCATATTCTGCAAACAACCAAACCGCGGATCATGGTAATTTTCTTGTTCTATAGTAGCGTTCTTTAACTTCTCACCACCCTGCATATTAGCGTTAACAATCACTGTTACACATTCATTCAAAGAAATCGATATATCCCAAGATACAACTTTCTCTAATTCAATAGCATCAATATGATTCGATTGATCTTTGTTGGCAATACTCACAAGATGACTGGCCCAATGACTCATCACCTTGGTATCACTAGAAAACACCAGCAACTCGCCATTGTCAGCTGCCAACGGACTAATAAATCGAAGCCTAGGTCTTTGACAACGTGCAACGATGCCCTGAGTAACATCACCCAGATAAGCAGCATCCAATTTTGTTTCTTTAGTTATTTTTACTAAATCAAATAACGAGTTAATTGCATTTTCAAGCGACATCAGACCAGCCACACAAGCGGCAGATAATTCCGATGCAAAAATTAACCCTGCATTATCCCCATAAAAACTGCAATCTTCGTTTTCGATGTTCTTTATAGCATCTCCCGCTATCAATGTTTTTGGGGCTATCCCCCAAGCTATAAACATTTTTGACAACGAATACTGGTATCCAAAATGCCTTAATTCGCTAGAAAACTCGTCACTTAATTTTATATTCTGACGACGAACAATGGATTTAATTTCATTCCAATGTTTACCAAAATATGGAATCCTGTTTTTTAATGTGTTAACGACACCTTCATCAATAACAGCAGTATTTGTAAACCGGAAAATAGATTCAACATTTGGTTTAACTTTCTTTCCATAAACAACAGTTTTATTGCTTTCACTGAAAATGGAACGATAGTGATAGTGCTCTCGCCCCACCGCCAATGTATGAGAAACAGCCGATAACAGTTGATTGTTTTTATTAGACGATACGGTAGATAAACAAGTTCGAGATAGATAGTTTGATAATGAAGATTCTGCTTCTTTTAACGCATATTTATTTTTAGCAGACAACGGGAATATCGCAGGATGCCATATACTCTTCTCATCGTTATCTTCCCCCCCTTTATCCGGTGAATTTACATTGCTAGGCTCTGCATCATAAGATTCAACGATGACATGTGCATTAGTTCCAGTAAAACCAAAACCACTCAACCCTGCTCTTAAAGGTGTCTCCGGCCAATCCTGAAGTTGATCAACGACTTTTACATTCATCTCACCCCAATTCACATACGGATTGGGATTAGAGAAATGTAAACTAGCGGGGATTTTTTTATGCTGTAATGATACGATTAATTTCAATAAACCAAACATTCCAGCAGCAGCTTCCGCATGGCCAAAGTTCGTCTTACACGAACCTATATGTAGAGGTTGTTCCGGCGCTTTATGTTTTCCGTAAACTTCCTGTAAGGCATTTATCTCTATAGGGTCGCCTAGAGGAGTCCCTGTACCGTGTGCCTCTACATATGTCACCTCATCTGGGTCACATTGCGCTTGTTGTAACGCAGCATTAATTACCTTTTGTTGAGATACTTCATTTGGTGCTGTTAACCCTTGAGAGCGCCCATCTTGATTAACTGCCGTACCACGTATTACACCATGAATATGGTCACCGTCTTTAATCGCATCCTTTAAACGTTTAACCATTACGATGGCACAGCCCTCTGAACGAACATACCCATTGGCATCTTTATCAAAGGTCTTACAATGTCCATCCACTGATAACATTTTGGCTTTAGAGAATAAGATGCTAGTGCCAGGGTTGAGTATCATATTAACCCCACCCACCAACGCCGCATCACACTCCCCTTGTCGCAAACTCTGGCAAGCGTAATGCAGCGCTACCAACGATGAAGAACAAGCAGTATCAACAGCCAAACTTGGCCCATTAAAGTCGTATAAATAGGATAAGCGGCCTGCTGCTGCAGATGGCGATACACCGGTTCCCTGCCATGGCGTTATATCTTCAGGTGCTCCAAATCGACTACCCAATTGCGAATAGTCTTGAGAGGATACCCCGACAAAAACTCCGGTTTTACTGCCTTTTAAAGCTTGCAAAGAATAACCAGCATTCTCCATAGCGTGATAGCTAACTTCTAACAACAACCGCTGTTGTGGGTCAATCTCGTTTGCTTCTCGAGGTGATACGCCAAAAAAGTCTGCATCAAATGCAATAGGATCTTCCAGCAATCCCATCGCCTTTGTATATAGTTTCCCAGGTGCATCCTGATTCTCATCAAAAATTTCCTGCCACGGCCACCGGTCATTTCCATCATAAGAAATACAATCTTGACCTTTTTCTAGAACCTCCCAAAGATCATTCAGGTTATTAATCTTCCCAGGCAGCCGGCAACCAACACCAACTATAGCAATTTCTCCATGGCTAGTTTGATGTTGATTTTCTTGAAGGCTCTTTACTTTTTTACGTAACCGCTTTATCTCCAATAACGACTTTTCAATCAGTTTTCGACTCGATGTTTTTTCCTGAATTTGATCAGATGCTACTTTCTCCACCAAGTCGACCTTAGTATTACTACAGGCTTCATTATTCTTATTCGCCATAATACTTGCCTCTTATTATTATTTAAAAGTCGCTGTCATCTGTTTCTTCGCTGAGCTCGTCATTTAACATCGCTTCAAGCTCTTCTTCGCTTAGATCATCAAGGCTATCCTCTTCCTCCTCAACTTCCTCTTCGATAACAGCCACCTGAACACCTTCTTCTACAGGCATATCATCTTTGAACATATCATCAATGAGAAATGTACTTAGACTTGCAACCGTAGGGTATTTAAACATCAACGTCGCTGGAAGTTGCTTATCAATCAATGCACAAAGGATATTACGCAACTCAACAGCCATTAACGAATCCAACCCTAATTCCTGCAGCGGTTGGTTCGGATCAATAATTTCATCATCCTCCAAGCCCATCACAAGTTTTATTTGCTCACATATTTTATCAATCAGCATAGGAGTGCGTTCGTCGATTGGTGCTACCGCTAAATCTTCTCGAAATTGCTTGGCCATTTTGTGAAGGTTTTCATCCACTGCAACCGAACTCTTCACATCCAATTCAGATATAAATCGTGGTAGTTGACCTTGCATATTACTTGCGAGTTGACCCCAATCGACATCAATTAAACCTCGTTGTATGGGTTGTTGTTCCAATACCTTTTCAAACCAATCTAAACCATCCGTAGGTAAAATATAATTAACCCCACTGGCTTTTGCATTCGCCTCCACCGATGCATTGGCTGCCATACCCACTTCTGCCCAAGGTCCCCAATTGATTGCCGTCGCCGCTAAACCTTGCTGTCGACGTAAACTTGCTAAACCATCTAAAAATCCGTTGGCTGCAGCATAATTTGACTGCCCTGGCGCTCCCAATAAAGAAGACAACGAAGAAAACAGAACAAAAAAGTCAAGGGGCAAGTTTTGTGTGGCTGTATGAAGATTCCAAGCACCGACCAACTTAGGAAGCATAACTTTGTCGAAACTCGCCATATCTTGATTCATCAAGAAGCCATCGTTTAGTACACCCGCTCCATGGATAATTCCGCCCAGAGGTTTACTCTGAGTTTCAATACCATCAAATAATGTACTAACAGACTTCTCATCGCCAATATCAGCAATTACACACCTTACCGAACACCCTTTAGATTCCAGTAACGCTATCTGATCAGGAGCTACAACAGAGGCATCCCTTCGAGCTGCTAGTATTAGTTCGCCAGCACCCTGCTCAGCTAACCAATTAGCAAACAATAGTCCTAAACCACCGGTTGCTCCGGTAATTAGGTAACTCTTATCTTTATCAATAACGGCGGGGTCAGGCTCAGGCGCAATAAGAATTTTCCCAATGTGCTTCCCTTGTGCCATATATCGAAATGCATCTACTGCATTACGCTGAGCGAACAAAGTAAACGGCAAAGGTTGATAGGCACCCTGCTCTGTTCGTTCAATGATTATTTCCATTAGCGCTTTCAATTTCATTGGATCCATCATGGTGACGGTAACCAAGTCAAAATGATGGTAGCTAATATCATTTCTAAATGTAGCCACACGGTCTTGTGACCATATATCCGCCTTTCCAATTTCAATGAACCTTCCGCCAGCATTCAGCAATGACATACTAGTCGGAATAAACTCACCTGCGAGAGAATTTAATACGACATCCACACCACCGCCGTCAGTGATTTCTCTAATATCTTGGGCAAAACTCAATGACCGTGAATCCAGAACATGCTCAACACCAATACTTCTCAAAAATTCTCGCTTTTTCTCACTGGCCGTTGCAAACACTTCTGCACCGGCATGTTTTGCAATATAAATCGCAGCAAGACCAACCCCTCCTGCTCCCGCATGTATCAACACGCGTTCACCAGGCTGTAATTGAGCAAGGTCATCCAACGCATATAGCGCTGTGCTATAGGCTACCGGTAAGGTAGCAGCTTCGTTAATAGTTAGATTCGTTGGTGTCTTTGAAATAAGTTGATAGCCAACAGTGGTATTTGACCCCATACAACTTTGCGCCAATGGAACCATCACCCGTTCGCCAATGGTGTAACCGGTGACCTGCTCCCCCATTCTAACAATTTCACCAACACACTCACCGCCTAACGGCCCCGGCTCTCCAGGGTACACATCCAATACACCCATCACATCACGGAAGTTCAAACCCGCACTTAGTACTCGCACCTGAACCTCAGTTTCACCCATGGGACGCATGGTATAAGACACAAACTTCAGTTCATCAAAGGTGCCCTTTTTCTCCACCAACAAATGATTTGGCGCAGGTGGAATATCTAATCCCGCCGTATCGACATTATCAAACCTAGCCAACCTTGCAACCCAACGACCTTGTGGGCGCAACGCTACCTGATTTTCCTCTGCACTCTGTGTTAACTCTTCCACCAATCCGCTAATACAGGATTCAGGTTGTTGTGCATCAATATCAATAAAGACAGCATTAAATTCTGGGTTCTCCATATTGAGAACTTTTCCAAAACCCAGTATCCCGGTGTGATTGGGGTTAACTTTTTCATCAGAGCGCTGAACCGAAACCGCCCCTTGAGTGACACACCACAGCCTAGCGACATCCAAGCCTCCTTGCATCTGAACCGCTTTAATAATGTTAAGCAAGGGCTCATAAATTGGACGTTGCTGTTCTAAAATTGACATGCCTTGCATTTCAGTTGGTGCAATATAGACAATTCCGGTTAAGGGTTTTTCTGCTGCACAATCCGCGAGTAGCTTACTAACAACGGCTATTTGCGTTACGTTCTGCTCTCCCTGTTTCACATGAGTAATATTTACTCCTCGGTCTTTGATTCGGGATACCAGTCCCTCAGATACCCCCCCTCCGTCTGACACCACAAGTATGTTATCAGGAAGTTTTTCCTTACGCTTTTCACTACCCTGCTCACTACTTTGTTCTTCACCTTTTGATAGCGTCGCTGATTTCCAATTTACTTGATAATGATTTTCAAAAGCACTCTTTTTAAGCGCTTTTAACAGCGCCTCTTTCGGTGCTCGCTTACTATGCAGAGCCTCTACATCAATAATAATACGCCCAGTATCATCATATACTTGGATATTATGGGTATAACTTTCTGCAAAACCTTCTTCTGCATCTGCAATCGGATTCATACTTTTAACATGGCACCATAAGCGTGAAGTCGGCGCATGATAAAATCGTAAATTCTCAACTGCAAAAGGAATATAAATAGCGTCTAACATCGATGTATCTAACGCTTCACGATCCGCAGCGAGGATTGAGCTCTGAAAACAGGAGTCCATTAACCCTGGGTGAATCAAAAACTTTCCTTTTTCTAATCCAGACTCTGGTAAACGCAACATCGTTAACGCCTCTCCGGAACGGCGCCATATATGTTCAATCCAACGAAATTCCGACCCTAAATGATAACCTGCATTCCACATCTGCTCATAGAATGCATCTCCCGTGATTTCAGCGGTAGTTCGATGTTTTATTTGATCAATATCTATAAGTGTTAACGATTGATCCGTATCAGCCTCCTCACAAGCCGTTGCATTCATACTGGTATGCATGGTCCATTGATGGGCATCGGTACTTGAAGATTCATCTCTGCTGAACCCTTTAACCTGATATTCAGCCGTCTCATCACTCGTTTGAGACCGCTCTTTTTCTACCGGCGAGAAACAATAATGTAAACGTCGTTGCTCATTATCATCAAAGATAAGTGGTTCTGGAAAGATGATATCATCCAACTTAAAGGGTCTTTCACCAAACACATCACGGCTACAGTTAAGCCCCATAGCGACATGAAATGCCCCGGGGGCAACTACAACTTCATATAACCGGTGATCGTTCAAATTAAAAGGCTGATCAAAGGTAAAGCTATTTTCAAAGAAAATATCCTCAGACATAGGGGACCTGGCCATGGTCAACAAGTTCTCGGTTGCCTCTCCTACACTTGATTTTCCGGAAACACTATTAACACCTTTAGATTGATCTCCGAGCCAATAACGCTTTCGATCAAAAGCGTATGTTGGTAATCCAACACGTTGACGCTGATACGGTTTATCAAATGCCTGCCAATCAACTCTCACTCCTTTAACCGCAAGCTGCGCTAACGCTAAACAGAATTGACGGTGTGCGTCTTGTTTTATTCTTAAGGTATTTATTAATTGAATATTCGTATCACTTAGTGTCTGTTTTGCCAATCCAACTAACGTGACACTAGGCCCTACTTCTAAAGCGATATCAACGCCCAGATCTACTGCGCTCTCTAACGCTAATAGCGCGTCACTAAATCGAACTGCCGCACTGACTTGTTTAACCCAGTACGCCGGTGTAGACATTTCACCTTGATTTAAATTCCCCGTTACCGTTGAGATAATAGGTAATTGCGCAGACTGGAATTCGATTGTCTGCGCAACGTTAGAGAACTCCTCCAACATAGGCTCCATCATTAAAGAATGGAAAGCATGGGAAACAATCAATTCCCGAGTTTCTATATTTCTATCGTTACATTCTACAATAAGCGCTTTAACTACATCACTCTCCCCCGACAGCACCATATTATTTGGCGCATTTTTTGCTGCCAACTGTACACCGTCGTATTTCTTTAACAATCCATCAACCACGGTTTCTTCAGCCAAGACCGCAACCATATCGCCAGGCTGCGTTAGCTCCACCATCAAACGACCCCGAGCAACAATGAGCTTAATAGCCGCTTCCAGAGAGAAAATACCTGCTATGACAGCAGCACAATATTCACCAACACTATGTCCAATCATCACACTGGGTTTAATGCCTAAGGACATCCAATGTTGCGCCAAACAATACTCTAAGCAGAAAATTGCAGGTTGTGTATATTGTGTAATGTTAACTCTATCAACATCATCACCCCACAAAACATCAAGCAGGCTCCAATCTGCGTATTCCATTACTAATGCATCACAGACATCCATTGAAGCAGTAAATGCAGGCTGTTGTTCATACAATGCTTTAGCCATACCATGATACTGCGCTCCCTGACCAGAGAACAACATCGCAATTGTTGCCCCCACCCCGTTCTTAGCATTCGACTTATTAGCCTCAGGTTGATGTAAAAAAGCACCAATACCGTCAATACCTTCCGCTAATGGTTTCAATTTTGCGACCGCTTTATCTAGATCCTTAACAACAATTGCGGCCTTGTATTCAAACGTATCACGAGCAGTATTTAGCGTATAAGCGATATCAGCCAAACTACAGTTTGCTGATGGTATCGCTACATTTTCGATAAAATCTGCATAGAATTTACAACTTTGTAGCAACGATGCTTCTGTTTTTGCACTCAAGATAAGTACATGCTCATTGCGTTCGACGGTATTTTTCATTTCCTCTCGAATCGGAGCTTCTTCTAAAATAAGATGTACATTGGTACCGCTAAATCCGAACGAACTCACTCCCGCAAATCGTTTTCTTTCACCACGTTGCCATGGCATTCCGTTTACAGGAATAGTAAATAGTGATTTATCAACCGCGATATGGGGATTAAATTCCGTAAAGTTTAGATGAGCAGGTATATATTCATTATCCAATGCCAATGCAGTTTTAATAACACTTGAAACACCCGCAGCCGATTCTAAATGCCCTATATTGGTTTTAACCGCGCTAATGATCAATGGGTCATCAGCACTACGTTTCGCGCCATATGTAGCCTCTAATGACTGCACCTCAATAGGATCACCTAATGGTGTCGCGGTACCATGGGTTTCCACCCAATCCACATCCCCTGCATCAACATTGGCATTATTAAGTGCCTTTTGAATAACAGCCTGCTGAGATGGACCGTTTGGTGCTGTTAAACTGCTACTGCGACCATCTTGATTCATCGCTGAACCACGAATAACCGCAATAATGGGATCATTATCTCGTTGAGCATCGCTCAAACGCTTTAGCGCAATAACACCAACGCCTTCACCACGAACATAACCGTCAGCATTAGCATCAAAAGTTTTACAACGCCCCGTTTTTGATAGCATATGCGCTTTTGATAACGCCACAAATGTTTCCGGCATAATCATCGCGTTGACACCACCGGCTAACGCCATATCACATTCGGCATTTCGTAAACTTTGACAAGCAGTGTGAATCGCTACCGATGAAGAGGAACATGCGGTATCTATTGCCATACAAGGGCCAGTTAACCCTAAACTAAAAGCAACACGACCAGAAATAACATTGGTTGCATTACCCGTTGGTATAAACATAATATCTTCTTCACGGGCATTCTCTGCACAAGCACGAATATACTCATTCGCACCTATCCCCATAAACACGCCAGTATTACTGCCATTCATACTCTGCGGAGCATAACCTGCATGTTCTAGCGCCCCCCAACAAGCTTCCAACGTCATGCGCTGTTGAGGCTCCATACTTTCGATTTCTCTGGGCGCAATGCCAAACAGTTTGCCATCAAAACCTTGAATATCGTCAATAAGTCCCGCTGCTAATGTATACGCCTTACCAGGTGCCTCTGGGTCTACATCTAAATAATCATCGAGAGACCAACGATCAGAGGGGCTGTCATTGATACCTGACTCGCCCTCTTTTAGTAACTTCCAAAAATCGATAGGACCATTGGGGGCTTTAGGGAGTCGACTACCAATACCTACTATAGCAATGGCTTCATCTTGATAGTTATTCCTACTAGATTCTGATCCAGTATTTCCATCCTGCTCTACATCACCCTTACTCTCAAACAAACGAGTACTAAAATGATCAGCAATACGGTTAATGGTTGGATAGTCAAATATAAGTGTTGCTGGTATTTTCTCTCCAGTATCCATCTCCAATTGTTTCTTAATATCTAACGCCATAATGGAATCAATACCCAAATCCATTAATGGTAATTCTGGATCAATAACATCACCTTCGTCTTTGCCAACAATTCTGGCGAGAAGAGACTGTAGATACCCAACAATCTGCACACTACGTTGCTCAATATCCATCGCATATAACGATACAAAAAATGCATTCTTAACACCTAAATGCTCGGCCTTAAACAATACCGAATGTCCAACATTTGTAAGCAATGGGTGTTTTCTACGAACTTCAAAAATCTCCTTAAAGACCCCCCAATCAACATCAGCAAAAACAATAGATTGATAAGGAAGTGATATTGCCGCTTCAACAATAGATAGGCATTCTTCTGGATTCAACGGTTGTAAACCACGCTTGCTGGCTTCAACTTCGGCATCACCTTGCGCCATGCCAGATCCTTTCCAAGGCCCCCAGTTTACCGATGATGCCGGTAACCCAAGACTTTTTCGATAGCGGACTAAGCCATCCAAAAATTGATTCCCAGCGGCATAATGCGCCATTCCTCCAGAGCCCCATACTGAGGCTATGGAAGAGAAAACCAGAAAGAAATCCAAATCGGATGATTGCGTTGCACTATGCAGATTCCATCCACCTTCAATTTTCGATTGTGTTATCTTTCTAAACTTTTCTGAAGTCATTGCATCTAAAAGACATATATCACTAATTCCTGCTGCATGTACAATTCCCTTTAGTGGTCTTGTGGCAGAAATATCATTTATAAGTACTGTTGTTTGCTTAGTATCTGATATGTCTATGTTTCTAATGGTAACGTCTGCACCACACGCCTCAATCGCATCAATATGCGCAAGCTGCTCTACGTTAAGTGTTTCTCGTTGTCCGTTTCGACTAACCAATACAAGGTGAGCAGCACCATTTTCTGCCAATCGTCTCGCCACCTGCAAACCCAAAGCACCCAGACCACCCGTAACTAAATATACCGCCTCGGCATCGACAGCATTTGATTCCTTTAAGCTTTTGGCTTCATTTAACATTCCGTTATTTTTGTGTAATCGCTGAACATATCGCTGAATAGCAATATTTTCGCCTTCCGGCGCATTTGCACCGTTATCACATACAACCAATGACACACAATCTTCTTCAGCTGCACCGGAAATCTCAGCTATTATCGATTCACTAAGTGCACCTGAAGCGTTTTCACTGTCAACATTAACACCTGATACATCAATAACTCCGCCCCAATTTTCTGTCGACTCTAGGGCAATACTCTTCGATAAACCCAATAGAGGGTAACTGGTCAGATTCAGGGATGCGATATCATTTTGACCAGAATCCAGTTTAACCTGATGACAGCGTTGTGTAATCAGCCACAGCTTACCTCTTTCTGCATCAACCTGTTCACCTCTAGATTGCATCACATTGTGAATTGCCAATAAGGTTTCTGTTTGTTGATAAACGCTATCGATAAGCTCAACCTTATCAGCATCACTATCTGCTAAGTACACAACATGTGAAGCAGGGTTTTCCGATAACAAAGAGGCTAAAGAGGGTTCAATCGATATATCGCCCAGCGTTATGACAGAAACTGGACAAGACGCTTTTTTCTCTATTTCTCGTATCACTGGTGATGGCTTACCAATCAATACTATATGTTTTAACGCATCATGCTGTACTTGATGACGCTCTGTATCAATATCCCTATCACTCAGCTTTTGGGTTAACGGTAGCGGCTGCCATTGCAATTGATAGCAGTCCCCTGCCATATTGGCCCATTGGTTATTGCTATACTGACCGAGGCGAATTTTATCAATCCAAAAACTCTGTGTTTGGTAAGGGTATGTCGGTAATTCCACTTTTTTAGGTTGTAAGCCAATGAAAAGATTACGCCACCGAATATCAAATCCAAAACCATAAAGTTGCGTCAACGTGGATTCAATACTGAACACGTCCTCTTGGTCATTTGAAATACTATGACAATTTAACCAGCCTTCGTCACTGTCATTAGACAGTGACAACATTTTACTTAGTCCCATCCCAGGACCAATTTCTAGAGTTACATTACAGTTCTGCTGCAATAGTGCCTGTCCTGCATCATAAAACTGAACTGAAGAGGCGATATGTGATACCCAGTACTCAGGATCAGTCACTTCTTTAGCTACTGAATTTCCACTTTGAGTAGAAATAAAACGGATACGAGGGGTATTCAGTGTGGCCTTAGCCACAACCTTTCTAAAGGCATCCAACATTGGTGTCATCATTGGCGAATGAAAACCATGAGAAACCAACAAAGGCCTTGCCTTAACATTTTCATCCGCTAATAACGCTATCGCAGAATCAACGGCTTCTTGATCCCCAGAAATTACACAATTGTTTTTCCCATTCTGAGCTGCAATTGCAATATGGCCACTCACCATATCCAGTAACGGTTTCACTTGGTCTACACCAGCAAAAATCGTTGCCATGGCACCGCCTTCACATAGTTTTTGCATAAGGTGTGCACGTGAAGAAATTAACATTGATGCCGTCTCTACGCTCATAACCCCGGCTGTTACTGCTGCTGCATATTCCCCAATGCTATGACCTGATACAACGGCAGGCTCAACACCTAAGCTTCCCCACAGTGCTGTTAATGCGTATTGAATTGCGAAAATTGCTGGCTGGGTAAACTGAGTTTCATTTAATAAGCAATTCGCCTCACCTTCGATTTCATCATCCCAAAGCACTGATTTGAGAGGCCTAGTTTTATAATATGGATCCAGTTCACATTGCGCTTCAGAAATCAAATCGACACATTTATCTAACGCCGCTCTAAACACTGGAAATGTGTTATACAGCTGCTTACCCATTCCAATATACTGGGCACTTTGCCCTGTGTATACCATTGCAAGTTTCACATTTTTCTTCGTATTACCAGAAGTAGTAATTTTGGAGCCGTCCGATTCGCTTGGTAACGATCCTTGCAACAGATTTTGCAACGTCTCCCTCGCGTCAGAAACAGATTCACCTCTAAAAATCACACGATGATTAAAGTGACTACGGCCCGTTAAGTTAGTGAAACATATATCTTTCCAATCGAATGGGGCTTCGCTTTTCTCTGTCTCTGCTAAAAACTCAATATAGCTTTCAATATATTCCTGTAACGCTGGCTCT
The DNA here is from genome assembly GCA_002163245.1 of Gammaproteobacteria bacterium 42_54_T18. Taxonomy (GTDB): domain Bacteria; phylum Pseudomonadota; class Gammaproteobacteria; order Pseudomonadales; family Ketobacteraceae; genus 42-54-T18. The sequence goes on along the minus strand of MAAL01000054.1, from coordinate 135,839 downwards.
GATTTTGCCGATATTGATAACAATGAAGACGAGTATTCACACTCACTCTTCCCTTCTTCAGGCACGCATTCAGGTTCATTATTCTTTACCGGCTCATCCGCAATAATAATGTGGCAGTTTGTCCCACTAAATCCAAACGAACTCAAACCAGCGATACGTTGTTCGCCAGGCTGTTCACAAGACAACCATTCTTGTGATTTTTTTGGTACAGCTATGGCCGATGACGACCAATCAAAATAAGGGTTAGGCTCTTCAAAATGCAAATGCTGAGGGATTTTATTATGCTGTAATGTCAATACAACTTTCATTAGCCCCGCAATACCTGCTGCAGCTTCAAGGTGGCCTATGTTGGTTTTAATAGATCCCACCATGAGTGGGCTGGCACCATCTCGTTGCTTCCCATAAACCGATTGCAATGCTGCCAGTTCAATAGGATCCCCTAATGACGTTCCCGTGCCGTGGGCCTCAACATAACCAACATCTTGAGGGGCTGTCTTTGCGTCTTTTAACGCCGCGGCTAATACTTTTTCTTGTGCAAGCTCATTCGGAGCTGTTATCCCTTGGCTTTTTCCATCCTGGTTAACGGCAGAACCTTTGATAACCGCTAAAACGTTATCACCATCACGCTGTGCATCTGATAAACGCTTGAGGACCACCATGCCACAACCTTCACCACGCACATAACCGTTTGCGCTGGAATCAAATGTCTTACAACGCCCATCAGGAGATAACATGCCCGCTTTAGCAAAAACCATTGACGTTGACGGCTCCAAAATCAGGTTCACGCCACCAGCCAGCCCAATATCGCTTTCCTTATTTCGTAAACTTTGCACCGCCAGATGTAACGTAATCAATGACGAAGAACACGCCGTATCAATCGATAAACTTGGACCTTGCAACCCCAGAAGATAACTAATACGGCCCGATGCAATCGCATGCGCGTTCCCGGTCCCATCATAAGGAGAAACATCCTCGAGCTCTCGATATTTTGCTTGCAGCTGAGAATACCCCTGATGGCAAATACCAACAAAAACCCCTGTTTTTGACCCCATCAAAGTACGAGGATCGATACCCGCATGTTCTAATGCATTCCAGGAAGACTCCATCAACAATCGTTGCTGGGGGTCCATTAATTCAGCTTCTACGGGAGCAACATTAAAAAATGAATTATCAAACTGATCAACATCGTCCACAAGGCCATTTGCCTTAGTGTACAACGTACCAGGGGTTTCTGGATTAGGATCATAAATTGAATCAGCATCCCATCGCTCTCTGTCCATATCAACAATGGCATCAACGCTGTTGTTCAATAAGTCCCACAATTTCTCGGGGCTATTCACGCCTCCAGGAAAACGACACCCCATACCAATAATGGCAATTGATTCCGAAGAATTTTTCTCTATTCGTTGCAATTTTGACTTTGTACGCTTTAATTCTAATAAGGCTTTTTTCAGTACGGCACTTTTATTGTTTTCATTAGACATGACATTCCCTCGAGCCAGTGAAACCCACTGGATATCTCGTTATTATTTGTATTATGGAAAAAGTTCAGCCTATCTTTCTAGACCGCACTGAATTCTTTATGGATTCACCGATTTATAATGGCAAGAGATCAAGATGCTTCATTCTCTTCACTTTCAATATTAATCGTTTGAAAATTTTGAATAGATCCATCAAGTTCACCTCGATGTCGCACTATTGAGAAATGTTTAATAAGTGCATTAACTGTGGGATACCGCAGCAATTCGGTGGCAGGTATGGTACGACCAATAAAGTCTTGCAATAAATCGACAAGTGCAATCGCATCAATGGAATCAAGACCTAGCTCAGAAAACGTTAAGTCTAAATCTAGAAGGTGGCTATCAACGTTCAAATGATTCGCCAACCAAGAGAGCATTTTTTCTTGTAAATCTTGCTGGCTTTCACCAAGAATACTAACCACTTTACTTTCTACTTTGTTGATTCTTCCTCCTTGACGAGACTTTTTATTACCCCAGCTGTAAACCACATTCAACTGATCCGCTTCATATTGTCGTTTGGCATCAACACGCTGTATTTTTCCACTTGAGGTTTTTGGTAATGAACCTGCGGCTATTAACACAATTGATTTTGCAGAAATCCCATGTCGGGACGATATTTCTCCTGCCCCTTTTAGTGCTAGCTTGGCCCAACCATCGTCGCTCAACGTTAACGCTTTTGACACCTCCTGCACCACTACCAGCTGCTCTCCCTCTGCACCGGATACCGTAAATGCGGCCCCACAACCTTTTCTAACATCCTCGGACGATTTCTGGAATGATAACTCCAAATCTTGTGGGTAGTGATTTCGACCCGCAATAATCACTACCTCTTTTAATCTACCCGTAACAAAGAGTTCACCATCATCCATAAATCCGAGGTCACCCGTTCGCAAATAGCTCATACCTTCTGTGGTATTTTCATCATTTTTAATTTTGGCTCGAAATACTCTCTCTGAGTATTGTGGTTTCCCCCAGTATCCAGCACATACTGATGGACTGTTAACCCAAATCTCACCTATTTTTCCGTGCTCTACACGACAATTTGTGGAAGGATTCACAATTTCAACCGACGTTTGGGATGCAAGCACTCCTGAACTTACTAGCTCTGCACGCTTATTCGTTACCATTTTCTTTTTACTGTCCCCAATGGCCAATGCATCCAAGCAGGTAGGACGAGTGAGCATCCCTCTTCCCTGTGGAGATCCAGCGACAAACAAAGTTGCTTCTGCCAAGCCATAACAGGGTAAAAATGCATTATTTTTAAATCCTGTTGAGGAAAAATATTCAGAGAAATTACGCAAAGACGCAGCCTGAATCGGTTCTGCTCCATTAAACGCAATATCCCAATGACTTAGGTCTAGGCTATCTCTTTGTTCTGGTGTTATTTTTTTAACACAATATTGATAGGAAAAATTCGGTCCTCCACTTACATTTGCTTTTCGATCACTTATGGCTTTTAACCATATATAAGGCGTTTTTAAAAAAGTTAGCGGTGACATTAATGTGACACTACTCCCCAAATAAAGGGGCATTAGAATGCCACCAATCAAACCCATATCATGAAATGGTGGCAACCAAATAACCGTTTTGTAGCAATCCTTATCCAAATCTCGTTTATTTTTATCCGTAAAACATTGAGCGATACTTTTAAAATTTTCGATTAAATTTCTATGGCTAACCATTACCCCTTTTGGGTGTCCAGTAGACCCGGAGGTATACTGTAAGAATGCGACATCATCAATATGGGGCTTAAAAACAGCAAATTCCACATCGGAAGCTATAGCAATGGTATCTGTCGAAAAACAGGCAACATCTGTTTTTTCAGCATTTGAATTTATCCAGTATTGGATCATTGGAGTTAGTAACGACTGTGAAAGAATTAATTCAGCGTCACAATCCTTAATAATCCGAATTAATCGTTCTATGTCTTTTTCACCCATTGGTGGGTACGCGGGGACTGGAGTTGCACCAGCACACATACAGGCAAAAAACGCTTTAATATATTCTAATCCAGGGGGGTATAACAAAATAACATTTTTACCCTGTACTCCCTTCTCCGCTAGCCCTACTGCAATACTCCGTGCTTCTGAATACAATTCAGAAAAACTTAACGTCGATTCAACACTGCCATCCTCGCCTAGAAACTCAGCAAAAAGCCTCTCCCCTAACGAATCTGATTGGGAAAACAACATGTCAACTAGGCTAGTATATTCTTGCATCTCATTATTCATCAAAATCTCCACACAGTATTTTTAAAACAGAAATAATCCTGTAAAAACACCACGAATTCAGATCGCAAAGAAAACGAATAAAGAGCACTGCTTCAAAATCCCTTTTTTCTTTATTGTTTTTATTGGCATTTTTGTTGGGGTTTTAAAAAGTATAAGGGGCAAAAATAGTAAACACTTGTATTTTTTAGACTAAGGTTTTGTAACAAAAGGGAGCCTTTCGTTTACAAACAGAGCGTTATTTGCTCAAAAAATATAATACTCTCGTTCCATAATGTTACTTAAGATGTTGATTTTTCTAGAATCTTATTCATTTGATCAAAAAACACTCTCTCATTGTTTTTTATAAAAAAATGTCCCCCTGAAAGACTAATATTTTCAAAAGACGCATGAGTACATTCCCCCCAAGCACGAATTTCTTTTGGTAATACCAATAAATCGGCAGGTGAAGAAAATGCAACAATTGGCATATCCAATTTCGCATTCGATAACGAAACGGTTTCTTCATTGAGTTCCAAATCATTGCGAATATGAGGAAGAAAATAATTAAGCATATCATCATCTTCCAATAGGATATCTGGAATACCGCCAAAGGTTGAAAGTTGATCTATCAATTTTTTATCACTATAGAATTTCAACTTTTCTCGAGGAGGCATCATCGGAGAACGTCTAGCACCCACACAAAGAACGTCTATCAAGAACCCCAAATCCCTCAGTTTCATTGCCAACATATACGCAACTAATGCTCCAAAGCTATGACCATAAAATACAATTTTAGCCCCAGAAAAAATCGATAAATCACTAATATAGTAGGAGATTAGCCCTGACATTGTTTTGGCGAATAATTCGCCACTTAGTGTATCTCTACCTGGGTATGCCGCAGCCCATACATCAACATCATCGTTTAAAAATGAATGCCACTGTCGAAACATTGATGGCCCGCCACCGGCATTAGCAAAACAAATTAGACGAATTTTCGCACCATCATTATCTTGATAATTGACCATCGACTTATTGGTATTAAATTTCATTAATGATACCCTGAGTAAATTTACGGCAAAATATTTGTTTGTTAAAAACCTATTAATAGTGATTAAAACAATAAAATCTCACTATCGGCTGCTATATTCATGAAAAATATTATAATAAAAAATATATTATTAAAAATCAAAAAAACACTAATTATAATATCAACTCTATCTTTCCTTATTTTATCTTTACCTTATATTCTTAACATAAAATACCATAGTGATATCGAAGATTACTTTCAAAAAAACGAAAAATCACTAACAGATTATCAATATTTGAAATCGAATTTTGGTAATGAAAACACATTACTACTAGCGATAAAACTTACCGAAACCAGCTCAACATTACTAAATAGAGATACACTAAACAGTCTTTCAAAACTACTAGTTGACATTAAAAACACCCCAAAAGTAAAAGAGGTGTCTTCAATTTTAGATGCTACCGTAACATCATTTTCAAATGGTGAACAAAGGACTTTATCTTTGCAACAATACTTGCAAAGCGATAACAGTGAAGATATCTCTGCTATATTTAGCCAAATCTCCGATAATCTAAGAGGTTCCAGCTTTTGGTTGTCTTCTGATTTATTGAACACGGTGATAGAAGTAAATTTCATTGACACACCTGGATCACAATCACCTTACAAATCGCTACTTCATCAAATATCCAGTGACCTACAAACATCTAAAATATTTCAAATTAGACCTTGGGGCCCCATAGCAGTAAAGGCCGCGCTAAACGAAGCACTTATATACGACGGTGTATATCTATTCCCCATCATACTATTTTCAGGAATCGCTTTACTCTACTTATTTATTGGTTCGATTAAACTTATTCTCGCCGGCATAATAACCATTCTGATTTCATTGACATTAACGCTAGAGTTAGCAGGATTAATGTCAATCCATATAAACCAGACTTCTGTTCTTGCATTTGGCATTGTCTTTATTATTTCCCTAGCCGACGTGATTCACGTCCTTATGTGTTATCAATCACAAATACGGCTCGGAAAAAAACACGACATTCATGACGCCATAAAACAAAAACTACTCCCCTTATGCCTCACCACCCTGACTACCTGTATAGGTTTTCTGAGTTTGACTTTAGCGGGGTCTCCTACCTTTTCGATATTTGGCTGTATCGCAGCAACAGGTGTAGCATTGGCTCTATTCGTCACACTATTTTTGCTTCCCACTATTGTCGAAATACTATCACCTAAACAAAAATCAAAAAACCAACCTTCGATACAATCAAACCAAGATAAAAAGCCGCTAGAAATACTCAATGCACTAATTGCTAATAGTCCAAGCTGGCAACAACAAAAACACCACTGGCCAATCATGATAGTATCTTTATTTGCGATTTTTCTATGTTTTGGTTTATTTAAGAACACCTTTCACAACGATTCATTAACGTATTTTTCTAAATCCACACCGATACATCAAGCAACAACACAATTTGAAAATGCATTTAATACGCACCAAGGATTAGCTATACTGCTCACGTTAGAAAATCAAGAATCTATATACTCTTCTGGCACAGTAGCTACCATTGACAAGTTTCATCAATGGTTAAATCAACAAACATGGGCGAGTATCCACACCAGCTACTTATCAACGTTAATCAACATTTATCGAAACCTTCACGATAATGATTTTCGTTGGCAACAGTTACCCAAAGATCCAGGGCAAATCGTAGAGCTATTCAACTTATACGAAATGGCCAGCGACAAAAACTCCCTATCACTTTTGGGTATCAAACAAGCAAACATCAAAACTACTTCACCTAATATCCTAATATCCATTGGTATCCCAGAAATATTAAACCGAGATGTTTTGATTATTCAACAAAAAATAGAAGACTGGTTTCAGCTTAACGATCCAACAATAAAAGTAACAGTGAGTGGTCAAGCCATTTTATTCGCAAATGTTGGCTGGAGCCTAACATCAAAGATGCTGATGGGAGCAGTGCTCACGATGTCAATCATTACCCTCATCATCGGATTAGTCTTTAAAAACGCTCGACTTGCACTTCTCAGCATTATCCCTAACGCCCTGCCTGCCCTTGTATGTCTAGGAGCCGTCGGTTGGCTTTCAGGGAAGATTAACTTCGCTATTGCTGGTTCTATAAGTATTGCATTAGGTATTGTTGTGGATGATACAATTCATATACTTAGCGATTATCAGCACTTGCGTAAACAAGGCATTTCACCGCGCCAAAGCATTAAAACAACGCTCATCGAGACGGGGCCGGCGTTACTATTAACAACGCTGGTACTTACTACTGGCTTTAGTATCTTAAATTTTGCATCCTTCATCCCTAACCAACACACAGCCCAAATGATTACAGCGATGGTATCAAGTGCCATTATTTTCGATTTTTTACTACTCCCTTACCTTCTAGTCAGGTTTGATCACAAGATCTTTCTTGCTCCCTCGTCCGCAATACCAGCCTCAAGTAGCACTATACTCAATCCCATAGTCAAAGATACATGAAAGCAAACACTAAACTATAAAAAGCCCATCTAATATAACCACTTACGTCACGTAACCGATTATTACTTTCGGATACTACCAATCGTCTCAGGGCTGGCTAAACTTAGCTAATGTACTCTCATTCCTCTAAAACTGATTCGGACACCCGTGCCTGCTGATAACCTAATAAATGAAGATTTCCTAATACTTGTTGTTGATGATGATGATGCAATACGCTTTGTCGCATCCGATACGCTAGCAGACGCCGGCTTTAATATCATTGAAGCTAAAAATGGCAAACAAGCATTAGATGTCTTTAAAACTCACAAACCCGATCTAGTACTATTAGACCTAGTTATGCCTGAAATAGATGGTTTCCAGGTTTGTGAAGCACTGCGTGCCCAACCCCAAAATGAAACCTTACCCATTATGATAATGACTGGTTTAGATGATGAAGAGTCTATTGCTCGTGCATTTGAAGCCGGTGCGACTGACTTTATTATCAAACCGCTCAATCACTTTATATTAGAGCAACGCACACGTTATATTTTACGTACCAGTCGTGTACTCAAAACCTTAGAGCAAAGAGAGGCTCGCCTTAACAATGCGGAACGTATTGCAAAGCTCGGTAGCTGGGATTGGAATGGACAAAAGAAAGCATTACGAGTTTCAAAAGAATTTAACCGTATATTGGGCTTTGCCGAAGATCATCCAACCGCGGTAACCGAAATGGTTGGATTATTTAGAGACGAAGAGAAGGATCGCGTAAAAGCGCTTTACCAACAAGTGCTTAAAGACAATGAAACGTCCTTTGTACTTGAACATACGATGTACCCTTCAGAAGAGCACCCCATTCGTGTCCGTCAAGAAGCTGAAATTACCTACCTGGAAAATGGACATGTTCGCGTATCAGGCACTTTACATGACATAACAGAAGAAACCTCAAGTAAAGATCAAATTTTACAACTCGCCTATTACGACACGCTAACATCATTACCCAACCGAACTTTTTTTAAAACACACTTAGAATATTCGGTAAAACAAGCTAGGAAAAATGGGGCTTGTTGTGCCGTCATTTTACTAGATTTGGATTTATTTACCCGTATCAATAACTCTCTCGGACACGATGCTGGCGATAAACTACTAGCTGTAATTTCTCAACGCTTTTTAGAGGCAATGAACAATCCAGCCTGTATCAAGCTTAACCAAGCCGCTATTGACCCCTACACCGTTAACGAAAAATCTGATGACGTATTAGCAAGACTAGAAGGAGACCAGTTTGTCGTTGTTCTGAACAATTTCAGTCGGTTAGATGACGTTATTGCAGTAATCCAACGGTTATTGAAGCGCCTTTCAACACCCATGCAATACAACACCCAATCCGTTGTACTCACTGCTAGTGTAGGCGTTGCACTTTACCCAGTAAATGGTCAAGACAGTGAAACACTCGTAAGAAATGCTGACGCGGCGATGCGATTTGCAAAATCCCAAGGGCGAAACAACTTTCGTTTTTATTCTAGTGAAATTGATGCAAAGTCCAAAGAACGACTATCCATTGAAAATGATTTGCGCCATGCCATTCATAATGGCGACTTAGAATTACATTACCAACCTAAGATTAACCTAGCAACAGCAGAAGTCACCTCAGCAGAAGCACTGGTACGCTGGACTCACCCAAAACGTGGCATGATATCTCCCGGCCAATTTATTCCCATGGCAGAAGAAATTGGTTTGATTAATGAATTAGGGGATTGGTTAATAGAAGAAGCTTGTCAAAAAACCAAACATTGGAACGATATGGGTATCGGGCCAATTCGTACTGCAATAAACCTTTCTGCCATTCAGCTAAAAACCCCCGGCCTTGTAGAGAAAGTACGTAGCGCCCTAGATAATACAGGGCTTATTGCCTCGCAGTTAGAAGTTGAAATTACCGAAGGAGTGTTGCTAGAAGACTCCCACCGCACATTAAGAACTTTGGAAGGCTTACGTTCACTGGGGGTAAAAGTCGCTTTAGATGACTTTGGTACAGGTTATTCGTCTCTTAGTTACTTAACACGATTTCCATTTACAACACTAAAAATTGACCGCTGTTTTATCACCGACTCTGTAAAAAATGCTCAATCCGGTGCAATTGTTCACACCATCATAGACTTATGCCGTCACCTAAATTTAGAGGTAGTAGCTGAGGGTGTGGAACTCGAAGAAGAATTGCGCTTCCTAATGAAACACCATTGCGATTTAATTCAAGGTTTCTACTTTAGCCCTGCATTGGACCCGGATAGTTTTGCTAATTATTTACGGAAGAAACCTTGGCTAGATCAACTTTCTGATCTGGATTAACCGTTAAACCTTTCGAAGAAAATTTTGGCGGAATATCAAAAATATGTTTTGGAACACCAATCCCCTGCTTTGAATAATCACAGACACCGTCAGGAAACAGCTTCTTTAATTGCAATTGGTACGGCAACATGTCAACTACGCCATAAAGCCCCTTCTGTAATGCCTCCTCCACCGGTTGCAACTGACACTTAAGCACCCAGCCCTTCACATCTTCACCCGCCACTTGTCGAGAGCTTTTGAAAGGAGGGTAAGTTGTTGTACACGCCCCCTGTGCGCGCTTATTCCATTGTCCATCCCAAACCGAATTACCAGAGGCAATAACATTACCCCCATGATCAAAACAGGCATCAACAACAGCATCTGGTTTTAGATTCATCGCTAGATTTTCTTGCTGTTCAACACCTTCATCTTCTCGCATAGCTATTGATGTTTGTTTAACGCTCAACCTTTTAACCGCCATCCATTGGTCCATCACATCAAACGCTCTTTCCGTGGGGTCATAATCTTTATGAGCAACCCAAATAACATGTTCATTCGCATGACCTGCAAAATCAATAATTCTGTCGCGAGTTGCCAAACTGGCAAAGCTATGATGCATGTCCAACTCGTCATCAAGGTAATGTCGAATATCAATTACTGGTATATCAATTTTCCCCATAAACACCATACCTGACCGGTATGCAGCTTCAATCGCTTTAATATCCCCTTTGGTTCTTTGAGCCGGTGCATCATCACGCCAACGCAAGTTAATGTTATGGTGGCTCCAAATTGAAAAATCCATCATATCGGTTCGCCCATCAACAAACCAAAATCGTGCTTTTTTCATTTGTTGAGGGTACCGCCACCCACCTACCTTTTTATTTAGATCCAAGAAAGAACGGGCAGATATATCGCCATTTTTTAACGCTAACAATCCATATTGCACACCCACATTGTCCCAAGTTGAGCGAGCATAACCATGTTCATTAACCCCATACAGGCTGCGAACATCCTCCCAATGGCTCCAATGCGTACTGCGATAAACACGCTTTTTAAAACGAAATATATCCGAGAAAAAGCGTGGATTTAGCACTAACTGTGCAGGGCCTCTCCAAGCATGAGAACATTCGCTAGCCCCGCCCGGTGCACTGGGCCAATAACCATTCACCAATTTTGAGACACGATATGCCATAGAGTAAGGCGGACTATCCATTGATTTTGCGCTCAAACCCTCAATTTTTGAGCGATTTTCCCAACGCTTCCAGTATCTATTCTTGCGATCCGTGATATCAAAATAGTATTCCAACGGCTCACAGTCCAAAGCGTAAACCGTTTGTGTCACCATATCTGGATAAGAATATTGGGGAATGGCAGCATCCAGCAAACCAGGTCTATTTTGCGCAAGCAAGTACTGTTGAAGCCCTCCACCGGACCCACCAATACCAACCGTATAACGAGGTTTCCCATACGCCGTTTCAAACTGCGTCTTAACTCGCATTGCGGTATCTTCTTGCAGCCATACATTGTAATGATTATCCGTGGCATTTCCGGTGGAATACGCCACGGCATAACCTTTTGCTAGCTGCTCGCGGCGATACTTCAGCAGCTTTCGAATTTTCATTTTTCCTTGATCAAATCCAATACCAACACCACCTTTAAATTGATACACCAACACGCCATTCCAATAACGTAGGTCCGCTTTATCGTAGGTATCACTTTCGCCTTTGAGCGTTGCTATTCCATAAATAAAACGATTAATGGTTCCCGTTTCTATACGAACAATAAAATCACGCTCTTTGCCGTTGACATGTATCTTTGCGATATCATTATGAGCATCTTCCAGTGGATAAAACTTGTTAGTTATCGCTTGATTATAAAAATAGTGGATACGCATAGGCAGCGAGCAATCCTTACTATAACCCAAACGAGAACTGGTTTTTACACCATTGTCGTCAACACGATACACCGGAATCCCGACCCTATCCTGGTTATCAACCAACGGCTGTCCTAAATGAGATTCCTCTGAACGGCATAAGAAAGGATACTGATGTTCGCCAGAAAACAATGGCTGAACAGGGCCTATTTCGCCTGCCGCTATAGGAAACGGAAACTCTTCGCGGGGCCTAGTTATTGTGCTGGGGTGAGGGCCTGCATAGGCAGAAAAACGTTGCTGGGTATAGCCTTTTGGTAATCCAACCACCATTTCTTCATCAGCTTTAAGCTCACGCGCGCCCTTGCCACCTATAAAAACACTACAAGAGGTAATAAGCATCACACATAAAGCGATACCATTTAGGCGAAGTATATATCGAATCAGCATCCCTCAATATAAGATGATCATTTTCAAATTAGTACACAAATTTGGAGACTACATCCAACTAATTTGGCATATGGTTATGTCTGAAATTATGTGAACCAGCCTAATATCTTATAAAAACCTGACCATTGAAGTACATAAGAGCACTAATCCTAAATATCAACATTTTCATATATTCGCTAAATTCAACCCATAAAAACAAAAATACCGATCATTCTTCTGTTACAGAAAAACATCAATTATCTATTGTTAAATATAAGTGCACAACCGTACACTTATGAAAAGACAAAATTTAAACGCACATACTGAAACTATCAGTAAGTAAAACAACAACACATAAGGTGCCTGTTATGCCACACGCCAACCAAGAAAAAGTGACCCTTCCCTACCTACAGGCCCTTTCTAGTGCATATGAAAAAATAGGAATACATACAACACATCCTGATCGCCTCAAAGAAAAATATGCCAGCAGTCATTCTAAGTACATCACCATTGACGGTACCGTTATCCATTACCAAGATGAAGGGAAAGGCCCCGTTCTTATTTTATCCCACGGTGTAATGGCATCATTACACACCTGGGACGGCTGGGTAGACATTCTAAAAACAAAATACCGCATTATTCGTTTTGATATTCCGGGCTTCGGTTTATCCGACCCAAATGCCAGTAAACAATTTAATCCAGAATACACTATCACGTTATTTAACGGTTTCGTCGATGCATTAGGAGTCGACACTTTTTATTTAGTTGGCAATTCTCTAGGAGGCTTTATTTCTTGGAACTACGCAGCGACCCACCCTGAGCGAGTCAAAAAGCTAATACTCATTGACCCTATTGGATACGAACAAAAGCTACCCTTTATTATGAAGCTCGTGACCCAGCCTATCATTCAATTCGTTTCCCGCTGGATTGCCCCAAAGTTTATTGTCGACTCCTGTGTAAGAAAAGTCTACGGTCAACCGGATAACATACATCACACAGTGTTTGATCGCTACTTTGATCTTTTGTCTCACCCTGGTGGCCGTGATGCTATGGTCGATGTGTTTCTGACATTTAAACATTTTAACGGACACCCCGAAGTCATCTCCAAAATGAAAAAACTATCGATGCCAACACTAATCATGTGGGGCGAAGAAGATGCTTGGGTACCCGTAGAACATGCCAAAAACTGGAAAAAAGACGTTCCCCATGCGGAGTCTATTATTTACAAAAATGCAGGACATATTCCCATGGAAGAATTCCCCGAAAAAACGGCCACAGATGCTGACCGTTTTTTATCAGCGATAAACCCTGCTACCCATTAAAACACCCTATTCGCTGGCCCGAACACAGATGTTTCTTACGCCTTAATTTCAGTATCTAGGGTCAGCGTAAACCAACCTCCAGCAATGTGCTTGTGGGTCCAAACACCAAGTAACACAACCTTTCCATTATCATCAGAAAGTAATTTAAAATAATCTTTCCACGGCTGGTGGTCATAGTTCATTGTTGCCGTTGAAGTTCCACGCCACTTTATATCTGTCATACCAACGTTTCCCCAAATAGGGATTGGAAAATATACCTTATCACACCAACGCATTAATAACGGATCGCCTTTCTCACTCGTCCGATAACGCTTACCCCACTTAACCCCAAGCATGCTTAGCGGTCGAATAAATACCCATTCAGCAAGGTCCAATACGGATGCATTAGTTCTAAGAATCTTCCCCTGCCATGCACGTCCAATTAAATCTGTTTCAGCAGTGACCGCAGGTAGCGAGTCATACAAACGCACCAAATCCCCCTCGTTGTAAGCCACATCGTGTTGATGGAGTATTTCTGTCTTGACCTGTTCAAGCCCCTTACCTGAGCCGGGGATCTCTTTTTCCTCAAAACCCGGCTCGTTCCAGACAGATTTTTTTGGCTGAAGGTGGCACAAACCACTGATCGCATAATTTAGCGGGAATAACAAAAGCTGACTAAGGTCATAAGTTATGGGGGGGTAAGACAACACGGCGCGACGATTCTCAATACGCATACAGCCTCCTAAGGCTCTGAGTAAGAATGTGGATACACTCTTCATTTTAAAGCAGAATGACACGTCATTCCGTTTAGATATCAAAAGAATGCCACGTGCTTCCTACTACTGTCAAGGCCAAGTTAGGCTCATTAGAAGAGGGTGGGGTACGTTGTACCCCTAATACCAGGCTTGTCGATCAATATACCTTTCTTCTGATAAACGACAGGTACGATACTGGCTCATGGTAGAAAACATATGCTCTCGTAGCTGTTCTACCGCTATCGTATACCCCTCCTCTCTTCTGATTAATGTCCCCGGTGATGCCGGCAACAGCTCTTCGTAGAAGTAAGGTTTACCAATTTCAATAGTTACCTTAAACGGTAAAATTAAGGGCGGATGCAAAGGAACATGCAAAGGAACATTTTTAAATTTTGGACCAAAGAACGTTGCCGCCGCTTCCTCCGCTCCGATAATAGTAATTGGAATAATAGGCACCTTAGCAATATCTGCATACTTAGCGACATGAGGACTAAATTTAAACAATGTATATCGATGATGAAATGAATGATACGACTCTTCAGGATAAATACACATTAACTTACCTGAGTGCAGGCCTTTAACAACACTGCCGCTTTCGCAAATATCGCAGGCATCCTCATCCAAAAAACCACACCCTAAACTTTCAAGAAAAAGACGCATAAAACGAAGCTTTGCATCCCAATGATGGGCGACAAAGCTAACAGATCGATCTCCCAATCCCGCGATAAGACACAACGCATCCCACCAAACACTACCAGAGTGATTACATGCTAATAATGCTCCCTCACCTTCAGGCGGAAGGTTCTCTAGCCCAACAATCTCTAAACGAGAATACCTCTTCACTACAGGGGAGATATTGCGCTGAACAAAACGATAAAAACTAGAATCTGATTCCATACTCAAGCCAACTCACTATAGTTCGATACGACCGTTATAACATATCAACAAGAAATTAATTGTAGGAATCATCGCTCACATGAAGTTCTAGAGTTTTTGACTATCAGGTCTGATTCATACAAGTATTTAGTGACCACTACCTTTAAATTAAATATACGCCGTAATCATTACGGAAAAAACAATAACAAATAGCGACACCATTTCATTAAGGGGAACCAAAATGAAAATATCAATTAAACCTTATTAGCGTTATACCAATTCCTTTTCGATAAACCAGTCCTTCAGAATAATTCTTTTCTGCTGTGGTTTTCTGCGCCTATCGATTGGAGTTGACATACTTTATTTTCCAAAAAAAAGAAACTTAAGGTCATGACATTTTTTTAATTCATCGACCTAGGCACCCTATTGCCTACATTTTTCATCAACAAAAAAAATAGTAATGGAGAACATTATGCCCACCATAAAAAAAATAAATAAATTTCGCTCAACTTTCGCAACAGGACTGTTGTTCTTAGGACTTTCCACTTCAACCAACGCCGCCACATTAACAGAGCCCGCTGCTCCTGAAGAACGTTTAAACGACTACCCCATTGTGCTTGTTCATGGTTTTTTTGGTTGGGGTAGAGATGAGGTGTTAGGACTATACAAACATTTCGGTGGCTTCAAGGACATTCAAGAAGAATTAAAACGACAAGGTGGTCACAAAACCGTAGTCACCCCAGCGATGGGACCTATATCAAGTTCCTGGGACAGAACATGTGAACTGTATGCTCAATTAACAGGAACACGAGTGGACTACGGTAGGGCACATGCAGAAGAACATGATCATGAACGATTTGGGGAAAATTTTAAAACGTGGAGAAACAAATCCAAAATCAGCAATCTTGGGGGCGGACAAAAAGTAAATATTATCGCCCACAGCCAAGGTACTCAAACCGCTCGTCTGTTAATTGAATTATTAGGTAACGGTAGCGAAACTGAAAAAGCAGCAACTAGTGAAAAAGATCTTTCTGACCTATTTAAAGGTGATAATCAATGGGTAAACGGGCTAGCATCAATTGCTGGCGCGAACGATGGCTCCCCATTAGCCCATGCGATTTATCACAAAATCTCTGGATTTGACACTCTTGTATCGATGCTAATAAAAGCCGTAAATCTTCTCAACATCGACGCCATATATGATTTTAAACTTGATCATTTTGGCCTTGGTGGTAGAGGATTATTTGAATTACCAAGCGCCTATACCAAGCGAATATTAACGGAAATGTATGACAAGAAAGATTCTGCATTCTATGACCTAAGCTCAACTGGTTCAGCAGAAATCAATCAGTTTGCTAGTGCAGAAGATGATGTATATTATTATTCTTGGTCAAACCAAACATCAGAATTAAGCGGCGACGGCACCGAAAACCCAGGTAAAAGCACTAACCCAATTTTGCTACTACCTACAAGCTTTATGGGATCATTCACACATCAACCTGAAGGTGGTGTTACCGTAGACAGTTCATTCTGGGCAAATGATGGCATAACATCAACACGCGGAATGGAAGGGCCCCTTAACTGGTCGACGGATGTTATTAGTCATTATGATGGATCCATCAATGACGGTGCAAACATTCAACCTGGTGTATGGAATTACATGGGACACATCGAAGGGAACTGGGATCATTGGGATATGTTGAACATTCTAGATGGCTCTCACGATGTCCGTCCGTTATATTTCAACGCCGCTAATTTCTTAACATCTACCCCAGGCGCAAAAGGCGGATCTATGGAATGGATGCTGTTGGTTGGATTCTTAGGATTCACTATTGCTAGAAGAAAGCGAAAATAATATAAACAAAAAAATGAGTGACGCAAATACCTTTGTGTCACTCATTTCTTACATACTAGCCCACTTTACAATCCACGTTTAACAGAATCATCCCAGTTATTTTTATCAGCAACATGACAACTTTGCATTTCTTGATCAAACAAAATCACATAACGTTTATTTTTAACGCCAGAAATAACCTGCTCAGCCTTCTCTGCCAATGACAATTCAACGCTACCATAATCAGTGCCCTCACGACTAACAAACTCTTCAACCAAGGCGTGTAAAATGTCCGTTTCCAATGCGTCCCAAGGTATTTCCAGAAAACGATCGGCCACTGGTTGCTCTTTTTTTTCGCCATAATCTGGCATTTCGTCATACATCAAAAAAACCACCCTGTGTCTTCTTCCAATTTTTTCGCGCACCCCCAATACTGTTTTTTGTATTTTGTTGCTCGAGCAGATACTTTCTTCGCTACTTTTTTAAGCCACGCTTTATTTTTAAAGGTTCGCTTTGCAAAACCTCCATGCCCTTCGTGATAAGCCAGATAAAGATGATAAGCATCATTACGTTTGATTTTATTTCGACGATAACTCGTGGCGTTATACCAACCAATAAAATCAATAGCGTCATCAAATCCATCTCGATCAGCCCCCCAATTTCCTGATGATTTAATATACTCATCCCAAGTATCATCCAAGGCTTGTGAGTAACCATAAGCAGACGAAGCTCGCCCCAGGGGCACTATCAAAAACCATTCAAAGTCCGGTTTAATATCTGCCTCAAATTTAGATTCTTGATGAATAATCGCCATCAAAACAGGGATAGAGGTTCCCCACTTATCAGCGGAAGCCTTTGCATCTTCATACCAATCATCTTTCTCTTCAAATATCTTACACAGATTATCCAGATTTTCCGGCGGAGAAGAGACGCAGCCCGACGCCAGTAATGTAATACAAACTAAAGCAACAACCGCTAACCAGGTCTTAACACTAAGAGTGACTCGCTGACTCATACAGGTACCTCAATACCGTGTTCTTTTAATAGTTCAACATACTCTAGTTCTGTGACCACAGAAACCCCTAAGGATTCAGCCTTAGTCAGTTTTGACCCTGCATTCTCACCAGCAATAACACAGTGGGTTTTCTTTGACACACTGCCACTAACTTTAGCGCCGAGCTGCTGCAAATAACCCTTGGCTTGATCTCTTGCCATCAACGTCAACGTTCCAGTTAACACAAATGTTTTACCGTCCAATGGCTTTTCTTGATCATGATCAACCTCAACTTCATCCCAACGAACACCCGCTGCAATCAAGGAGCTAACCACATCAACATTATGCGGCTGCTGAAAAAACTCAACAATATGAACCGCAACAATAGGCCCCACATCAGGAACTTGCTGTAATAGATCTTGCTCAGCTTGCATCACCGCATCTAAATTGCCAAAAAAGTTTGCCAAGTTTAGTGCCGTTGCCTCTCCAACTTCTCGGATACCTAAACTGTATAAAAAGCGTTGAAGACTGGTTTGCTTACTGACTTCCAGCGCCTTAACAAGGTTTTGCGCAGATTTCTCTCCCATACGCTCCATCTTCGAAACGGCTTCAACCGTTACATCAAACAAATCAGCCACAGTATTAATCAGCTTTTGATCTACCAACTGTTCAACTAATTTATCACCAAGGCCATCCACATCCATCGCTTTGCGAGAGGCAAAATGCTTAATTGCCTCCTTCACCTGCGCATGACAGAACAGTCCCCCGCTACAGCGCGCTACAGCCTCCCCTTCCTGTTGGGTAATAGCAGACTCACACACGGGACAGGTTGTTAGCATTTCAACCGGCCGTGCATTATCAGGGCGTTTATCCAACAACACCTTAACCACTTTCGGTATCACATCCCCCGCACGGTAAATAACCACTGCATCACCAACACGAATATCCATTCGTTTCACTTCATCCATATTATGAAGCGTGGCATTGCTCACGGTAACGCCACCAACAAACACCGGTTCCAGTCGCGCCACAGGCGTAATTGCGCCTGTTCGCCCTACCTGAAATTCGATATCTAACACTGTGGTTAGTTCTTCTTGAGCGGGGAATTTATGGGCCGTTGCCCAACGGGGGGCTCGAGAGACAAAACCCAGCATACGTTGCAGTTTAAGTTCATTAACCTTATAAACAATGCCATCAATGTCATAATCCAGCGCATCACGCTTTGCTAGAATGTCATCATGATATAGAGAGCAAGCTTCCGGGCCTGTATTTAATCGTACTTCAGGATTAAGCTTTAGGCCCCAGGTATTCAATTGTTTGAGGGTATCAAAATGTGTTGAAGGCAACTCCCCACCCTCAACATAACCTACAGAATAACAATACATATCTAAAGGCCGCGACGCGGTGATACGCGAGTCTAACTGCCGCAGACTACCTGCAGCTGCATTTCTCGGGTTAACAAATACCTTTTCACCCGCGGCTTCAGCTTTTGCATTTAATGCATTAAATCCGGCCCTTGGCATCACCACTTCGCCCCGCACTTCCAGCGTACTAGGGTAGCCCTGTCCTCGTAGCTTTAATGGTATTGACTCGATAGTGCGAATATTATGGGTGATATCCTCCCCAATGTTTTCCCCTGAATTCAATATATTATCACCATACTATACCCGCTTGTTATACACGTATAATTACCATTGATACAGTATAAATTAACATTGACAGTTGTCAATACTGGCTTAATATGAAGCAAAACTCAACATTAGCGTAAGTTGTCAATATGGAAGCTCAGAAATTAAACTTTTTCCCTAGGCTAAACACAGTCCTCAGCGAGGCTTACCGAAACGAACTTAAAGAAACTCTTGAAAGAGACTCTCATCGTTTAGCCAAAGCGTCATTGAATACTTATACGGCTTTTGTGGACATTGTTATACATCAGCTTAGCTCACCTTATAGCGCATTAGATATCAGAAATAATGACGAAAAGCTAAATCACCACTTCTCTATGTACGTAGGCTTTATACACACGGAGTTTGACCAGCTAAGTATTTATAGTGTTTACAAGTATTGTTTTTCCATAAAAAATGCGCTTAAGAATATTTTGGCTAAAAGCGATACGTCGCTGAAGAATATCAAGCTGTCCCCGTTAAGTATTAGTGATGATGTTCTATCTTGTATCTCACAGTATCAGTCTCATCGTATTAATAGCCCACTGCTAGAGTATTACTCTGGCTGGAGCTGCCAGAGTAAGGAAGGGAAAAGTCTCCATTTGAATATTGCCAAATATTTTGACAAATTCGGTTCAGCATATACCGTCGCCATTCATGAAACCATATCTAATTACATTAGAACATTGAAAAAAGAAACAGCACGAAATACAATCTCTAGGCTAGCCATATTACTGAATACATTTTCGGATATTTGTGGCAACCACGAAGAATTAGAGAGCGCTTTAAAAGCAGAAAACTCAACTAAATTCATGCTTAATGTCTATCACGTTCTACTTTCTAAAGCTATTCAGAATGACAACTGCGTAGAGTCATTCACAGAAGATTGGAGCCTAAATTACATCCCTAAATTTACCAGTTGCTTTATTGAAACTGGTTTTTTTGAAGAGCCTAATACCCCTTTTATTGCCCCAAAATTTAAGTCTCCAAAAAATAGATCGCAAGCTATTTCTATCGGCGGAAAGTTTATTTCTGAGGAAAAAGAAAGGATTTTCGTTGACATCCCCCTTGAAATAAAAGACGAGAAAGCTTTAGGAATCATAGAGAGCCGACTCAAACTTGATCTCAAACATATACGCATCTCATTTCAAAATGCAGTTGATGAAATCATGCAACGTCATGCACGAAATATTGAATACATAAAGCACG
Organism: Gammaproteobacteria bacterium 42_54_T18; assembly: GCA_002163245.1. Classification (GTDB taxonomy): domain Bacteria; phylum Pseudomonadota; class Gammaproteobacteria; order Pseudomonadales; family Ketobacteraceae; genus 42-54-T18. Next base: position 115,337 of record MAAL01000054.1, on the reverse strand, counting down.
GAAAAGTTAAGCACCTTTCCGTTGCGGGAACAAACAATCACGCTTATGTTACTGGAGAAGCATTTCCAATAGGCTTAAAAGAACACCCAGGCAATACTATCGCAACATTTCATCACCATGGTTTTGGTGGCCCCAGCCGGAACTATGCAGCCTTTCTTGGTGAAAAAAACAACAGTCAATTGGTGAAAGAGTTAAACATCCCTACCCCAAGTACTCTAATGGCATTTTCCGCACTTTTGGTGATTGAACACCCTAAAATCACACCCTCCTGGCTACAAGAATGGCAACTTTTTGATAAAAATGACAACCAAGTGGGTTTTAAACAAGTTGGAAAAAAGTGGGTTGCTGTAAGTTTTAAAAATCGCAAAGGTGCAACGTTAGCGCAGCAAGAAATCCATTTAACTGAGCACTCAAAATGTATTGTAGAAGGATTGATAGAACACACTAAATATACAAGATCTGCGCTAAAAAAAGTAGGGGATAGCGGCTGGAGGTATGTAATGCTTAGCGCAAATCTAACAGTCCCTAAAAGGTTGAATAATATAAATTCATCAATATTGTCTTCAAAAGGATTTCATCGCTTTCTTATTTTGGATTCGTTTGATGATTTTGGCGAACCAATCCTAAACAAGGAAAGCGCCAAAAAACTTGCTCCACTGGTTTCCCTAAGGAGCATTCGCAAAACAAGAGGGCTTCAAATTTACATCGAAACACATTCAATTAGAGCAGTAGCTGATGCCCTAGGGCATAAAGAAGCTAATTTAAGCACTCTTAGCTCTTATCTTCCTGAACCACTTATGGACTACTTCAATGCTCGGTGGGTTCGGATATTTCAAAATTCTATTATTTTTGAAGCCCTAAAGGATTCTCCATATCTATTTGATGCTCTTGATTTTAATGAAGAGGCATTAGACGAATTTTTAAACAACCATAGTTTGGGCGAACTCCCAGAACAGCTTAAAAAAGCCAATGATTGCTTGCTAGTAGAGGAACATCAAAACCAAACAGAACGACTGGATGAACTCGTTTACACATTAAGCACCCCACTATTTCAAGTATTAATTGCCATTCAAACCATAATAGAAACTGCCACCAAGGAAGATGTATTTGTACCAATAATTGAAAAATGGTACGAAGCAGCGGTGTTTATTTTGGATACATTTTCTCTAACCAATAAAGCAAAAAGATACAGACCCCCACCCCAGGAAGCTAAGCATATGTACGAACATGCGACCAACAACCCACTGGATTTGGAACTCTTTAAGGAGAACTTGTTATGTCGCTAAAATTAGTTGAGAACATTGCAAATGGCTCTACTGACCTTTCTAAAATCAATCGAGAGGATTTGGATTCTTTACTTGAATTTTCAGTTTCCAATGGGGATTTTCGTGCCCTTGAGGTGATTACAAATTCTTTTACAGGAATTTTTGACTACGATTTACATCAACGAGATTGGTTAAAATCAGACTTTTTTTCTCCTATTTGGCGCATAGAATTGTATCGACTAAAGAAATCCAGAATTAAAATAATTGACTGGGAAAAAACTACTCTCTATGACGACTCAAAATTAACAAACGAAAGAAACTCACCACTTCTAAATACTTTTAAATATTGGATATTGGCATGTGATGACCCGCTTACTAATGGAGGCAAGTTAATCAAAGGAACCTCTGTGTATGAAGCCATTAACAGAGTTATTAACCTCATTAATGGTATCTTGATTAATGGCCAAAGCATAAAGCTTACAACAATGCACCTAGCAGGCTTAAATGATGATTTCCACATGGCTTTATTGGTCAAACTTGCCAGCGAAAAGCTTGAAAATGGTATATACGACTACCATTCAAAAGTGAAAAAACACCTACTCCAAAAGATTCAGCTTGTTAGTGATGAGGAAGCTGACACCTTTCAGAAAGCGCACCCTTTCATTACTCGCACCATACCCAATGAAGACCAGGAACTTGGCCTAAGCATGTCAGAACGCATTAAAGCCTGCTGCTGGCTAAAAGGTGTTGGTTACTATAATGGTTCAGGGAAACAAAAAGAGAAGTCCTTAAAAGGGAACAATAATGTTTTAGTGCCGTTAGTATATTCAAGTCAAACACTTGCCCTAAGACCCTCTACATTCTCACTCATAGAAGAATTAAGACTAGACAATAAAAAAAGGAACACAGAGTTCCCCCCCTTACCTAACAAACAAAGATCAGATACCTACGCAGAGCATTCAGTACAAACATATATCACTACTTTAAAACTGCTAACCACAATTCATGAAATACCTCAAACAAGCCAGCCTCCCGCCTCTGCAACGAAAAGATTATCTGCAAAGCGAGTTAAAGAGCATGTAAAACTTAAGAACAAGGGAAGAACTACAACTATACCTCCCAAGCTGGTATTTGGCCTTATAAAAAATAGCTTTGAATTTTCGCATCAGTATCAAGATACCATTTTGGAATCTGTACTTAGCGTACTTAAGGAAGGAGTCAGCTACAGCACCACTCACAAACATTATTGGAGCGATGGGAAAGTGATATCTACGACTGAGCGAGCTGAATGGATTAAGGAAAAGTCTCTATTATTTGTGCATAAAGACTTACTTGAATTGGGTGTGAGAGAACTATGTATTAGTTCTGCTGATGAGGACGTTTTCACCAAAAGGAGAAGTAACCATGGATTATTTGACCTGTACGATATTCTCATCGGTGCAATTGAAATTTTGGTTGGCGTCATCATGGCAAAACGACAGGACGAATTGGTAAGCCTTAAACCACAGGGTAACCTGCACCCCAATACCGACCCCTTAAGTAAGAAAGGTGAGAAAACTGATTACGAGTTAGTAAGTATTGTTAAAAAGTCAGGCAATGGTGGCAAGCATGAAGAAAACGCTACTAATAATCGACCAATTACCCGTTCGATTGCCTTATTAATATGGAAACTGGAGAAATTTAATCATGTTATTATCGAAAATAAATTAAATAAAGGTGAACTTTCCCTGTTTAACAACCTACACACTCCATCCTTTAAGTTATCAAAGGTATTAGCACAAACTTACAATGACCATCTAAATGCTGCTTGTGATTACTTTGAAACTCCCCTAGTTAAGTCTATGAATGATGAACTACTCAGATATTACGTTCGTCAACACCAATTACGAAGATTTTTCGCAATGATGTTCTTCTGGTCAAAAGGGTATGATGGGTTAGATACGCTTCGCTGGATGCTAGCTCATACCGATACCGAGCACTTGTATCACTATATCAGTGAAAGCGAAACAGGAGCGGTTCTAAATGGCATCAAAGCATCCTACCTTGTTGATGCCCTGCAAAACCAAACACTTGAAAACTTAGATGCGCTAGCAAATTCAATTTCAAAGCGCTATGGCGTAGCGAAGGAAAATATATCAATGTCCACCGTAGCGAATGCCGTGGAAGATTATGAAGATGGTTACCATACAGTTCCAAATGTGGAGCAATTGGAAAGACAAGCTGCCCTAGAAGAGCAAGTCTTAGAACTCTTAAATGATGGCTCCATTACATTAGAACCTGACTTTTTCACTGTCACTCATGATGGTGCAATATCGACCGATTTCACACTTGTACTTCAAGTAAATGAGCTAGATTGAAGGTACCATTGACATGAACACATTAGAGATTAATCAACAAAAAGTCATTGAAACTAAGGTATTTCTCAAGGAAATCACTGGTGATCCAGTGCCTTTCAAGGACGACCTTTCATTAAAGTCAGCCTTAAAATCTCAAGGAGGGCTCGCCAAGTACAGCAACTCAGAGCGTGGCATTGCATCATGTTCATTAAACACTCTTAAAAGTGCCTCTGAATCTCTTCTTGAACGTGGCTTTCTAGAGTTAGATGAGTTGCGAGTTAACGCTAAAGATGCAATTGAAAGCGTTTTCGTTGGCAAAAAGGCAACCAAGACCACACGAACAGGCTTAAAACACAAGGTTGTTGATTTAGAACATGAATTATGCACCATGCAAAAAAGCAATTTTTTACTTACTACTATCATCAGTGAGTTGCGTGGCGGGTTAAAAAAAATGGCGCTATCCACTGAAAGCAGAGAGTTTCAGGAAAGTGAATATCGTCGCATTAATCAGGAAGTTGAGATTAAATTAAATTACACGTTTAAAGAGTTAAACGTCAAACGTTAAGTTGAGATTTATTTATGCCTGTTACTTACTTGGAGAAATTAGAGCGATGGGATTTTCTATCCCCACTCGACAATAAATTAAAATTGGTGGATGCAAAAAACACGCCTTTTATCACCTATGAAAATAGCGCACCTTGCTATGAAGCCAATATGTACATCAACCAACAGCTCCGAGATTCCAGAAAACCCAGCACATTAAAAACCTATGCCAAACATATACACCACCTAGTTCATTATTGTTATATAAATAAACTAGAATTTAGTCGGCTTAAAGATCCGACATTTACTCTGTTTGTACAAGGCTTACAGGGGCAGAGAGATAAATATGGAGAACTTGTAAGGGCTAATAATACCACAAGAGCCATAGCTCAGAGATGCATTGATTTTTTATGCTTTGTTAAAGAGTATCACGACCTTGATAATTTTATTGGTACAGGTAAAGAAAATGCTATTCGAGTTAAATCAAAAAAGCATAGAATATCAATCGAAGGCTCAAAACATAAAAAGGAAGTAGTGGTAATAACTCATGCTTCCGTACCCTCGCAGGATGCAGTAAAAAGGCGACTACCTGTTAGTGAAAATTATGCGTTAGAAGTTTGGGAGCACATCCAAAGCCAAAAGAATCGTGAAAAAAGATACCGAGATATTGCTTTGTACCAATGCTTAGAGCACCTAGGTGGGCGTATAACAGAGATCCACTCAATTACGATGAATGACATTAAGAATGCCACAGAATCTGGTACTAACCCATTTTTGAGACTTACCACTTTAAAACGCAGGGATGATGTAGAAAGCAGAAGCATTCCAGTATCCTTAGCTTTGCTAGCAAGTATTAAGCTATATATAAATAAGACTAGAAAAAAAGTAATTAAACGGACGCTTGGTAAAGCTAATGATCATGGCTACTTATTTGTATCTCTTACCACTGGCAAGCCTCTGCAGAGCGCTACGCTGACATCTTATATGAATACATGGAAGAAAGAACTAGGCATTGTAGGAGAACTTCACCCTCACTTGTATCGACACGCATTTATCACAAATAAATTAAGAGACATAATCCTAGAGCACAAAGAGATCACCTCAGCAGACAAGTTTCGTGAACACTTATTACACACGGAGCGATTTAAAATGCAACTCAAGGAATGGACAGGGCACACTCATCATTACTCTCTCGATACCTATATTAATCTCGTGTTTGCTGATTTGAATGGATACAGTGAAGCTTACAGCGCAGTGCAACTAAAGGGCTCCGTTAAGGTGGTGAAGCAACAAATTAAACACCTTAAGCAACAACTAAAGGATAAATCAATGACTATCACTGAAGGTCTGCATTTGATTGATGAAACTCTATCTGCTTTTGAGCGAGACATTGAAAACACAATAAAGAGTAGTAACCTGGTCAAAAAACAAGAAGCCTGATAACAAGAAATTTCAGATAAAACCTATTTCACTTACCAAGAAAAAGTTGAGCCTCCCCTCGTAATTGGCTTCACTTTTTTTAGGCTTTTATCAACAGCGACCCTCAAAAACTGAGTCCTTTATTGAGTTTATACAGGAAACATCGTTCGGAAATACTTTTGGATTCCGAAGACTCCTGTAGAAGAGATTGGGTCGATTTCTTTACACTGACAGTTCAGAAGCTAATCCCTGGTGTGGAAGGCCTACTAAGTGAAATAGTTAAATCTTGAGTACCCCCTGCTTGTTGGCAATAAGGGCTCTAGAGCAGCACTTGCGACAAGTCAAAAGAAACAGCATAATCAAACGTGCCATTGATCAATCTAGTATTTTCCAATATACCCAGAGGGCCTGTCCTCCGACAAGATTGATTGAACCCTGATTATCTGGAATAATTAAGATCATGAAAAGGAAACAATTTTTAGACCAACATCAACAAGTTAAAAAAGCCCTGCGAGAGGCAGATAACGCGCTCATTCGTAGCGGGCGAGCTCGTGCTATAGACATCGCTAATCGAAATAGCTGCTTTTCTGGTGCTAACCTCCACGCAGCCCGATCTGAGAAAGGTTTTAATCTCTTTTAAAGCCTCAAGTAATAGACCTATAAAAACACAAATCCATTAAACGACAGCATCTCGCTTTTAAACCGCCCCGGCATATTCAACGTAGCGTCATAAGATCGTGCTAAAAGGGAATCACCACATGCCAAAGTATCCGGGTTGTTCTCATCGTTTGTAAAATCACTTGGCGATAATTCCAATGAGCCACAGGACTCCGGCACCTTAGCCGATGATTCAGGTTCACATGATTTGGGGTTAGGCATAGGATCAAAGCTAACAACATTCTCTTTAGGGATATCTTCTGCAACGCGATGTGCAAATTCCGTCAATGTCGGCTCAGCCGGCATGTAAAGGAACCCCTCCCCTGCAACCGGGCCATTAACCCTTAAGATACGTCCCAATATTTGCCGAAAATAGAGCTCTGTCTTAACGCGGGTTAAGTGACAGCATACGCGCAACCTTGGCAAATTCGTACCTTCGCTAATCATACCGACCGATATGATCCACTTTTTTGATGAGTATTTGAAATTTTGGATGATGGATATCGCATCTTCCTCTAAGTAGGTAGCAATATCGGCAACTTCATTGAATTGAGTCTCTAACAGGCGATGTATCTTACGAGCATGGGAAACCGATGTTGCAACAATTAATCCACCCGCATCAGGAACTTGCTTTCTAAGCTGGTTTAGTTTTTGGTTAGCCTTGCCAATCATATAGTTCACTAAAGTTTCATTTTCTACAAGGCTTTGATAACTGCAGTCGGCCTGTTCCAACAATTCTCCAAATGAACTATAGAAACAGCATTCACGCCCCTGGTTAAATACTATTTGGTCATTATCTATCAATGTCAGCCTAGGTGTTCTGCATACTCCGTCGGTTATTGCCTGGCTTAGCCCGTAGCTATAATCACAATGGATTTGCTTGCTCTCACAGTAGCGTGCTAAAACTATTGGGATACTGTCTGATCGCCACGGAGTACCAGTAAGCGCCAAGGTATAAGCGGCCCTACCTTGGATTTGAGAAATAATTCGCTCACCCCATGCATTTGCATTCTGCGCGCCATTTCCTGCACAGTGATGAATCTCATCAAAAATAACAAATACACGAAACTCCAAAAGCAATGTCCAGAAATCACTGCCCAAACTGAGCATGGCTTGATAGGTCAAAGAACACCCACTAGACCCCAACTTACCGTCCAGCCTTTTTCCCGTTTGCACTTTAAGTTCTGACTTGAAATCCTCAGAGACAATTACCGAAGGTGATAAGCAAACCACAAGATCAATATCACCCTTCTCCAACAGTTTTTTGGCAAGTATTGAAGCCATCATGGTTTTACCCGCCCCGGGTGTAGCGAGACACATAAAATGTGTATTGCCTGACCCGTACTGTTCAAGTGCCTTGCCTATACACTCAGCCTGCCATTGACGTAATTTCATGCTAGGGGGATCAACAATGTGAGATTAGTGACTCAAGGGCTCGTATGCGGCCAAGCGTTTTGGAGTAGTGGTCCCTTGCGTGATTATATAACTCTTGGATATGTTCACGCCGCTGAGGAGTTTCACTGCCAATAAGCTCATACTCTTCGATCTCTCCGACGGTGGAAAGCAGTTCTAACTTGTGAACCTTAAGCTTTTCCTCAAGACCTATCGCAAAATCAGCGGAAGCAATATCAACTTTACTGACTATCGGTCGATGAGGCTTGCCGGTAATCACGCAATCTTTGCTAAAACTATCATTCAGCCGATACCTTGTTGCTCGTGAACCCTCGCCCCCAACCTTGTCCAGAAACCCTTTATCATCAAGCCTCTGGAGATTACGCAATACAAACTGCCTAGCGGCTACTTTCTTTAGATCATGGCAACTTGGCAGCTTAAGATATGCATTAGTAAGCTCCATCGCAGTAAAGGTATCGTGTTTGCTAGACACAAGCAGTGAGAGAAACTCGGGTTTTATCTGGATTTTATTCATCGTACGATTTTTCAGGCTCTGTCTCGAATTTCGCGACATTCTACCCTGTCTCTATCATCGTGACAATGAGACCATCCTCCTACTCAAAAGAATACAAAGACCTTCGCTCTTGGATGAAGCAAAAGCGTGAGGCTAAAGGCCTGTCAATCAGAGCTGTAGCTGAGATATTGCAACGCCACCACTCTGTGATAGGCAAGCTTGAGCAAGACAGACGCCGGATAGACATTATTGAATTGCTCGAATATTGCCGAGCGGTAGACGCAGACCCTCATGAAGCAATAGATCTGCTTGAATATTCTTTAGATAACAAAATTATGTAAGTATCATCTCCTGGCACAGCCCCGTCTGATCAATTGTAATTTTTTAATTTCCCGCCGTATAAATTGAATCGATACAACAGCCTTCACAGTGAATTCCATACATGATCGACTCACCTCTCAAAGAACTAAAACCTTTTGAGAATACACCCAAGCCCTTCTGAAGGGGCACATTAATGCATACCTACACCGCTGTCATTGGGTGGCGACTGCCGATATTAAATATATAGCTACTCTGCCTCTGCCACCACACAGGAAACATCCTTGCCAGCCTTAGGATCTCCTACTTCACTCCCGCCTTGAGAAGCCACAACAGCTACCACACTCTTAAAGTCAGTACGTCTCTGTATCAACCATGCAATCATCATCGCATTAACGTAAGCGAAGAGAAGTAACCCAACCTTATTCAATACCACGGTTGCAATAATGCCCGCTGAAGACTGGGCCTGCGACATGGATACCTTTGCATTCATAACGTTAAGAAAAGCCCACCATAGTGCATCACTAGCCGTCTTAATATCACCACCAGCTGCCCTTGCATATTGCGGACCAAAATGATCACCCTCTGCGATCCAAAGTGATCACCTCCTGCGATTGAACGTGATCACTCTCTGCCCCCCGCTTATTCCAGCTATTCACAATCCATTTATCGCCGCTCCTTCCCTACAAGGGCCGTAATTACAGCCTTACACGCACACATAACGAGTGGATCAAAGATCCATTGTGCAACGCAGGCATTGAGGCATAAAGAGCTTAAAGGGGGCGTGTGCGTACACACAGCCGTTCTCTGGGGGGTGTTTTTAACGTTGTAGTTACCTTGCCGCATTCAAATTATTACTGGTTTTTAAAATGCTACTAAAGGCTGATCAAATCAATTTAAATCAACAGCTCTTGCATCCAAATTGGCCATAGCAATACCCTTTTCAAACTCAGATGGTAGCCACTGGTCACTTTCGTAATCAAACACCCTTAACCTGTCAAAAAACAAATTCGAACTTGAGATATAATCAGGGCAATTTAGAATACAAGCACCGATATTTATTTTGAACACCTCCTTTTCATGCTTTATATAGACACTTCCTACATAGGCAATATTTCTAACTTTTAACGTATCCACAACCGACATAAGCTCTTCTTCAACCGATCTTGGTTTCTGAGGACTAATACCACGGCTATACCATTTTTCGATATCGTCAGTGTGTTTTTTATTCACCCTATAAGTATCACTTGCTTTAACGTAGTCAAAAACAAGGCATCCAAACCTATAACTCTTGGCCTTAGAGAAATTGGTTTTGTTAACATCAAGATACAAATATTTACCTGAGGCCCTATCCAATGCCACCTTATTCAAACGCGCCTTGCGTACAGATGGGTGAAACCAGTTATCCAAAAAAACCACAAAATCCATATCTGAAAACCCAATATCCCTGTACAACCAGTAAAGCAGCAACAGCTTTAACTTATTACTGAGTACTACCTCATAAGAAATATTGTTACCATTCTTGATCTTGGGATCGTCACCATGTGCAACGGAATTCCTAAACTTAATCAAGTGCGCGACATCTTCGGGAGACAAGTCAATAATCCCCTTTATTACGCCATCGGTTTCGCTCAATGCATATTCAAACTTTTCGGCAAACGATGAAAACTTTGAGTTACCAAGACCCAGCGTTTGTCTGGCGATGCTCTCAAATATCAAATCATACTCTGCATGGCTTTCTTCGCTATCCTTTGCAAATCCCCCTCTAATTTCGTGCAATAAAGCTCGAATACTTCTGCGAACCTTTTTAAACTTTTTATCTGGAAGCTTTTTATCGATGGCTTTCGCGTACAAACTAACATACCTGTCAACAAGGCTGACGTATGCTAATATTTCATATTCCCAAGATCCTTCATATGACATCAACCCTGCCACTTTATACCAAACGTTTCTAAAGTCAGTTGACTTTTTATCAAAAAAACAACTAAAAACATCGCCCCATTTATCATTTTCAAATAGATAAGCTGATGAAACAAAACAATATTGGGATTCAGTAGAGTAGTTCTTGTCACTTATTGAACTCAAGAAATACACAGACTGCATTTTTCCAGATTCATCTCTATCCAACACATACTCAACACCCACTGGAAAACCCAAAAGCAACGTAAAAATTGTCTTTATTTCATGTATCAATTCAATAACTTGTGGTGCAGACCAAAATCCACTTTTCGTCTCACAAGTTATCATCGTATATATATTTACTTCATGATTGTTAGCTTTCTGCCTTTTTGTCTCACACCAATGCTCACAACTTATACTAAATTTTCCACCGTCAATATCCAGCAATTCGACATCGAAAACTTTCTGTTCACGGTTGCGTATAATATCCAGATCAGAAATTTCAAAACACCCCTCACTGTCCATCCATTGAGATACGCCTTGCAGCAATATGCTAACGTTACAAAATTCTTCAGACTTATTTTCACCCTTAACTATGAGTTTTGGGTATATTGAGTTATTTATAACCACACAATCTATTAGCGTATAGCAACCTCCTTCAGGTAATTCACACCGAAAGTGAGTATTATCTTTGAATTTGATGATATTGGCCGAAAACCCAAAAGATACTCCAGACTGGAATTTTTGAGAAAATCGTAACTCACCCTCACCGACAAATGAACCAGATTTCGAAAAGACTTTAACGTTGAAGGTTTCTTCGTCCAAAAAATGTATATAATTATTGAAAATCACCCCCCACTCCCTCCTGTTTTCATAGAATAAAAGATAGCAAAATATTACTTAGTGAGCATCCGCGCCAAGACTTTCAATATCAATAGTCAGCGCCGACATAAATCCTGCATCACATCTATCCAGTCATTGACAATCTTAGTTCGGCATCCTTTTCTATTTATTAAACTCCTCAAGAAATGAAACCAGCTTCGGATAATTGGGCCCTTTCAACAAGTCAATTTCATTATGACTTGCAAGCAAATAGCTATTTCTTGCTCTATTCAGCCTTTTAAGCAACGGCATTACCTGACTGTCAACACGCTCTACAAAATCATACAGATCATCATAACAACAAGGGATCTTATACCCCTTATTACAACTGGCAATAATTACTTCTTTATCTCGAAGCTTTGCAATAATAGTAGAACGAATAGCTTGCTCTTTAACGTTAAGAAAACCCCTTTCATTTAGGTGAATAAGAAGCTCCTTTGTTGGAACATAGTTCTTAAACGGCACCATACGACTTTGGAAAACCAAATATGCCAACACACAAACCTGCAACATAACATCCTCACCAGCAGAATTTTCATTGCTTTCTAGAAACACCTCAGCCTTATTTAATGCATGCTTATGTATGAACTCGTCAAACCCTGGTGTAGTAGTATCTCGCGGGAAATACGTCTGGTATTTTGTAGGCCATTCCACTAATCCTAGCGATTTATCCTTGATTAGTTTTTGATACGCCTCAGCTAAAGCATCACCGCCCTTGCCTTCGTATATTTTAGCCAAGGTTCCAACAACGAAATCAGACAACTGAACAAGGACATCATCCTTACTTGAGACCAAATCAAACCTAGATCGCCAAAAAAGATCAGGCTTATGCTGCTTATTTATGTAACTTTGGAAACTGGTCTTGAAATCATCACTGCCGTGCTCATCTGCAACGATATACAAATCTTCATAATTCTGAAACAAGCGGCTATACAACAACCCGTTAACATATTTGAGAAAAGATTTTTTATGTTTAAGGCCAGAATCACGCCTTACAGCACCTTTGTCCACGGCAACAGCGTAGAATTTGAAATCAAGTTTAAACATCTCATTAAGTATCTTAACTCGCCTCCCATGATTGCTGCCTTTGATACCACTTGACTTAATCTCACCCGTTTGAAAATACCTTCCCCTGATTAATTCAGCACCAGCTTTAAGGGCAGCCAACCCATCCTCCTTAACAATAACAGCACAAACAATGAAAAACTTAGATGTCCCTTGCTTTGAAGTATCTAAGTTCGGATCACCTGACTCATCAATAAATGCAAAAACACTACTCACTACTTATTCCTTACATTTGAACATTTAAAGCGAAGATTTTCTCAGCTATCACTCATTACAACTGCACTATTCTTCATTCTCAAATAGCCCAATAATCTTAGTCACAATTACCTTAGCGTATACTTTTGATCCAAACACCCAATAACCCTTGGTACCAAGCTGAATTCTATTCCGATGAATGCTTACTCTACTCTCATGCATACCAATCCACATGGTAGCTGTTCCTTTGCTGGCAGGTAGAATTCGCTTGTCCAATATCACATCACCGTTCCCATCAAGCAACTCAGGCCATATCATATTGATCCCCTCTATTTGAGGATCATCGCCATCATATAGGAAGTCAGTACGCATTCCCTGACACGGAACAACGTCTTTCAGCTCAGGGTCAACACTAAATTCATATTCAACTTCGAAATCAGGCAATCTACCGAAATGTTCAGAGTATGGGTTATGGATATGCAGTGTAGGCTTATTTTTTCAACTCTTGTCATCAATGCCGCTATTTGCGCTTCATCCATCTCAGTTAATAATACCCTTACATTTATACTGGTGGACACCAACCTTAGCTCATGCTTGATCACATTGCACCCTGTTATCGTTTAGATACCCCAAAAACTAAAGTGCCCTAACTGCCACTCCAAGGGCCCAGGCGCCGCATTAGCACCATGCTCCAATCAAATCGATTACACCCACCATTAGTCGAACAATTTATGTCCAGACACATCGGAATTTATTGATAATCAATATCAACAACCTTAAGGGGCAATCTAAATAGAGGCAGATACAATAGCACTGGCGACTTCGAACCGAACCAAGGTAAACTCTCCACTCCATACACACCATTATTCCCGCTTTTTACGCAATTCAAATAACCACGCCAACAGCAGACCAGATACTATCCATGCCAAAGCGTAGGAAGGATAAATATGCATCATTTTTAAACCGACAATGGATGCTGAGCCAGTACAAAATACGATCCAAAATGCATATCTAAGCTTGGTCATTTTTAAACCACCGACTCTTGTGACTTAACCTTAAGATCAAATCATTACATCCCTTGCAACCATAAACACCTCATCAGCAGAATACAGATTAGCAATGGTAGCCTCCACTTCAGCACCCAATGTATTCCTATACAGTCTCTGTGCATGGTTATCAGCCCTGGTGGTGACAGTTATATGCTTTAGCATTGCACCCTGCTTCGTTAGCTGGTATTTCACAAAGGGTAACGTCTCTTCAATGAGACTTCTGCCAATACCTTGACCATGATGTGATGGTAATACAGCAATCTGTTCTAATTCAATAACTGCTTCAGGTCGAAACCCACTCTTCTGATTCCATATAATGTACCCAACAATAGAACCATCTACTTCTGCCACAAAGCTAAGCATTCTGGGATAAGCATTAATATTGCATTCTAACCATTCAGATGAATACTGTTGACGGACAAAGGCTTCTTTATGCACCAACGATGCTTTGGGTAAATCTTTAATTTCCATGTGTCGTATATTCAAGAATTACTCCTTATTCTTGTGTTATTCCCTTAACTCTTACGTTCAAACACCTGTTCAGGCTTACCAACCCACTCTCCGCCCTTCTCATCCTGAACAACCACTTGGCGTTCAACCGGGTCGAAATAGATGACAATCCCTGTACAACTTTCCCCATTCTCTTTGAAGAATGTTACATGCATTCCTTGCATCTTTTATCCTTTATAATTCTTCCGAAGCCTTCTTAATCCACGGCTTATACAGCTTATTGTAATGACCAATTTAATCTATTTTGTGAAGAGTAAAAAGCCCCTGTAATGAAGTAACCACAAGGGCCTTAAATGCATGCTTTCGGATAGGTTGCAGCACTTAACGCTCACCCTGCAACACCCTCACAGGCCCTGTGTAGCGCCTTTAAAGAACCAGCAGGGTTGCAGATGAACACCTAAGCCAAATACTGCCTGCCTTTTCTCGTTTAGGGCGGGTTAGATTGACAGTGTCTCTATGAATATTCAAATTTTACAAACTTCTATTCCTTCCTCAATCATCTTACTAACTAACGCTTGATATAATTCATCATCATCAATAGTAAGCGCCGAACTCTCTGAAAGATTAAAAATCAAAAAATCATTATCACCAAGATCTTTTATTTGCCAATTATCTTTCTCGCCCGTCCAAATATATGAATATTGATCTAATTTTTCCATGTAAATTTCTAAACCCTTATTGTGTAATTGACTTATTAGCGAGATTAAACCTAATAGGTGGTTTCCCTAAAGGTATTACTTGTGAACTCTTTTGACGTGAACCAACTGCTTGCAAAGCTTTAAGAACTTTCTGATCAGCACCTGATGCAATTGCAGTTCCTCCAGGATGCGTATGTGAAATCCAAATTGAATCAGGCTTAATAGGAACGTTTACGGAATTTATCGTACCTGAACGTAGATAATATTGACCGCCACCACCATTTCGTCCTTTACCCAGACTATAAGTAACTGAAAACTCCACATTATGTTTCGCACTCAAATTTTCTAGCTCTAACACGGTTGGCCTGTTGGCAATTTTTACACCCTGTGAACCCGGGAGCCCTTCACCGACTTTCCTACCAAACATTAAGTCTATTATAGGATTCCCAGTCTCACGAGCTAAAACGTTTCCATTTGAGGCACCTTTCATTCCAGGTAGCGATTTCAAAGGCGCTGTCATCTTAGTCAACAGCCCAGGTAATATTGCTATAGGTGCAGTCGCAGGAGCAGCCATATAAGGCAACAACCTTTCATTATGCAGCAATCGCATACCATCATCCAACACACCACCAACTACAGCAAGAGCATTTAGCGCAGGGAATAATGTTCTGGTAGCCCCGCCAAGTTGCTTACTATCTAAATAGTTACCAAATTTCTCCAGGCCAGAAAGCGGAACTCCTCCATTTACAAGGTCACGACGCCCACCATCGGCATAGTATATATTACCCCCTTCAATCTGAAAAACAGAAGGTGAATCACCTGCGAAAGGTACATCAGAGGCACCAAACTGTATTGGTACAGCTCCAGGCCTCCACGGCCCTTCAAGTCCAGCATTAACTAAAGCATCAAATTCAGCTTGTTGTTGCTTACCTACTACGCGATTTCCAGCATCAGACATAGCCTGATCCCACTGGCCTTGTCTATCCGCCAAAACCTGACCTCGACGGAACTCATTGAAGCCGCCTCCGCTTCCCAGCTCATAATCTAACGTATTATCAATATCAGAAATCAAGCCACCTAATTTAGCAGATTGGTTTTGCGACCATTGTCGTTGTTCAGCAGATTCACGATTACGCTGTGCCAACAAATCAGCGAGTACCTGAGGCCCGACAAAGTTTCGTTGTGCTAATAGCTCAGGGGGTAAAGGTGGGCCCACCATTTCATTCACCCCAGTACCAACACCCTTAGCATCACCCATAGTGACCCTTTGCTCTGCCGCTCTTTGCTCCTTAAACTCTATAGCGTAACTACGCTGAGTCTTACCAACGATGGAATCACCGATAGCTTGACCAAAGGCATTCATAGCTATCTCAGCGTTTGTCTGCTTACCACCATGTCCAAATAACTTGTTAAGTTTACGCTCAAGCATGCCGGATGCAGTCGCTCTTGCTGCGTCTTGGAAGGTCTGTAAACCGACATCCTTAGTATCTATCCTACCAATTGCTTTTGTTGCTCCTGCTGCGACAACACTTGCTGCAACATCACTCCAACGGAACGTGACATCCATTCCTGCTGCTTTGTTGATACCGTAGTTCGCGGTGTAACTTAAGGTCTGCTGTAACATTAATCCTAAGGCTTCACTTCCTGCCACCGTAGTGATTCCTGAAAGAGCGCCACCGACAGCCGTTGATGCTGCCCCTACTGCAACTTCATTCCATGAGAATTCATCACGAATCCCTAACGCCATTCCCGCAACCTGACCAACTGCGTTACCTGCTGCACCAGCAACAAGACCTGCACCTATGGCGGTCGCTGTTCCGTATTCACCTGCAAGAACCGCTACACCAAGTTCCATCGTTGTTAAACCGGTAGCCGTTCCACCAGCTACAGCACCACCCGCTGAGGCCGTCGCAGTTCCTCCGGCAGCAGTTCCTCCACCCGCACCAGCGCCTACACCAGCAGCACTCGATGCAGCACCCGCAGTCCAAATAATCACGATGATCACAATAATAATGACCAGTATCTGTGCTGCACTACAACCAGCCCCTCCATCCTCTTTAGGTGGCGGTGCAATCGGCATAGTTGGCGTGGTATCACCAATTATCTGTGACGCATTGTACGGCTTAAACGTTTCACTGGTATTCTGCACATTGGTGACGTTATTCGGAATAGTCAGTATCTGACCAACCGTTAAACCACCAGAGGCTGTTAATCCATTAGCATCTGCAATTAAATACCAAAGAGATGAATCTCCCCAAATCTGTGCGGCTACCGTTTCCAAACTTTCGTTTGTGGATTGCACCGTGTATGCACTGGGGGTTGGTGATGGGTAGTTATCGCTAATAGGTGTGAAGTTATAATCCAGATCTTTATCTTCTAACTGGCCATCACTGGCGATACCTTTGCCGTTACTATAGTAGTAATACTGAGTTTTTGTCGCACCGTCCAAGTTTCGCTTACGAATGATTTCACCTTGAGAATTCAGGTAAAAGTCACGGTTATTAGCCGCTTTTTGATGATCTCGTAATGCGATTACATTGCCATTAGCATCGTAATATTGGGTGGTGGTTCCTGGCTTATATTTACTTAAGTCTGACTGACGTCTACCTGCACGGGAGATCACTTTAAAACTATCAAACCCTATATAGGAATTGGTAATTTTATCGGTATAGCTAACCGTTGTACCGTTGCTATCATAACCGGTAGTCGTTTGCGTTTTGATGGAGTCATAACCCGTGTAACTAAAATCTACTTTATAAGATTTCTTCAGATTGCTCGTATCAATCGTTCCATCATTTGAAACATAACTCCATAGTGCTTTGTCACTGGCAGTATGTACTTGTGGTAATCCAGCATCTGTATATCCATACGCAATCTGACCTGCTAACTGACCATCACCTTGATAGGTGTATGCGATAAGCTCTTTCGGGTCACCCACTGCTGTGCTGTTGTTATCTTCATCCGCTGATTGGTAGTTGTAATTAAACTGGTAGGTAGCACGCCCCATTTTGTCGTAGTGCTTTTGACTGACGTACGTATTACCCGCGTTTGCAGAGTCCGTTACGGTTGTGGCAACGTGCCGATTATCAGCATCATAAATGTACTTTTCGAGATCACCTCCAGCACGTTCAGACTTTATACGGTTACCCGCCAAGTCATAAGACAACAATGCACTGCGCTCATTGGTAGCGTGCAAGCCGACACGGCTCTCGGTACCATCTATTACTCGTGCACCTTGTGTCGCAAGCAGACGATTGTTCTTATCGTAGCTGTACCAAAGCTCATCCTCTGCTACACCATCAGATACGTGACGACGGTTGCCTACTGCATCGTATTCGTAGGTAAGATTAATGCCGTAATCCGTTAGCTCCTCGACTGGTGTTGTAAGCCATTCACCATTTCGTAAAATCGTCACAGGGTCGGCGTGACTGATTGAATTCACGCTCTGAATACGACCCAATCGATCATACTTTGTATCCGTAGTAATTTCCGTTGTCACTTTTAGTGAACGTTCGGCGGTGAACTGAAACCCTTTCGATTCAAACATTTCTGAGATGGGGTTCCATATTGTTCGATACTTTAATGTAGGCAGATTAACCGTTGCTAATTGATACGATTCTCCCACATTCACTTCACGAATTTGACGCCCCTTCTGGTCATACACATAACTTGTGTGTAATCCCACCCCAAGATCATCTTTGACGCCAACCAAACCATTGGCTAAATACTCATAACGAATATCTTGTACATTGGAGGTATAGCCATAATTCAAATCAGCTGTTTCACTACCCGTACGATAGGTATTACGCTCTTGTAATTGATACTGACGGCGTAACTGTCCTGCTTGGTCATAAACAAACTGCGTATCAATACCGCCATAATCACGCTTGTGCTGCATTCGACCAAAGTAATCATAATCAAATTTGGCTACACCACCATCCACCAATACTGCGGCGGATTGATTACCTCGTTCATCGTAATACATGGTTGTTCGTGTACGATCAGCTTGAGATAGTCCATTCAGATCACCAACAATGGTTTCTACCGCTTTGCCCAGCGCATTGTAACGCTGATGTGTTTCCAACCACTGTTGATCGTTAGCGCTTGCCGTACCACGGATCAGTTGACGGGTTAATACACGGTTGCCCGCGTTATCATATTCATAACGGGTTTCACCACCACTTGCGGTGTAGTGGTTAGACATTCTTCCCGCTTTATCATAACGATAAAAATGGCTATGACCGATTTCATTGGTCGCTTCTCGACGTTGACCTAACGCGTCATAACCATTCCGAGAAATACCACCATCCGCTGCAACAAGTTTTTCTGCCAAACCTCGGTTGTTATACAAGGTTGCTTGGCTGTTTTCATTCGCATCAACAGAACCTAGTTGGCGACCTTGTAAGTCCACATAGAAATGGTTATCAATGGTGATAGCTTGTTGAGCAATAACTTGCTCTCCATTAACCGCATCACCGGTTTGTTGCCAAAGATTAAGCTGCTCGCCTTTGAGTTTTTGCTCATAAATGGCCTTGTTCTGTTGGTTATATTGGTACGTGGTTGTCCAGCTTTCTATTCCGTTTTGACCAACCACTCCATCACGATCACCTTCAACAAGCTCGATGACATTACCCCAACGATCAACTTTCTGCGTTGTTAGTTGAGCGTAGGTAATGAATGCACCCGGTGTACCCGTAGTGAACTCAGGGGCAATAACCTGTTGGGTTCGCCCTAAATTATCGTATTGATAGTGGGTTTTACGCACCGTATCCGTAAGATTTAAAGCATCTTGAGCGGTTTTATCGTTAAAATCCGCTTGGGTATCGTTAGCAGCATTTAATGTCCAACCGATGCCACTTTCTGCAACCTGCTGAACCATTTGTCCTAAGCGGTTGTAGTAATAAAAACGATCCACTCCATTATCTTGGTTGGTTTTAACAAGCTGACCAATATCATTGTAATCAAAATATTCATTCAGCGTTGTTGGCTCAAGTGTATTATCAAACAACACGTCACTTTTCACTAAACCACGCTCAACCAATTCACCAAAGGCGTTATAACGGGTTTCGGTGACTACTAGCTTTTCAGCATCCTCTAGCTGGGTATAATTTTGATCTAAAGTCGGTCGCAGCTGAATAGTGTGGGTTTGTTGGCCAACACCGTTATAACGGAACACTTGACCTTGGGTTTGGCGATAACCGTTATAGTCTTTGGTCATTGTCCATTCTTTGCGTAAGCTGCCCTTTTCATCATAGGCAAAAAATACGGTGTCATGTTCACCGTTGATTTGTTGGATACGGTTGCCCGCCATATCGTAACGCCAGCGATTGACCTGATCTTTTTCCACATCAATGTTTGCAACCACTTTATCGGCAACCAGCTTTCCTTCCGCTAACATAGCGCGGTTTGCACCACCGCTAAACTGTGTTTGCTGAATACGATTACCCACCGCGTCATACGCAAAGGCGGTCATCGGTGCCACAAATTGCCCGGTTCCGGCGGCGATTTGTGCTTGGCTATCAACACCGCCTCCTATTACCATTAGCCCATGGGTTGCACTGCTATTGACTAGGTCATCGCCATTGAGCAATTCAAATTCATATTGCCCTGCCGGTATACCGTCTCGATTCGCCCAGTAGGTGTTATCAGAGTTTTTACGTACCTCGATGGTTTGCCATAAGGATTCGTAGGTATCAATGACAACACCTGTGGAGGTTTCTAATTGTCCGTCTTCGGTATTTTGCGGTATACGATAACGTAAGGTGAGTGCTTCAGGTTTTGGTTCACCCGCAACATTCACATTGAGGAGTTCGAGTTTATTAATCTCAGCGCCCCAGGTTTTTCCGGTATTAATTTTATCACGACGAGTATCAATGACTTTTATTTTTACGCCATCAACCTCTTTCCAAACCGTCATGGCAAGCACACCTTCAATCCGTGCACTACGCCCACTAGAGGTTCGATCATGGGTATTACTATAACTCAGGCCGTTTTGACCAAAATGCACCGTTCCAACACCATAACCTGGTGCAGGCACGGACTTACCACTCTGAGCAGGAGTAGGAGAATAAGGCCAAGTTCCATTAACCATTTTTGATGATGAGAATGTTGCCTTATGTCTATTACCATAAGCATTACTGGTTTCAACGGTAATACTCCAGCTTAATTCCCCATCACCTAACTGTTTGGTAGAAGACCAATCAACAGAGAATTTATTAAGGTGACGCCACTTATCTTTTTTACCATGAAACCACATTTGGTTTTTGATTTTGCTATTGACATCATAGGTTGAATTCACAAAAGAAAAGGCGACTTGTTTATCTTCTTCGCCATTGGCTTGGGTAATTTGATATTGACCACGGGTTAACACTGCATTGTTATCACTGATGTCCTGCACCAAAAATTGATAACCACCCCGTGCGAAAATCAATCCATTCTCAGCATCCCCCGCACTGATCGTAAAGACATGATGATTCGGATTATCACTTGCCAGCGTTACAACCGGTACATCGGCACCATTCACCACTAGCCGTAAATTGGCGGCCGTGGTTGCTGTAATCACATGTACCTTTACCTCGGTACTATTTTGCTCTATCCAGCTCACGCTGTTGCTAGGTGATGTTTGTGTGCCGGTAATAATATCAATTTCACCGCGCGCCACACCGTATTTTTCGGTATCGCCCAAACGTGTGTAGTTCACTTGGTATTCATATCGATCACTGGATAAACCAGCAACACTCACTGTGGTGGTTATCTCCCCAACCTGTGCCGTTAACTCATTCCAAGCCTCATCACCCACTTTACGATAAACAAATGTAACCTTTTCGGTATCAATACCGGCTAGCTGAGGGGTTCGCCATTCTAGTTGTGCATCACCCGTGTCTTTTCCACTGTGGGTAATTACCAACTGCTCTGAGGAGTCTTGAGTCGCTGATAGTATTTCCGGCTCTACAATGGCGCTTACCCGCCCTAACACATCATAAAACGTTTGTGTGGTGACTTTGGTATCTACCGTGCCATCTTTTGTTGTGGTTAACGCAACCACATTGCCTAATGCGTCATACCCGGTTTCACTGATTAATACACTGCTCGCAAAGGTGCGGGTCAAATCACTGGTTTGTGTATTGTTAACTTGCGGGCCAAACACCACACTATCCACAAACACATTGAGTTGTGTTTCAGACACACGTCGGTTCATCACATCATAGGTATAGCGATATTCTCGATCATAACCAATATCACTTAATAACGTATCATCATCCCTTAACTCACTGGCACTGGCCTGAGTAATGGCCTGATAGTTAAATATCCAGCTCGCCATAAAGTCAGTAGCCGTACCGGTGTATTTTTCTGCATACTCGGTACGCTCAGTAACATTACCTTCTTTGTCATACACCAAGGTGGTGAGATAGTTTTCTGAGTCCAGTGTGGCAATACGGTTTCCGGCGTGATCATAACGATGGTACGTACTGATCTTTAGATCAGCCCCCTCGTTATCAACACTCATTCGCCACTCTTCAATCACCTGACCAAAATCATCGTATTCTGTGCCGGTTATGGGTGTCTTCGTTGTTAGTGTTGTTTCACTGTTTATCAACATGTCCACTGCGGGCTGTACAACACTGATTTTGCGGTTTAGTGCATCGTAGTGTGTGGTTAATTCTCTGTCATTGGTAGCGTCTGTGCTTAACCCATTTAACAACTGCGCTAACGTCATACCAAAACGATGATCCTCAGGAACCTCCGCCATACCCACGGCATCAAAGTCCAATGCGGCTGCATAACGGGTTAACGTTTCAATATTATTAAAACCATCATAAGCGTAACCTGTCACATAACCTTCACCATCCACTTCATACGCAAGACGGTTAGCGGCATCATAAACTTTAAAGGTTTTAACATCACGCCCATCAATATGCGCAATTTCATTCCCTAAGCTATCAAAATAAGTCGTTTCACTCGGGGCTCTGGAATCTTCGGTACGAATTTCATTGGCATAGGGATCAACACCCAACCCATTCATATCACCAATATCTTCCGTCTCATCATAAACACTGACACTTGGGTGAATCGTTGTTCTTTGTCGTCCAACATCATCATAGATAAAGCCGGTAACACGCTCACTTAAGGTACCTGCACCTTCCACCATTTGAACAACGTTGCCTAAGCCATCATATGCATAGGTCGTGACAATTGGGCTGACGGTTTCAATGGATCGGGTTTCGGTTGCCCATTGAGCCCAGCGTACATCTTCAATGACGTTTTCAATACTGTAAATGACTACCGATTGTGTATTGGCGGTGGCGGCATTAAGTGTCACACCCAAATTCGCCGTTGAATTTTCCGATGAATTTGTACTGGCATCCCAATCACTTTCATACTGCACACTTGCCACGTAAGAACGAGTGCTGGCGTTTAGCTCATAAATTTCCAAACTGACGGTGGAAGGTTCTGCGTTATAGGTTCGCTCTACCTCAAATCGCATTACATAGTTCACATCGCCGTCAAGGGTGATGGCATCACCATTGCTATCAGTGAGTGGCTGAGTGATTAACTGGGTATCATCGTTGTAATACGACACGGTTGTGCTATCAGCACCTAACTCAAGTTTAATGCCACGGGAATCATTCTGGTCATTGGTACCGGTATAAAATACCGTGGGTTGTGTTGCTAACACTTCCTTACTAAAACTAAGCGTCATCTCCCAAATATCACTGGTGGCATCATCCAGGCTGATTTGTGCTGTTTCAGACGTTGCTCCATTGTTATACAAACGCACACCGCTGCCATTAGAAACACCATAATCAGCCGTTAGACTGCTGGTATCAAAACTCGCATCGGCTGTCGCAAAATCCATACTGCTCAACACACCCGCCAATTCCATTTGAGCAACGCTTGGTGTGATTTCACGCACCAACCGATTCGCGTTATCGTAAACCGATGTCCAGCTGATTTCATTCTTATTGGTCAATACGGTGCGGTTACCTGCTGCATCGTATTCGTAGGTTTCTTTCTCTGTAGGGTGATTACTTTTGCTATTCGCCTCGGCATCAATAATGGCAATTACTCGCCCAGCATTGTCATATTCTGTGGTGGTTTGTTGTAAATAATTTGCATGGTTTGCGTAAGCCGTACTGGTATCCCCATGGGCAATTTCGTTAACTGCCGTGAGCCAATCTTGATAGGTGCCTGCTAATTCATTAGCCCAAGGCATTAGCACATCATTAGCAGACGCTAAGGTTGCTGTCTCTAATTCTGCTAATGAGAACGCCTCTAACGCCGTAATAATGTTGTTTAACCTGGAAGTAAACGAGCTCTCAGATAAGTTATTGAGTACCTCACCATTGGGGTTAAGGCTGTCACCTTTAAACAAATAAGCCAACGTGTGTGCTTCGGAATAACGACGATTATGCACCACACGCCCTGCGGCGTCATAGACACTTTCATTCATGTAACCCAAGCTATCAAGTTGTGTATGTTGTCGACCAACGGCATCGTAGGTAAACCAGGTATAACGGTTGGTGGTACTTTCTTGGGTGTTACGCTCATAAGCACGAATTTGTGAAGCAATATCAGCAATACGTTGGGTTTTAATAAACGCTTCCAATTCACTTTGCGTCGTATTGTGATCAAACCCTGTCACAGCATCTGCGAATTGTATTTGTACCAACAAACGCCCTGCTCGGTCGTATTGATTTTCCGTTACCTGACCTAAGGCATTTACTTGAATCCACGCTCGGCCCAAGGTGTCATATACCGTTTGTTGGATATGGGCAGCGCTAATGCTGCTATCAATTAACGCTGCAACATGATTAACCGCGTTATTACCGGTAAAGCTTTCTGCAACTAATTGTGTAGATAATGTTGCCGCATTGGCAGCACCGTATTCTTTAATATCGAATTGACGGGTTTGTATTACACGACCGGCACGGTCATAAATATTCTGAGTAACCTGACCTAAGGCATCCAAGGTATAAATTAAACGTCCCGTGTCATCATAAACATATTGCACCGTCGGATGCTCAGCCATGATCGCTGACTGATCCGTGGCATCTGCCAACTGCAACATGGCAATAACATCATCACGAGTTGATACCGAACGGATTACCTTCTCTTTACCGTATTGTAAATGGTAGGTATCAATCGGCTGTGCGTATTGACGTTTAGCAATGACCAATCCCTGGGTGTTATACAGGGTTTCACTCACATCCCCTTCCCCATTTACCCGGTACACTTCACGATCCGCTTCATCGTAATAAAACAAGGTTTCAGCACCATTGGCGTTAATGGATTTGATCACATTGTTGTTATCGTCATACACATAACGAGTCGTAAGATCCAACCCTTGATAAAGCTGTTGATTGGTTTCTGCATCGATATAACTGCTATCAACAATTTCTGCAACACGACGGCCTAAGCTATCGTATTCATAGCGGGTGCTGGATGCCGGTGCTACATACACACGGGTTAGCTGGTTATTATCATCCACATCGTATTTAACCGCGGGTGCGCCACCGGCACTGACGGTAAGCTGATTACCAAGATCATCATAGGTAAAGGCAGTGATAACATCATTTTTACCTTCAAGCTCTGGATCATTTCCAGGGATCACGCCTTTATTGGTAACACTGGTAACACGCCCTGCAACATCGTATTCGGTAACGGTAATAATGGCATTAGACGGTGTGGCCACTTCGTTTTCACCAGGCGCAACTAACCACTGAATCTCTGATACCTGTCGACCTTGTGCATCGTATTGGTAATCGGTGACAAGATTTAGGCCACTACTATCCACTGTGTTATCAACGGTTTTACGAATCAAACGCTGGCCGGCGTCATACTCATAGAAAACTTCGGTTCCGTTGACATCGGTGGCAATCTTTAACAAACCGGATTGATAATAGGCGTTAACCGAATCGGCTTTTTGCGCCTCATCCGCCTGAACAGCATCGATATACCCTTGAATCGCACTTTCCGAGAATGAGGTAAAGTTTCTTAGCGCTTCGGTATTGTTGTATACCGCAATCAACTCTCCCAAATCGTTATAATCGTAAATTGTACGATCGCCATTGGCTTGCTCTACCAAACGGGTTTCACCATGAGCATTACTGATGGTGGTTTCGGTGAGCGTTTCTGCGCCGGTATTAATTTTTATAGCAACGTTACGATTCTCATCGTTATACACGTATTGTGTTGTTGCAACACCATCAGACTGTGTAAGCACCCGACCTAAGGCATCATAGGTCGTCATCGCCTGAGTCAGAATACCGCCTTCTTTATCCAATTGAGCGATATGGGTTTGTCGTCCAATCTTATCTAAACTAAAGCTGGTGTGATTTCCATTACCATCAATTTGATCGGTAATACGGCCAAAACTGTCATAGGAAATAGCGGAAATTCGACGTACGCCCTGTGCATCTTCGGTGGTACTTTCTGCACGACCACGTTTATCATAAAACGTTTCTGTAATAATGCTTTGGCCATCTAACGTGCCACCTTTGGCATCCCGGATACTTCGGGTACGTTCTGCAAACGCGTTGTATTCGAAACGTTGCTGGTGACCCAAGGCATCTGCTTGTAGACGGACTAGTCCTCTACGATCATAACGCAGGTGGTTTCGGTTATCGCTCTCTGTGCGCAAGCTTCGGAAATATTGCAATAACACACCACTGGTAATACCACCTTGAATCTGGGAGGTATTCACGGCAAGGTCATTTAATCGTGCAGCATAGGTTTGGCTTCCGATCACTTCACCAAAGGCGTTATACAAAGTCTCGGCCAATTCATCATTGGCATTGATACTAAAGGTTAACCGGCCATTGGCATCGTAGAAGAAACGGGTGGTACGTGTAGTTTGTCCGCTTTCGCCTTCTGAGTGTACGGTAGTGCTAGTGCGTAAACCGTTATTATCATAAGCGTGAACAATACGTTGCTCACTGCCATCGTCCCCAATACGGCGCTCTTCTTTAACCTGACCTTGTATATCACGATCTTGAATGATGTTACGAGCATCGGTTTGGGTTGCGATAACCTGTCCCATCAGATCGTAATCAATATCCGTACGGGTGCCATCAGTAGTAATGGTGTGATCAACCTCTCCCCGTAAGGTATAACCAACCTGTGACAATTGGTCAGTAGCATTGGCGCCAAATTTAGCCGCATCAAAAATAAGTGCACCACCATCCGTGCTGTTGTAAGACAACAACATCGTGATACTTGATTCAGCAATAGGATTGGCAAATAATTTAGTACGATAGGTTTCTGTTAATTGGCGCTGTAATATTTTTGTCGCCGTTTGTTGATTATTTTGGTTGTACTCGAATAGGGTGACAAACCCTTCAGCATTAACGGTGGCAACCACAGCACCACGTTCATCGTACATTGATATGTTATGTAATGTTTCTGATTCATTTACCGTATCAAGAATATCTGTTAATGATCCATTTGCACGCAACGCTTCGGGAACTAACGCTTCATACTGAACCGTATCCACCCGTTGGTTTAAACCGTTGTAAATAAATTGTGTTACTGCACCATCCGCAGCCAGTGCGGCATGGACTTGACCGTTCACATCATAGAAAGTGCGTGCTTCACGCCCATCAACACTTCGGGTAAATTCAATATCCAAGGTTACAGGCGATGTACCGTCATAATCAATGTTAAAAACACCCGTAGCACTGCTGATTTCTTTATAAGTGAGGGAGTCAACGTAGAGAATTTCGAATTCGTAATCTCCTGTTGTTTCCTCAGGAAGGATATCGGATTCATTTTTACTTAAACCGAATAATTTTGCTTCCATTAATCCATCGGCATTAACAAAAGCAACATCACTTTGCCAACCTTGATTTACGTCGCTGTAGTTACCATCAATGGCATAACGTATCCATACTTCGGTGGTATCGGGGAGATTAGGATTTTCCCATAGGAGTGAAGGAGTTTTTTTAGGTAGTGTGACTTCTCGTAAATCGACTTCTAGTATTAAATCTTCTTTATGTAAATTATCTAAACCATATAAACTTACCTTAACGCTATACTCTCTTCCATTTGCTAGACCACCGCTAGCATCAACGTATTTACTTAAGTTTGGATCACTTAATAACTGGTCGTATTGCGCATCGGTCAATAGGTTAGCATTATAATTTTTATCAACAACATTATCTCCCCAGCCATCCATCATCAGCACATCAGTGATAGTTGGATCTTGTAGGAAGTTTTCGCCACCTGGGTTTAATACAGAGCTTGCAAAATCATCATTATCAGGAATACGCTGCGTTACCCAAACTTGATCCAAAACATCCCAAATTTCAACTGCAACGTGACTGTAAGCATTGGGCAGCTTTGATGATGGTATATCGATAGTTGCGCCGTTAGTAACAATGCCAGTATCAACGTTTTCTAATGTTAATTTTTTCGCTGTAACAGATAACTCATCGGTGATTTTTGAGGCATCAGCAGAATCCGTAGCAAAAGTTAATGGATCAGCAACAGAACCTAAACGACCGATTTCTTTTCCTCGTGCATCCAAGGCAACCAAGGCGTATTCAATATCACCACCAAAATCGATATATTGATGATCTATTTTGAACTTTAACCCTGATACTGAACCAATTGGGGTTACATGTTCTTCTCCTCTATAAAAATACCGAGCTTCAATAGAGTCCGCGCCCAATGCTTCAAGTGTTTCAACATCTTCGCTTTTTAGCTCTATTGTGACCGAATAACCTATTTCATAGCTACCAACATCCGTTAGCCTTTGCCTCCATGCTTCTGGATGCTCCCACCAATTGCCAGCCCCATCATAAATATTAAAATGATCGGTCGAATAAATTTTATATTCGCCTGCATATAAATCTACAAGACTATTATACGCGGGCAAATTCTCAGCCATAAAGCTTTTATACTCAGACAACGTCTTATTGTCCGAATATGGATGTTCTTGTATTAATTCTGCCTTCTTTATCTCGTCATAAACATAATGAAAACCCGTTTGGTTAGAAAATTCTGGCGAGACATATTCTTGATCAGAAAACGTTTCCATTATTTCAATTTGCTCAGGCGTATATACTCTAGTTTCATCATATAAATAAAGAAAATCCAGCCCCATGTTAGTAAGTATCTCTGCTGTCAGACCAGTAGTTTTTGCAAAAGAAAACCCTCCATACGCCTCTAAAGGAAATACAATATCGCCGGGAATAAAGTCTCCCCACGATTCCATTGGCACTGAATAAGCTTGATTTTCAAAATGACCTGTAGTCCCTTCTCTTCTCGTCCCATAATTTAAATCAAGATACGCCTCAAGAGATAAAGCCTCATCACTCTCAAATGTATAAAAATCTCTTCTTTCCTGTTGAGATGTATTCAATGACGCAATGGCATCAGGGTAATTAAAAACAGGTACAATCAAAGTACTCTCAGATTTAAGCGCCATATCAAAATCTGAGAGATTTTGCCAACCAGAACCCACAGCCATTGCTGGAGGTGCCCCTGTCACTACATCCCAAGGATAGTCTCCCCCCAACATTAACGTAATCTGCCGCTCATGAGCCCCTTCTCCAGTTAGATTTATCCAATGCAAAGTATCTGGGGATAGAATATTATAATCAGCAAGAGTTAATGAAACCTTATGAGCTCCAATAGTTTCGCTTAATTTCAGTACTTCATTCGCCTGATACCCTGACTTAACCGGTGTTACCCCAGACTCAACCTGATCAATCGTCACCACCGAATGCACCATCTCCGCTACACTCTGCCCATAAAACTGTGCTAATTCTACACTTGTGGGTGTACCCAGATGGTTCGCAATAAACGCGCCATCCATTTGTGAATACAATTGCCCTGCGGCATCTTTATATTCAATGCCGTAGGCGTACTGACTATCATTGAGTTGTTCTATGGTTAAGGTATTGGTATCCAGCCCTTTGGCGATTTCTATGGTGTTAATAATGGTGTTTTCTTGCGTGCTCGCGGCGTCAAGATATCGAATCACATAGTGACTACCAATATCTTCAAGCACTACTTTTGGCTCATTATCACCATGGGAGGGATCGATATTATTGGTAATACTGTCTGCAACATGTTGACTGTTTTTCTTGTCGCCAACCATAAAATCATTAAGTGTTGTTGTGGTGCTCGCCGGCACACTGCCCGCCACAAAATGTGTGGTCAGTACAATGTCATAATTACCGTCCTCTAAGGTTTCACTTTCACTCAGGTAGACTTTCCCTGTGTAACCAATGATGGCGTCGAGCTGTGTGATTGCCGTTGAAACTGTGTCTCCATTTTGATTTTTTACTTCAGCAACAATATGGCTAACCGTATTGGCATCTTGAATGGATAGGTAATGATCTAGACTTGTTCCGGTTTTTTCACCGAATGTGAGCTCACCTTTACGTGCCGATAGAATCGTGCCTTGGGTTTTGCTTTTTTCTAAGACCACAAACTCCCATTGGCTATTGGGAGCGCCAACGAAGGTAGCTTGGTATTGTGTATTGGCATCAACAACGGTTTCTGTAATCGATATCTCTTGGTGTTCTTCATCACTACCCAGTGGACGAATACGTAGCTCAACAACGCTGTCGGCTGGTATCCCACCGTCCACTTGCCACGTCAGTTGTTGCGTTACAGTGGTTTGATTATCTCGCTGATAATCTGCGGCAATGGTTTGGTTAATGGCACCGTCTTTAATCAGGGCGATACTTAGTTGATACTGCCCTTCTGCTAACGGGGTGTTGTCGGCGATATTGATATAGCCGTTATAGTTATCATCCAAATTCGCCCAAGTTGTGACGGTATCTACCACAACACCATCTGCATTGGTGATGGTGGTAACGGCGTAATCTAAACCGGTCATTTGTGCAGTGTTAAGATAGCCGTTTATACGGCTACCTTGGGTTGCGTTCAGTTGTTCACGTTTAACTTGGGCTTGTAAAGTTTCTGTGGTCTCAACCGATACACCGTTTGCTGTTGTTTCTACTGCGGCAACTACATTGGCAACACTTCGAAGGGTTGCTCCGTTTTGTTGTTCGTTAATACGATATTCCCATGCGTCAACATGATTACCTTCAACGGTTTTCCCGCCGATCTGCACATCATAAACACCCTCTTCTTGGGTGACGGTGGCTTGTTGCCATTCCGTCTCGCCTTCTCTTCGGTATTCCAATGTGGTGGTGGTATTCACTTGTTCGCCAGATTCCGTGAGTCCGGTGACTAGCAAGCTATTACCAAATTGTTCCCCGTCTCCTTTTACCGCCATATAGCTCTGGCTGTTGATCAGCGATACGGCACTAGGGTCACTGTAACTTGCGCTTACTGCGTTATTGTTTGTTTCCTGTAATTCAATGGAGGTGTAGCTGCCTTTAAGCGTTATGGTAACCGTGTAATCGGTATTGGCTTTTAACGTCGCTAGGTTTGTATCAGCATTCAGTGAGCGCGTAAGGGTATGGGCTTGATTATCACGAATACTTAATCCGACGTATTCGGTACTACCGTTTGTCGTTTGCCCTTCAAACCCTAGAAAGCCCGTGTAATCCATTCGACCAGAATTAAACTGGTAGGTGGCGCGGGTTTGTTTTGCAACGGTTGCTGTCGAGGCGCTGTTATCATATTCCACGGTTCCGGCGACACTGACCCAGGTATCGGGTAAAGTGGTGTCATCGTGGATAAGGCGTATGCCTCCAGCATCGGCAATAACACGTTTGTTGTCACTGATCGTTAGACCGTTGTTAGGCTCTGTTAAATTAACGGTTCGACTGTATTGATCCCAACTCACACCATGGCTTGCTTGGTAGCTGCTGGTTAAGCTGTGACGTTGGGTAACGTCAATGGCTACGTCGCTATAGGCTTGGGTGATGGCATCTTCCAAACCGGCGTTGATTAGTAGGTTGGTATTTTGTACGTTTTGTATGTCTTGTGCTTGTGTTGTTAATTCTGTAACGGCAAGCGTATTGTATTGGCCTAACAATCCCGTAAGACTTGCACCTTGTGGTGAGGTGGCATAGCTTTCGTTATTTTCTGTCATGTCATAGACAGTGACCGTTGGTATGCCGTTATTGTTGGTTTGTTCTAGTACCACTTTGGTGTAGTTTGCTGCTTCATTCGTTCCAGCGTTGCTTTGGCCAAAACGTAATTCAAGTTGCTCAGCATCAACACCTTCCCAGGTTAATTGTGCCCCTTGGGATTGTGTGCTGCTAGCGTCTAGCTGATCACTCACTTGCAAGGTAAAGCCGTGCAGATTCACGAGGGTTTCACTGCCTAACACTTTGGCTTGTACACTCACGTCATACTCACCCGCCGATAATGGTGTGCCGTCGGTTAGCAGTAAAATATTTTCATAGGTGGGGTTGTTTAACCACTGGGTACGATCTGTGGTGGCAGTGCTGATCACAATCTCAGTGCCTGCGTATCGAATAGTGGCAAACAATGTTTCGATGTTTTCTTTTGCGGGTGCATTGGCGACACCAAAAAAGGCTAACGGGCCTCCATCAGTACTGGGCAAACTTAAATAATCACTAATGGATCGTCCATTACTGCTCACCTCGGTTCCACCTATGGTGTAATGATGCTCGGCTTCAATTGCGGCTTGTTGTTGGTATGCATCCGTCACGGTTAACACCGGGTCGCTAATAAAATTGCCGCTAATAGAGGACTGCTCACCAGTCACTTGTTCATAGGTGAGGGTATAACCGTACTCACCTTGCTCTAAGGATGTCAGTGTTGCTTCAAAAATGGACTGTGTTTCTATTGTCCCTTTGTGGGCTACGGTTGAATCGCCACTCGCCGGTGCGGCGCTATAGGTGATAACCTCTGGCTCTCCTTCACCGCCATCTTCCTTCCAGTAGGTTAAGCTAATGCTGTCTTGTTTAACGCCACTAAAGGTTGCATCGTCTCCGGCATCACTTGTGATGTTATCAAAATCAAAGGTGAGTTTATGATCGTAGTTATATCGATCCCCTTGTTGCAGGGTGAAGGCGGGGTGCTTTGTTTCAACGCCATTAAGATCTGTGGTGGTTACTACAACGTCATACACTCCATCGTCAAGGGTAGTGTCCGTTAGGATTAGATAGCCGTTGTAGAGAGACTTATAGGTTAGGTCTGTGATGGCCGTGCTTGTTATATTGGTCGCGCGATGGGTTAATTCGGCGCTTATCTGTTGGGTATTGAGAATATCCAGATAATAGTCAGGCTTAGGTTCGGTATTGGCAAATGAGAAGAAGTTATCAATGGCTTCACCTTGTATCGCCTCTGTGCGTGCTTGATAACTGCCTTGCACCACGGTTTCTGTGTAGGTTTTATTGGCAATACCCGATGCCGTGTTATAGATGACCGTTGAGTTTATTTGGTATCGCCCGTCCGCCAATGTGCCATCGGCTAACAGCGTTAATCGACCGTCATAATTATTGGGGTTAAAAATAGTGTCAATTGACTCGGTTGTGGTTTGGCTATGGGTTTCAACATCAATGCGGGTCAGTGTGGTTTTAATGCTTTCAATATCTTGAAGATTAGCAAGGTAGTTATCGGCAGTACTATCACTAAGATCAAAGAACTGGTTATAGGACAATCCACCTTCGGTGATAATATTGCCATCTTCGAACTTTTCTGCGATCCACTGGTCTTCGGTTCCCCACTCTTCCATTTTAGTGATATAGAAATTCTTGTCATTGTAGTACCAGTTGTCATTACCGTAGGCTTGAACATAACTGCTTAATCGGCTTCCCATGGTATCTGGCAGTTCACCATGGTCTACTAAAATACGCTCGCTTTTATGATCAAGAATAGCGTCGCTAGCGGCCTCGTTATTCGGTTTTGGATAATAATAAATATGGTATTCACCGCCCGAAACTTCAATTTCAGCCACATAAATTGTACCAATATCAAGAGAGCGGTTTGAAGTAATCTGTCCAAAGTCATTGCCGTATACACCACTGGAGCTATACACATCATTACGTAGTAACTTAATACCAAAACGATTACCCAACTCGTCGGTAATACCCATAAATCCACGAAAGGTGCTGCTGTTCACACCACCGGTAAACTCATAACGAACAACCGTGCGTGTACTGTCATCCAACAAATAACGTTTCGTACCAATGAGCTCACGATAAGCGACATTTTCTGTGGTATCAACGGTGGTCACTCGCATGACGTTGGCACCATCAAGCTCATCCAATTGCGTCACGTTAAAACTTTCGGTAACTGAAAAGTAAGAACCCGTTGAGCTGTTGACGGCAGCATTATCTACTTCACCAATGGTGTAGCCGCTAAACCCATAGTTACTTTCTTTGTCAGTAAAATCGTTATGGTAATACACCCCTTCCGAAGGGCCATCAATGGCAACACCGGTTTCTATCCACTCGGTAATCGCAAGTTGCTGGGTGCTTGTACCTTCCATCTCGAGGGTAGTATGCAGCGCATCAAAATCGCCCCAAGTACTGAGATCTAATTGTGCCGCTTGACTGATATCAGGACGAGAGGTGCCAGCGTCATACACCCACATATAGGCGATGTTATCCTTTACTTCGATCTCCACTTGGGCGGTAGTGCCAAAATCTCGAGTTCCAAAAGAGTGCAACCCTGTTTCACCATAAGCAGTCGTCGCGGCAAACGTATAACGCCCAGAGAAACGCACCCCCCACTGATTGCCATTACCATCACTGATACCCACAAAGTCATGTTTATAATCCGAACGCCCTACCAAGTCTTGGGCTTTAAAACTAAAACTAAAATCGCGATTGGCTGCGTAATATTGGTTGCGATGATAGGTAATTTCATCCCATGAGTTGTAGGACCCATCCCCTACAAGTACTTGGTTAACCGGGCGTAGCAACAACTGATTATTGTTGGTTTCTAAGTATTGTAATGTACTGCCATGAAATCCAATCACATCGGAGGCAATGCCGTAAAAACCTAACGCTTCTATGCTTTGGCTAAAATCTAATTCACGAGTCGACGGTAAATCAATGGCGCTAACAACCGAGTTATTTAATGCACTGTCGGTTTCTCCCAACGTTTGATAACTGTAGCCGTGACCGGCAAAATCGGTTATCCCAAGGGCATCTAATAAATGACGCTGTGATTCAAGCCCTACAGAATAATCAACATCCGTTGTGCTGTGGGTGCCTTGTATCCAGGTTTTAGTATCAACCGTAAAATGCTCTGCCGTTGCGTAATTGTATTGTGCAAATGCACTCACATCCGCAAGAGAGGGACGGGAGATGGTGATATCACTGTCATTTAGCGGTGTAAAACCTGGGTACGGTGTAGAATGTTTTAAGGTGTTGGTGATTTGGCCTTTACCATCGTACTGGATTTCTGTGACATACCCTTCACCATCAATGCTGTAGATTAAACGGTTGGCATCGTCGTATAAATTATGGGTGATTCGGTCGTCATTGCTGAACGAGGGACGTACCGATTCTAGCGATACGTCCAATGCGCGTACGCTATCGCCATTGTTGGCAGAGAGACGTGATAGCTGACTAATCGTGAGATAGTTGGCGTATTGAATAACGCGAGTTACTTGTCCGGCATTATCGTAAGACAGTTCCGTTAATGCACCGTTACCATCGATAGTGGCAACCACTTGATTGCGATCATTATAAACACTGTGGGTTAATACACCTTCGGCATCTTGTGTGATGCGTAGGCGGCCTTGTGCATCATAAATAAATTCTGTAGTGCCAAGATCAATATCATCGGTGTCATCTAACGTGAACTTACCATCGGCTTCGTGTTGAGAAACCAATCGCCCTGCGCGGTCAAACACTTGCTCTTGAATAAAGCCGTTGGCAAATTCTGTACGGGTATGTTGTCCACCGGTCTTCGTATCCTGCGTGTAGGTGGTAACTTGGTTAAACCCTGGCAAAGAGGTGATTTGCTCAATACTTAAGGCATCGTTATTGATCAAATCTGCCGAGCCATCATCTTGCACATTTTCTACTAGTGCGGTGGCAACCAGGCGGCCTAATCCGTCATACACATAATGGGTGGCCTGCGTGCTGTCATTGCTATCTGCATTGGGAGCAACTTGCTGTACTAAACGGCCTTGATGATCATAAACGAAATGTGTAGTGCTGGTGGTGTTATTGGTGGTGCTGTTGTCATCAAGATTTAACGCGGTGTACGTGGTAACGGTCTGACTTATTTGACCACGATAATCGAGGTGAGAAATACTGTATTGTGTATTACCATTTTGGTTATTGGCCCAAGTGTTTAATAAGGCAACATCAATAGTATCTGACACAACGCTCATGGCATTTTGCGCATTTATTGCTTCTTGGGATGTGTCCGTTAGTAGGTTAGTACTATAAAGCGTTTGAGTGACACTACGGGTATTATCCACAGCATTAATCCCTGTGTACTCCGTACCACTCACTTGCCCCGCAGGATTAATGCTAAAGGCTAGGCGTTTATCTGAGTCATAAACAAAACGGGTAACCTCATCACCTGATGCGGCAAATATGGCATCACTGGGGTTTAAATCTGGATCGGTATAACGCACCTCTGAAATAACTTGATTATCATTGTTGTAATACCAACGTATCGCGTTACCTTCGCCATCCATTTGCCATAAACGTAAGCCTTCGCTGGTGGCAACCACACTGTCACTATCATAGTCGTAGCCGTATCGAGTGACATTACCTTCGGCATCTTGCACAAAACGTACATCACCTTGGTCGGTATAACCAAACACGGTGACCGCTCGGAACCCGCTGTCATTTGCAGCAGATTCGACCTTGCTGATCATGCGTTGATTGGTGCCATTTTCAACGATTCGTTCAATATAATGGTGAGTAGTGGTGCTGGTGCGCTCTGCGATATAGCGCTGGCCTAAAGGTGCGTTCGCATCCACTTCAACACGGAATCGTTGGTAAGTGATAACGTCCGTTTTATTTTCACCGTACACATATTCGGTGACGCTGGCCTTTTCCCCTTCGCCTTGAATAAGCTGTGCTATGCGAGGTTCTGTGCTGAGGCCATCTACACCATTATCATAGACAAAGCTAACAACACTGCCTTGATTTTGACCTAAGGTTTTCTCTGTATTGTTACTTTCACCTTGGCGTACGCTGATCAGTAACGGGCTGCCATTACGGGGTTCATAGGTGTATTGGGTAACGTAATAACGATTATCCCCCGTTTTTTGCGGGGTAAGATCAACCGATACTTTTGTTAAAACGTCCGGGTTAGTGGTGTCAGTGTATTCATAACCGATACTGGATAACACAACACCGTCTTTATCGGTTTGTTTGATCGCGGTTACTTTACCGGCAGTCAGTGTGATTTCGGTGGTTTGACCGGCAGGATCAGTGATTGTGACGCTGGTGTCGGTATGGGTATAAGTTAGCGCTAGACCTTCGCCATTAACCATCCGTGACAGCTTGCCTAGGTTTGCACCCTCGGCATTAAACTCATAGGTCACTTGGGTTTCTGGGTTTTGGTACACCCATTGATCACCCACTTTGGTGATGCTGTCATCGACACCGATGTCATCACTGACATAGGTGTTACCCGATGCCAGGGTAAATGTTTGCTCTGAGCCGGTTTCTGTCCAGCGAGTCAGTTGGTCGCCAGATTGAACCACTTTTTGTTGGAAATTAAAACGGGAGCTATCACCGTCATTGTCATTAAAACCCGCTTGGCTGTTGTAGGTGCGAACAAGCGAGGTATCAACCCCATGGCCCACCAACACTTGGTCTTGACGTTGCACCACGAGGTTTCCGTTAACTGCATTGACATGCAGTTGATCCCCTGCCCCACCAAACCCTAATCCTGCCGTTCCTAATGTTTGCTTGGAACTGTTAAATAAACCTAATCCTTCGGTGGCGATAATAGCGGTCATGGTACTGCTCCTGGTGCAATGTCTACTGCAATAGTTATTCGCAAATTGTTCTTGTGATCGCGTAAACGCGATATCGATAGTTATATATCAACGATTTTTTGGAAACGTGCACCGTAAAGTGAAAAAAAGATGAAATAAATTTAGAAACTTAAGAAAACGTTTAAGAAATAAACGCATTGGTAAACATACATTACAGTAATTCGTTTTTTCAAAGATTCGATGGTATTATCACGGCCGATCGTTACTTAGGGCATTAAAAAGATCTTAGTCATATTTTTCGTGCAGAAAAAAAAGGTCTATTTTTTAAAAGTTAAATCAAGCATCCATATTGCTCGTTTCTTTATCATTATCAGTCCATGGTAAAAAATCTAGTTCGCAACTCAACCGTCTAGTACTAGGCCACCTCGCAAAAGGATATTGTGCAAAGTAATACAAGGCACTGTAAACCAAAACTAAGAATTTATCTTCACAAAAACGCAAATATGTGTTGAACCCAAATTAAACAACTAACGTAACATCGCCATCATTTTGCATTCTCCGTAATTTGTTGATTGCTGAACGATGGCGCTTGAATACAGCTGACTTTGAAATCCCGACCACTTTCGATATCTCTTCAAAACTGTACTCATACAAATAATGGTAGAGTATTACCTCTTCATTAATCTTGTCCATTTTACTCACCATCCCCCACAATTGGTTGGAGAGCACTCCTTCTTCCATTGCGTATGGCGTTCCTACAGGATCAACGCTGCCACTATCTCCTTGGCCTAAAAGTATTGATATTGTGATATTTGCTATACTATCTGACCAATCATCAAGGGATTGTTCGTTATTTAAATGTCTACCCTTATTATCTGGAAGTAAGGAGTCAATTTTTTCAATAGAGTAGTGCTCTCGATATATCTCGATATCATGGCAATAGTGTTTTAATCCATTTTTCAACTCTCCTCTAATTCGAAAAGATGCAAATGTTTCAAACTTAACGTTCTTGTGAGGGTTATAGCGTTGAACAGCTTCAATCAAACCCACTCTCGCATTCTGAGATAAGTCATCAAGCGATACGCCATACCCTGCATAACGCGAATAAAACAACAAACTAAGCGTTGTTGCCAGATTCATATAATTTTGTATCAATAGATCTTGAGTGTTAGCGGAGTGATTGCAAAAATAATTGCACCACAGCGCCTGATCAGCATGAAAGTCTGATGATGTATGGGTATCTTTAACATCAACTAAAGCATCCATGCACTAAATACGCTAAAAACTTGAAACCAAAGCTTGGGCAACCAGAGCCCAACCTTCAATAAGTACAAACATCAGTATCTTTATTGGTAGTGATATTGTCATCGGTGGCACCATCATCATCCCCATTGACATGAGAATACTAGCAACGATGAGATCAATAGCCAAAAAGGGAAGAAATATCACAAAACCTATTTGGAATGCAGTTTGAAGCTCACTGAGTAGGAATGCGGTCACTAACTGGGTCATCGATATGTCATCTGCCGAATCGGGCACCTCCTCATTAGCAAGTTCTAAAACAAGCGCAATGTCCTTATCCCGTGTTTGCGAAATCATAAATTCACGCACCGGTGCACTGGCATTATTTAATGCCGTCGTATCATCGATTTGTTTATCAATGTAGGGCTGTAAGGACTTCTCTTGAATTTGGTCAATAACAGGTGTCATAGTAAATAGTGTTAACAATAGAGCCAAACCAATAATGACCGTATTTGGAGGCGTTGATGGCATCCCAAAAGCATGTCTCAACATCGATAAAACAATAATAATTCGTGTAAACGATGTCGTTATAATCACAATGGCCGGTGCAAGGCTTAGCACCGTCAGTAACGCAAGTATTTTTAATGAATTGGACACCGTCTCAGGCTCTCCATCCATTGACGGCATACTTAAGGTAAATATATCCCCCGCCGCATCAGCGAACGTATTTGAAGACACCAGCATAAATGCCAATGACACTAGCATAAAAAACAGTCTAGACAACGTGGTATAACCTCTTATTCTGTTTTATCTAAAGGAGTTACGGTATGGCTTTCTTTCGTTTGTACAACGAGCACATTCAGCCCATCAACATCCAATAAAATCGCCTTAACCCCATAAGAGACCTGTGTGGTCTCCAAGGTAGTTATTCTTTTCCCTTTGTGTTGTACATTGGGAAATGATGCTTGTTGCATCATTTTTTTTCTAATAAAAACGAAAACCCCTGCAGCGGCAAGCAACACAATACCCACACCGGCTATTCGAGTATATATACGCGTATAAGAGACATCACTGTGTTTAAAACCCGCTTTCAGCGCTGCTTCTTCCATAGTTTCAGAGTTTTTAACGACGTCGCTTTCTGACCTAACATTGTCCTGTCCTGCTATTGCAAAACTACAACTTAAGTTAAGACAAAAAGCGACGATAAATATCCGTATCAACATCACTGCTCACATTAACCTTTAACAGCAACTTCAGTTAACTGAATACCGAACTGATCATCAACAACCACAAGGTTTCCCCTAGCAACACAATTCCCATCAAGCATTAAATCAATAGGCTCTACGGTGTTCGTTTCCAAAGAAAGTACATTGTTTTCTTTCAAATTAAACAATTCGCCCACTGAAATCTCAGTCTTACCTAAAATTGCAGTCAACTCGACTTTAACACCACTCACTAAATCTATTTTGTTACTTCCCACTACGGCGACTCCTTGCTCTTTCTCAGGCAATTCACTTAATTCAATATTTTCTGCATCACTATTCATTGTGCTATTGGTCACGTCGAACTCCGGTTATTTATTCGTTAACATTATGGCTTTTTTATTGTTACGTTTACCCAAATACCCGGCGCAAACGGCATCACCATTATCATTACATAAAGGTATCATTTCATTTATATTCTTACCTAGGCGAACAACATCTCCAATCTGAAGCTGTTGAAGTTCACCAAGGGTTAATTCTAAGGATGCAACAACGGCATTTAATGCCACATCTCCATTGACTACTGCTTGTTTCAGTGGCTGCAATCCTTTCTTTTTATCCAATCGCAGTGCTGGCAACTCGATATAAGCATCAACAATATTTCGACTAATCGCTAAATCAAAGGAGAAACCATCAATAGACACATCAAAAAAACACCAGCCACAGCCTTTAGTCCAAGGTGTCACTTTTGTATCGTTTATGCCTTCGTCCTTTCCAATATTTGAC
Source organism: Gammaproteobacteria bacterium 42_54_T18 (assembly GCA_002163245.1). GTDB lineage: Bacteria > Pseudomonadota > Gammaproteobacteria > Pseudomonadales > Ketobacteraceae > 42-54-T18. Next base: position 74,609 of record MAAL01000054.1, on the reverse strand, counting down.
AATTCATCTACCAACTCCCGATAACAATCCACAATAAGTTGACTCTGCTCATCTGAAAAGGTTTCGCTAGTGTTAGATGTCCCAAGCAATAACTTCATCTGATATTTCAATGAAGGATTATCTACACAAAGGAACATATTCATATTCTTGTAAAAATACGGATCGATTCCTTGATCTTCATTTCCAGCTTCATTGATCAAGTGTTGAAAAGTAGCAACTTTTTTGGGGCCTAATTCGTGGGATTCTTTTAACTCACAAGTAATATTGTGCTCCCCCATCCAAGCATTACTCCATTGCTGAAGCACAGCCGTTAGTTGGAAAACAATTTCGTTCTTTTGAGCGCTGGAATATAAAGTAAACGGTAACGCCATCGATTTATCGTCCTTTTACGCTGTTATACAGCTCTTCTAATATTTGATTGGTTACATTAAGAACCTGAGAGCTGGCTTGATAACCCCGCTGTACAATGATGATATCGGCAAATTCACGGGACAACTCAACATTTGAAAGCTCGATAAAGCCCCCCTTAATCTTACCAAGACCTTCATCATTCGGCCGGCCAATTGAAATATTTCCGCCGTGGGTTAGTCGAAACTGTGTATCCCCTGCTGATATCAAATCATTTAGGTCACTAAAATGTGCCAACGCCACATAATCTGACTCCACCACATCTTCATTTGAATAGGTCAATATCAGCTGGCCGTTTTCATCAAACCGAGAATCTACTAATAGCCCTTTTGAACGCCCATCAATGTCTGCAACCTCAACCTCTGAGGGCGTTGTATTCGTTGTTACTCCTGAGAAGTCAAAAGTCACATCATTAATCACTTCGCCTTCAGGCCGAACAACAGCAATTTGCTGAAGAACTTCGGCATCACCATTGCTGTAGTTAACCGTAAGTACACCTTTTTCATCAAATGATCCTGTGGTTAACTCGCCTACCGTTTTTCCGTCTGCACGCTCACCCGCGATAATTGAGGTTTGTTCATTAATGGCGGTAAATGTGCCTACTCCATCCTCATCTGTAAATACCAAGTCAAAATCAAATGATTCTTGGCCATCTACAACATAGGAAATAGTAACCCCGGATTCATTAGTAATAACTTCGCCATTTAGCGCATCGTCATCTGCATCAAAAAGGTTAAACGAGACAGAGCCATCATTGGTACCGAATTCATTACCATCAGCATCCATTGCGATAACAGACCATGCCGTTTTTGTTGAAGTAGAGCTTTCTTTTAAAAATTGAAGCTGAATGGTACGGATTTCACCTTCTGGGCTCATCACCTCAATAGTAAACAGCTCGCCGCCTTCAGGCGGTATTTCAACACCGTTATCAACACTCGCATCCAGGTTACCCGTAACATTTACTTTTGTAGTCGAAGCGGCAGGGGTTGTTAGTGCATCTTTAATAGAAAAATCTTCAATTTTTCCGCTATCAGTTCTTGCTGCCACACGAAACCCGGTATCCGGATCCACTAAAAACCCTTTATCATCAAACTGATACGTTCCCGTATTACTAAACTGAACATCACCTTCATCACGAATGATAAAAAATGCATCTTCAATAGTGAACGTGGTTGCGGAACCACTTTCAGGGGTTCCTTCGGTAAACTCAACGTCTCCCCCTGGCTTAAATGAATCGGACAATTCCGTCTGTTCTAACACATCAAATAATTGAATATTCGCTAAAAATGTTTCCGTTTCTGTGATGGCATTACCTAGATTAGAAAACTCTAATGTCTGAGTACTTGCTAGCTGTACACCATTGGTGTCCGTAACCATCACCTGCCAATCCGTCCCGTCAAGCTTTTCGAATGAAAGGTGTACGGCAACATTTCTTCCTGCACTATCAAACAATGAAAGTTCAATAGGATCTTGGTCATCGGCCGGGAATGTTGTTCCTTCTGCTGCTGTTGAGCTTAAACTTCCACTTATCTTTGCTAAACTGGTAACAATAGGGTCACTGGTAAGGTGATCTTGAATATTGATATCAGTGAGTTTGCCACCTACGGTAATTCCAGCAACACGCTTCTCAGTACTGGCATCAATTAGAAATCCATTTTCACCAAATGTAAATTGCCCAGCACGCGTATACGTTTGAGCAGTACCGCTTGAAGTAGTACCGCCACGACCATCCCTTAATATGAAAAATCCATTGCCATCAATAAATAAATCCGTTGAGTTTCCTGTTGCATTAGAGTCCCCCGCAGAAAAACGAACCGAGCCTCCATCAACTTGCACACCATTGCCCGGTATTCCTCTTTCTGGATTACCTCCCGCTAGCTCCCGATAAAATACATCACGCCCTTTGTATCCTGGAGTATTTAAGTTAGCAACATTGTTACTTAGATTATCCAACGCTTTGGTAAAACCCGTCAGACCAGTCAAGCTATTGTATAGGGAGCTTAGAGAACTCATCCTTTCATCTCGCTTTTAAAATGTGTTATCAAGATCTATTATCGAATCAACGTAACATTTGCGGGGCTAACACCACGCACTATGTCACCACCACTTTCCAAATCCAGAACCAAGCTGTCGCCTTCTAAACGAACAGCAATAACCCGGCCTGCGGCTCCGCCATTAAAGCTCACATCACGACCAATAAGTTCAACTGATTGATTCACAGAACTTACATCCAGCAAGCCTTCGAGATTATCGTTGGTCTCGCTGGAAATTTGTAGTGAGGAAAACTGTGCCAATTGCGCAATAAACTCTCGGTTATCTACTGGCTCTAAGGGATCTTGGAAATTTAGCTGTGTTAAAAATATTTCCAAAAAATCATCAATTCCAACAGAGCTTTGTGTTGCTGCGCTATCGTTGGAAACTACTCGTCCTATTGATTCAATTGCCATGCTTCCGATCCCCTTCCAATTTTATTTCTTGTCCGTTAATAATAATTTCATCAACTATCACACCCGCATCCTTAAATAAATTATGCAGACGTTCAACCCAATGCTTTTTGTCAATCTCATTGCCAATAAAGAAATTCCTCAGCAGCAACGTTCTTTTATTATCACTTTCAGAAAGGTGTACATTCACCTCACTAAATTTTGAATCTTGCTTTACTAATCCGTCAAATACCTTTTGAACCGAACTTGCGACCCTATCTGACATTTTTAGAGGCGATGACTTTGACTGATACTGTGCGTAAGTGACATCAACTGATTTATTGCCTAATTCTCCAACAACAAATGGTGATTGATTAATAAACTGCTGTACCTGCCCAAACTCTATGGGTATGTTTTTTATCGAACCTGATGTCTCTGTATATCCAGAAACCTTCTCGTTTTGAATGTCTCCGCCGACTTCTGGGTTTTTCTGACGAACATTTTCATCATCAACAACCGTAGATTCAGCAAACTTTTTGGTATGGGCTTGTTCACCAAATTCGTCAAATGACTCCGATTCCAGTGCACGCAACCAACGCTGCTGATTTTCACTCTTATTTGCTTGCGTGGTTGCTTGCTTAGACGCTTGTTGTGCAGCTGCACTCATACCTGCACCAACACCGATGCCTGATGGTTCCACGCTCATATTGCCTTCCTTTCCATTCGCGATAAAAACAGGTCTTCCACTTCTTGCAATTCCATACTATTCAGCATTTGTATTGTCGACTCTTGCTTTTGCTCTATTTTTTCACCCAACAAACGCCTCTCAACATTCAATTCAATCAAGATATCCTTCGTTTTCTCACAAATCCTTTCAGCATTAGCTGATTCACTTTGAAGCAATTGTTTTTTCAACCGCTGACCCACAATGAAATCGTTGATATTCATAATATCTTCGGGTGAGATCAAACTTCCTGGAGAAAAAGCCTTAGACACTTTCTCTTCACACTGCGTGATCAGTATTTCAACTTCAGTAAAGGCATGCCTTATTATACCGAGTTTTTTCTCTTGCCCCTGCAATTCCAGGTTTCTCTCATTAATTCGCTGTTCGTTCAATTGCCACAAATAGCGAAGTGCCTTTATTTTTTTCTTTTGTTGAGACAATGACTGGGTTTCCATCAGGACTCCTTATCGTTTAGAGGTTATCCTTTAACCACTTCTGCAACACTTTCTCTGCATTTTTCTCTGGAGCTGCCTGCGTAATAGCAAGCTCAAATTTGGAATAAAATGCAATCGCTGAATCAAGCGCTTTATTGCTACCTTCTTTGTAAGCACCCAGCTCTATCAGATCTTTTGATTCATTATATAAACTTAGATGCTTAAGAGCCTGATCAACCAACGCCTGATTTTCATTAGTTGTTATCTGTCTATGAAGTCGACTTACACTTTCCAACAAATCTATTGCTGGATAGCGTCCACGGGTCGCTATCTTTCTAGATAACACTATATGCCCATCTAAAATCGCTCTTGTGGTATCAGAAACAGGCTCGTTAAAATCGTCTCCTTCTACAAGCACCGTATACACAGCAGTGATCGACCCACTATCCCTGAAGTTTCCAGCACGCTCTACCAATTTTGGTATCTGCGCAAAAGCTGAAGGGGTGTACCCTCTTGCCGTTGGCGGCTCCCCTATCGCCAATCCGATCTCTCGCTGCGCCATGGCGAAACGGGTAATAGAATCCATTGCCAGAAATACTTTTTTGCCCTGATTCTTAAAGTATTCCGCGACAGTTGTAGCAGCATATGCAGCGTGAACCCTTACCAAAGCGGGTTGATCTGCCCCTGCCACTACGATAATACTATTTTTAAGCCCTTCTTCACCTAGGTTTTCAACGACAAAATCCAAGACTTCTCGTCCACGCTCGCCTATCAATGCGATTACATTGACATCAGCATTGGATGCTTGAGCTATTTGTCCCAATAACGTACTTTTGCCAACACCACTACCAGCAAAAAGTCCTACTCGTTGACCGACACCGATACTCAACATAGTGTCAATGGAACGAATACCTGTCGTAAATTGCTCTGTAATTCGCTGTCTATCCAGTGGGTTTATCGGTTCTGGGTAAAGTGGATACTCCTCACCGAGAGAATCAAACGCTTTTCCGTCCATAGGCCGACCAAATGCATCCACCACTCGGCCTAACAAATGCTCTCCCACTCGTAATGACGCTGCACGCCCTGTCGCAACGATTTCACTACCAACATGTATGCCGTTCAAATTACCATACGGCATCATGAGCACATGGCCATCTCTAAAACCAACTACCTCAGCAAGCACTGGTTTTAAGGCTTGTGGTGTATATATTTCACAGATTTCACCTAAAAAAACATCAGGCCCGGAGGCTTCCAGCACAAGTCCGTAAAACTGAAGCACACGCCCTGTACGCTGAATTGTTTCACAGTGTTTTATGGCCCGGAGAAATCGGCGATTATCCATTACGCCCCCAGCTCATCAGATTTGATCACACTAACCAGCGTTTCTTTAAGGCGTTGTAATTGTGTTTCCAATCGTCCATCCCAGCTACCAGAGCTTGATTCCACAATACAACCACCTTTGCCTACGCGGTCATCGGCTACAAATGTAACATCTGAATAACCAATTTTATCTGAAAGTGATGATACGGCAGAAACATCACCTGGATTGACATGCACCTTTAGGTCACTCAAATCTTTCAGGGACGAAATTACCTTTTCAACAACGGATTTCCGAAAATATTCCGCTGCATAGTTTTCACCTATTATTTTACACAGTGCTTCGAAGGTAATTTCAACGGCAAGTTTCTCTGCATCACAAATTTTCGATTTCAGATTTTCATTGAAAAAACTTGATACTTCAGAAACTTCCTTATATTTGTGATCGAGATTATCCTCAGCGGCTTTATTCCCTTCAGCTAATCCCTTTTCATATCCTTTGCGCTTCTTATCGTCCAGTTCTTGATTAAGAGCATCTAACTGTTCTCTTACGGCATCAAGTTTTTGCTCTGCAACAACACGTTTTTCAGTTTCAGCATCTAGGCTTTTCTTCATTTCATTGAACAGTTCTGGCGAAATACCCGCTGACTCCTGACTTTTCCCCGACTGCCTTTCTATTCGGTCATCATTAGTATCCCTTGTAGGCTTTTTATCATGACTTAATGAATCATCTGGCTTACGTACACTGAAACGCCCCTTCTGATCATCTTCTTGATAAGGGGCTTGTAACTTTCTGCTTCCCACAACGGGATGTGACCGAATAACTTTACTCATGTGATGTTGTCGTCATTTCGAGTTGGGCATTCATATACCTAGCCATGCTATCAATCACTCTTTCTGATGCAGCTCTCGTTATATTTTTTTCTGCTTCTTTTACACGACGACTAAAAGGTTCGGCCGATGATGCAATACAATGGCGTAGTTTTGAGTGTTCCATAACGGGAAGCAGCTGAGCTAAAGACTCTGGTGACATTGTTACAACAACATCTTGGCCTTTTTTAATGGTGCAAACATCCAGTAAACGAGCAAGTGTATCTAGCGCTGTCTCCTTGGGCACGACAGCCTCTATAAGACTAACCTCTGCAGGCTTAACTAAATCATATATTTCATCAAATTTGACACGCTTCAAAGACTTGATTTTTTTCAATCCTTTAAGCGCACTCCGTACTTCACTTTGACTAACCGGCGTTAAATTCGCCAAAATCCATTCACGATCTTTTTCGTGCAAAGGATGTAAGACTGCAGCCGTATTTTTGATAGCTTTTTGCATCAGTTACCGCTCCATCGATACAGCAGTCTTACTTTCGTCAGTAAGCCAAAGCTGAATATCATTTAGTAATTCATCTCTTTCTTCAAGCGTTAACCGTGCAGGTTTTTTACGCAATATCGATACAACGATTAAGGCCAACAGAAGAGCAACGATACAGAATGACAAAAACACAACAACTGGCCGAATTGAATCACCTGTCGCTAGATTATTTGAAGGTTCTATACTATTTGATGCCGTCACAATATCCATTCCTGTATTCGACACAGTCGGTAGATCAAGGTTACTTCCCAATAGCGCTGCCCCCGAAGTACGTGCAGAACCAAGTGCAGAGATAACACTAATTTCATCTCCCCTAACGTCATCAAACCCAACTGCATTTTTAACAATTGCTTCAACTTCTGATAGCCTAGTATTTGCCAAATTAGTTGGTAATAGCACACTCACGGTTAAACGACTAATACCACCAGGCTCTTCAACCGTATTTTCTCGAGACCGACCAAAATCAAAGGTTTCCTCTGTATTTTCTTTGACATCTGCAATCTGTTGACCTTTTTTACTCTTTTTAGCGAGCGTATTATTAACGGTTTTTGTATGCTTGCGCTTTGTCAGCACCCCTTTAAAACCGCCAATAGGTGGAAGAACTTCTTCAACAATTCGCTCGACGGTTTTGGAAGACAGCGCCACATTAATTGATACGGAACTATTGCCAAATCCAAACAACATATCAAGCGCACGCTGAACTTTCCGCTCTAGGTGCGTTTCTATATCTCGAGAACGTTGCGTTGCTTTCTTGCCAAACATCATTCCATCATCGATTGCACTCAGTACACGGCCCTGCCCATCGAGAACGGTAACTTTTGATGCGCTCAACCTGTCTACTGATGATGCGACTAATGTCTGAATGCCTGTAACTTGCTCCATTGTCACACTTGCGTCACTGTGCAAGACTAAGGTAACGGAGGCTTTGGGCTCTTTTTTATCTTTCTTGAAAAGTGCCGCCTCAGGTATGACCAAATGTACTCTCGAAAACTTTACTTCATCCATTGACGATATGGTTCTGGCAAGCTCACCTTGCATTGCTCGTTGCAAATTCACTTTTTGAGTGAATTCTGTCATGCCGTAGTCCGCATCATCAAACAACTCGAAACCTGCACTGCCCCTAGCAGGACCATCCTCTCCGACCATCTTCAAGCGGGTAGAATAAAGGTCTTCTTTTTGAACTAAAATCGTATTCCCATCACCCGATAAGTCATATTCAATTTTGAGATCTTCCAAACGATTAACAATCGCAGAAGCATCTTCACTGTGTAAATCTGAATACAACACCACAGATTCTTTCTGATATAAAAAGCTCAAAGCAAGCAGCGGAAGCAATAACACAAGCGCTGCCACTATCATAAAGGTTATTTTTCTACCGGTGCTCAAAGTCACCCATATATCACGTATTGTTGACATTGACTACTACCCTAAATCGACATTCTCATAATTTCTTGGAACCCTTCCACTAAACGGTTACGCACTTGCGCCGTCAGTTCAAGGGAAGTTTGTGCTTTTGATATTGAAATCATCACTTGATGCAGGTTATCTGTGTCACCAACAACATATTGCTGAACCGCTTTCTCAGCATTCGCGATATTAGTATTTGTATTAGAGACTTCGCTCGTAAGCCATTGCTCAAAACCTACTGCTGTTGGGGCTGTGCTGGGCAACTGTATAACGTTCCCTGTTTTTATATCACCGATCATGCTAGAGCTGATTGCTTCTATAGTCATTTTATTCACCTAACTCAATTGCTCGAGCCGCCATAGATTTGGCTGCACTTAGCACTTTAATATTGGCCTCATAGGCTCGCGTTGCTTCTACAAGATTTGTCATTTCATTAACTGGGTTTATTGCTGGCATATGAACAAAGCCCTGTGCATCAGCATCAGGATGCGCCGGATCAAACTTCATCCGCGGCTGTACATCACGTTCTATTACATGAACGCTGTCGATTCCACGCAAAGTTGACTCTCCTGCAACATCATCAAAGACTTTTCCGAAATTCCCAGATGATGTGGAAGCGACTGCCTCCAACGGTGTAAACCCTTTACCACCATCCGCACGAGTCGTATTTGCATTGGCAAGGTTTGTTGCGATCACCTCCATTCTGAGGCGCTGGTAATCCAGTCCAGAACCACTGATTGCAAAGATTGCATCATCCATTACCCTCGCCCTCCATTAATGGCAATACCTGTTAATGCACCAAGTCCTTTTTTGAAACCTATTAGCGCCTGATACCGCATGGTATTTTCGGTCATCTTTACCATTTCGCTATCTAACACAACTTTCGCAGAAAGTTCTTCCACGGTAGGCATGTTATTTTCATCCAAACTATTTATCGCCTGGCTAAGGGCCTCAGAGTCAGTTGAATACACGACATCACTGATTGAGGAAAAAACCGTATCGAAATCCACATGCACTGCACGATAATTTTGTGTGTCAACATTCGCAATGTTGTTTGCTATCGCCTTATGTTCTAGTGATACAACATCCAATGCTTTTGAAATTAGGGTACTTGTTACGTTACCGATTATGCTATCCATATTTTTGCCTACAAAACGATTAAATAATGTGTATTTTTTCTATTATTGAATAACCAGTGATGCGTTTAGCGCACCAGCCGTTTTAATGGCTTGCAATATAACGATAACGTCACGGGTACTGGTTTTAATTTGCCTTAGCGCACTAATAAGTTCAGCAATTGTTGCGCCAGAAGGAAGGTCAACGGCTTGAGCAACAGATTCTTTGACGTCGAGTTCCGTATCTGGCACAACAACAGATGCCACTGCATCACCTGTATTTCTCACAAAACTAGGTTGTGATACCAGAAAATCCGTTGATACAACAACTTTTAGATTGTCATGGGAAATAGTGATATTTTGTAGCTTTACGTCGCCCCCTGAAACTACAGTTCCTGTTCTCTCATTGATGACCACAACCGCTGTTCTATCGGGCTCTACAAACATGCTTTCAATTTTCGTAATAACACCAAAAACATTTGAAGAATCTTCCAAGGTAATTTGGATTTTTCCAGCATGTACAGGTGTAGCGATTACCCCTGGCAATTGAGCCTCTAATAGCAACGCTATACGGTTTGCCGTTGTGAAATCAGGCTTATGTAAAACTAAAACAAGCTTTCCATCTTTATTTATCGTTGTTTCCGTATCCTTCTCTACAACACCGCCATCCGGGATACGACCCACCGTTGGGTGATTCTTTTGTAATAAATTTCCGTTAACGTCATATTTAAACCCACCAACGGAGACTTGGCCTTGGGCTAATGCGTATATTTTATTGTTCGCAGCCTTTAGCGGTGTCATTAACAATGTACCTCCAACAAGGCTCCTTGCATCTCCCATTGAAGAAACATTTATATCCAAATGACTACCAACAGATGTAAACGCGGGTAACGTAGCGGTCACCATAACCGCTGCAACATTTCGGCTGCGTATTTGATCTTCACTAACAACCACGCCAAATTGCTGTAGTGCATTGGAAATTGAATGCAAGGTTGCTTTTGAACGAGCAGTATCTCCAGAACCCGCCAAACCAACAACAATACCATACCCCAACAACGGGTTCTCTCTCACACCCTCTACCCGTATAAGCTCCTTTAACCTTACTGCCGATAATGCCTGTGTTGACACTGAAGTCATTGCTATCACGGTGAAGACAATCAGCAATGCCTTTGTCTTTATTCCCATTGTACTCATCCTAGATCAACCCTATTTTTGACAACATCCAGTGTACAAGCCCTGGCTTTTCTGTATCACTTCCATAACCAAAACCGGAATATTCAATATTTGCATTAGCAAGACGTGTAGATATCGCTACGTTATTCGCACTGATATCTTCTGTTCTCAACCAACCTTGTGCCTTAATCAGCTGTTTCTCTCCGTTTACCATAAGCTCTTGGGCACCTTTGACATACAGCTTTCCTGCAGCATCAATTTCTTCAATGACAACGGTTATCCTTGCACTCATTTGACCTTCTCGTTGTGTGGATGCACCTGAATTACGTCCCACCCCAAGATCAACAGATCCAATTTCCGTTTTATTGGTCTGACCTATAGAACCCGAAAGCCCAATACTCTCATTTAGTGAGGCGTCTGTTTTTGATCTGGCTCGGGAGTTTTCTACAATAAGCAACGTGACGGTATCACCAATAATCAATCCCCGATGGTCACTAACCAATGATTCATACGTACTTTCCGAATACAAATTTTCACTAACAACCGTTGTACTTATGCTTAGCAACATAAGTACAACTACGCTATAAGTTGTGCTTATTTTCATTGTTATCCTATTCCCCAATATCATTTGCATTGCCTTTTCATCGATCTAACCTTTATCGCCCACACGCAACAGGCCTTTTCCAGAAACAAATGCGTTATAGGTCATACCGCTTTGCTCATTCATAACCACAATCATTTGCCCCCTATACCCGTGAGACAGTGCTAATGCTCTACCTGTAATACTGATAATACCTACCTTCGATACAACATTTACAACCTCACCTTTCACCACATCTGGAGCTGGAAGAACGTCGCTTAATTTAAGTACTCGCCCCTTAATGAGCCTGCGCTTCGTAATGCTGCCCAATAGCATTTGATGGTTGTAAACTGCATTATTTTTTAAACCTGCCACATCAACAGAAACACTCGTAAGATCAGAAAACCCGATAACCTGATGCTTTTTTAGATCCCTAGCAAGCAACTGTACATCCTTGTACGCTTTAACAGCGAAACCCACTGGTATGCTATTAATAAGATCTCCTGCTCGAATTACGTCGACCCACACTACCATTAGCTTTGCGATATTTTTTACGAAATCTATTTGTTTAACTCGCAACATATCACCTGGTATCACGCTATATCCGTTTACAGATTTTAACGTGGGTACAAGCTTTACCACATCAAACTGTTCATTTAACACATCAAAAAGCGCTTTCTGTGCAATATCAATTATCCGTTCACTATCCGCAGGATCAAGTCGCTTTTGCAACATTATGTTTTCTGGGCCTACTACATTAGCCGTATACCCAAGTCCAGAAAGCTTGGCTGTCAATACATCACTAATCATTCGTAAGTTTATTTTTTTACCTGTTTCTGTTGCTTTTTTTAGAGTAGATATATCTACATCTACTCCCTCAAGATATTCTCTTGAAGATTTTTCTGCATATATTGTTGCTAATACTGATAAAGGTAACGTTGTTTTTTCCCATGTAATCTTTGGATAAACCTGTAATGTTATCGCTTCTTTTTCAATCGAAGTCTCCATTTCAGAAGCAGGTATCGCTGCTGTTACTGATAACAGCAACACACCCCAAAAAAAATGGCATCGAATCAAAAAATTCATGAGAACTTTATCGCTAGCTACGCAAATTATTGGTAATTTTCAACATTTCATCAGAAGCACGAATAATTTGCGAACTCACTTCATAAGCTCGTTGAGCCACTACCAAGCTAATCATTTCTTGCACTAGATCCACATTAGACGTTTCAATAAACCCCTGCACCAACTGGCCAGCACCATTTTCACCAGGTTGAGAGTATAACGCTCCGCCCGACTTTTCATTCGCCAAGTACATGCCATTACCAATTGCGTCTAGGTCTTGTTGATTTGGAAACTTAACAACGTCCAATTGGCCTAATTCAATAGGGGCATCCTCATCAGCAATTTTTGCTTGAACCAACCCATCTTTATTCACGATTAGCTGAGTAGTTTCTAATGGAACATTGATATTTGCTGATAACCGCTTACCAGCAACGGTGGAAAGGAAACCGTCATCCATCAAACGTAAAGATCCAATACGAGTATAGGCATACTCACCGTTTCCTAACTCAACCTCAAAAAAACCTTCACCGTTAATTGCAAGATCCATTGGATTTTCAGTTGCCTTTAAGTCCCCTTCTGAAAAATCTCGATTCACCGATGTTATTGAAGCTCCCATACCCATTTTCACTTCTGAGTCGAGCTTGGCAATATCTGATGTCGAATTGCTTGAATCTGCATACATTAAATCAGTAAATTCAACCCTGGTTTTTTTAAATCCTGGGGTATTTAAATTTGCTAAATTATTTGAAATATTATCAATTAACGTTTTTTCAGACTGCATTCCGGTAACAGCAATATAGAGTGCATCAAACATACTCATTCCCTTAATTTATTAATTATCGATTTCTAAACTAGTAAGGCTATAGATCTAAATGCAAATATTAAAAATCAGCTAATGTATTAATTGCTGAATCCAACATTGAATCATAACCTTTTAATACTTGACTGGACGCTTCAAAATGTCGCGTAGCTTCTATCAAGGCCGTCATTTCTGCCAGTGAATCAACATTTGAAGTCTCAACAAAGCCTTGTTGTACCCCTGTATTCCCCTCGCTCGATACACTTGCACTACCTATATCAAAAAGACCACTGCCAATATAATGCAGTTGACGGGCATCTTCGAAGTGTACGACATCCAGCTGCCCAAGATTTGATCCGCCCTGGCTTAGCTGCCCTTTTGCGTCGATATTAATATCCGTTCCATCCAACCTTAACTCACCACTACTAGCCGATACTTGCTCGCCACTAGTCAACGACAAAACGCCCTGTGCATTTATTGCCAAATGCCCCTTACGTGTAAAATATGTATTACCATCCTTTGTAACCTGTAAAAAACCTGTGCCATTTAAGGCAATATCCATAGATTGCCCAGTCTGCTTCAGTGCCCCCTGCGACAAGTCATAAGTAACACTCGGATTCAATGAACCAACTCTTAAACCATTCGAACCTTTACCGGCGATCCCATCCTGTGACACCAAACGGTCAAAGCGTTGCGTTACCACTTCACGCTTATACCCTTCTGTATTTACGTTTGCCAAATTTTGACTCAACGAGCGTAAACGCTCTGAATCAGCATTCATCGTTTGATTCACTATCGCCATAATATCAGTCATTTACTCCCCCTGAGTTTCCAGTTGTTTTGTTCGTAGGTTACTTTTCTTCACGTCATTCCTTGAATGTGACAAAGTATTAGTCGCGGGTGCTGCACTCATCTTCGTTCTATCAAGCGTCACCACACCGTATGAAACAATGTGTGCCGATGTAGGAATCTCTGTCAGCGATAACACGTGTAAATGAGGCATCATACGTTCAATTAGTTTTCTTATATGTCGCCGCAGCGCCGGGGACGATAATAAAACAGGTCGAATATTTTCTGACATCATGGATTCGCAATATTTACTCAGCCGCTTAAACAGCTGTTCGGTAACAGCGGGGTCAACCAATAATGTAGTTTTATGCTCAGTTGATCGTAAGCCAGCTTGCAAAACCTGCTCAAATGCGGGCTCCAAGCTAAGGACTTTTAGTTGTCCATTTTTATCGACGAGCTGTTCGCAAATGATTCGCCCTAAGCTTCCTCTTACTAACTCTGCTAATTCTTGAGGATCTTTAGTTTGCTTGCCACAATCAACTAATGTTTCTAGTATCATTTCCAAATTACGAATTGATACCTTTTCATTTAGCAGTGCTTGTAGCACCTTTTGTATATCAGTAATTGATAGTACATTTGGAATAAGCTCTTCAAGTAAAGACGGCTGCGACTCTCGAACACGCGTCATCATTCCTTCACACTCCGAGCGCGTAAGCAACTCGGCAGTATGATTCTTTATAATTTCACTAAAATGAGTAACCATTACCGTTAATGGATCAACCATCGTATAACCTTTGCTTTTTGCATCCTCTACATTAGATTTCTCAACCCAAACAGCAGGAAGCCCATAGGATGGTTCTTTTGTCGCAATACCCTCGACTTTAGATTTTACTTCGCCTGCAGAAATCGCCATCACTCTATCTCGGTATAACTCCCCTGAGGCCACTTTGGCTCCAAACACCTTTACTTCATATCCACAAGTATTACTTCGAGAATCTTCCTTTATTCTTATTGCGGGAAATACATACCCCATATCCATTGCGAATTGTTTTCTAAAAGCTTTGATCTTTTCCATAAAGACACCGCTCTCATCCCCAATCCACTCCGCTATGTTATCACCTACAAAAATCTCAATAGGATCAACCTGTATTGTTTTATACAGATCCTCATCTTCATCGGCTGTTTCTGCATCAAGATCTTCGCCAGCTCTTTCGTCCTTTTCTGAGCGACTCAATGCATAATAAGCTAAAGCTGCAAACACCAAAAAGATTACAAGTATAGGCAACACGGGCATTCCAGGTAAAAATGCCAAGCCCAGCAAGCCGATGCTAACAATAACCAAACTTTTAGGAAATTTAGAAATTTGTTGCGCAACTTCTTCCCCAAACTTTGCATCGCTTGCTGCACGAGTTACGATAATACCGGTAGCTGTAGAGATCACCAGCGCTGGTATCTGAGTTACGATACCATCACCTACGGTCAGCAATGTGTAAGTATGCAGTGCATCCCCCCAAGCCATTCCTTTTTGAGCTAGGCCGATGGTCAAACCACCAATAATGTCAATTAGAATAATAATGATGCCTGCAATGGCGTCACCTTTTACAAACTTACTTGCACCATCCATTGACCCGTAGAAGTTTGCTTCTTTCTCGATATTTTCACGTCGTTCTTTGGCTTCTTTCTCATCGATTAACCCCATATTAAGGTCGGCATCGATACTCATCTGCTTTCCTGGCATGCTATCCAACGTAAATCGAGCCGCAACTTCGGCAACTCTCTGAGCCCCACTTGTAACCACAACGTACTGAACAACGATTAGGATAAGGAATACCACCAAACCGATAATATAGTTACCTCCTACGACATAAGTTCCTACTGCGTTGATAACTTCACCAGCATCCCCGTCAGATAATATTAATCGTGTCGCTGCAATATTTAGAGATAAGCGAAACAACGTTGCAATCAAAAGCAACGATGGAAAAGTTGAAAAAGACGTCGGCTTATCCGTATAAAACGTCAGTAATAGTACAAGCAGACCAAAGCTAAAATTGATAATCAATAAGAAATCCAGTACAAATGCAGGTATTGGTGAAAACAGTACCAATAGGATCCCTATCATTGCAGTAACTAATACAACTTCACTTTTGCTTCCAAATAACTGTTTCAACAATGAATCATTGGACGTCATGTGTTTCTACTACCCATAGCATTTTGTTTGTTTCTTGAATTTGGTGTTTTATTTTCATACGCTTTTCGTAAAAGTTTTGCTACTAACACATAGGTATCTTCTGGTATCGCACCTTCCACCGCTGTTTTTCGATATATTTTTCGAGTTAGACTAGGGGATTCAAAGACTGGAACTCGATGTCTAAAGGCGATTTCACGTATTTTCAACGCCATCTTACCCGTCCCTTTACCTACAACAACTGGAGCTAACATCGTTGAACGATCGTATTTCAGCGCGACAGCGTAATGTGTAGGATTAGTAATAATGAGATCAGCTCCTGGTATATTTTGCGCTGTCTCACTACGCTTTCTAAGCTCTTTTTCCAACTCTCTTCTTTTTGACTTTATTAACGGATCGCCATCTCTACGCTTTGCCTCATCCTTTACCTCTTTACGTGTCATTTTCATATTGCTAGAAAACTCCCAACGCACAAAAATAAAATCTATCAATGCTATAAGTAGTATTGCCATTAATATTTTAAACAACGCTCCACTAAAAATGGAAATGAAAAATGGCACATACGAATTTGGGGGCCTGTTAAAAAGCCCAACTAAATCCGGTAAGCTTTGAACAATCGTGAAGTACAGTATTGTCGAAAACAACGTCAACTTAATGATATTTTTAATCGTTTCAAACAATGTTTTCTTCGAAAACAGTTTCTTAAACCCTTTTACTGGATTTATCTTCTTCAAGTCAGGTTTCAATGGAAACGTCGAAAAAATGGGCCCTGTCTGCATCATATTCGCCAAAACGCCAACAACCATAATAAATGCCGCAATAGGACTTATTACAAACAAACCTTTAACTACCCACTCACCACATTGCCATGCCACCTGCTCTGGAGAGAATTGCATTCGATTTATACTAAGAAACATATCGCGACATAACTTCAGCATATTTATCGCAATATCGTTACCTAATCCCAGCAACAAAAGTAACACTGCAGATAGCACCATGAGTGAATTAACCTCTTGACTTTTCGCAACCGAACCTTTCTTTTTAGCTTCCTCTAATTTGAAAGGGGAAGCCTGTTCGGTTTTTTCATGCTTATCAGGCTCTTCACTCGACATTTTTACACTCCCCTATCTAAACCGGCGAAGGTGAAATGCCAAAACTGAAACGTTTTGTTAAAAATTTCATTCATTAGTGGTGATATATACGCCAACATACTTGCCAGCAATGTTAATCCAACGAAAATCTTTAACGGCAAAAACAAAAAGTAGACATTCATTTGAGGCATTGTTCTCGCCATAATTGCAGCTCCACCGTCAAGCATCAGAAGTACGGCGATAACTGGCCCTGCAAGTACAACCCCAAATGTAAACATCATGCCAAATTGAGCCACGATTAAAGAAAAATTAATATCCAACACACCGCTTCCTATTGGCATCATCTGATAAGAAAAGACGATTGCGCGCAAAACCATATGATGTCCATCAATAAAAAAGAAAATCATTGTCGCGAACATCAACAATACAGTACCTAACAAAGGGTTTTGTGTGTTTAGAGCTGGATTAAATATATTCGCTGCTGCAAAACCCGTTTGATAATCCAAAATCCCGCCAGCGACCATTAACGTACCAAACGCGGCATACAGGCCAAAGGCCATGACCAAACCTGCAACTAACTCTGAAGCTGCCATCATCCCGAATGACAGTACATCTTTAGGGATATATATTAGATTTACATCCATTGTAGATACCACTAACACCGACAAGGCTACCGATACCCACAACTTTATTTGTGTTGGTACTTTGCCGAAACCATCAAGAGGTGTTGCAAAAAATAGTATTGCCATCCTAACGGCCACTAACATCACTGTATATATCCATTGAATCTCTCCCTGAAAAATCATTTAGTGACCAATAATATTGGGGATATTGGTTATCATATGGGTCGCAAAAGCCATTAACGTTTGTAACATCCACGGGCCACAAACAAAAAAAACACCAACAACTGCTAATATTTTGGGCACAAAAGTTAAGGTCATTTCTTGGATTTGTGTAACGACTTGGAAAATACTCACCGTAAGACCGACGATTAATGCAACACCTAAAACCGGAGCCGCAACCATTGCTGCGGTCATCAACATTTCTTGAGACATTGCTAATGCCAAATCCGTATTCACAACGACCTCCCTGAGCAAATGCACTTAGTGTAATTATTGCTCTATAATTTTAACTTTCTTATTCAACGTCAAAAGTTTTGATGCGCATTTAAAGTTGATAACAAGCAATATTAATTTACTATTTATTCTAAAATTTTCTTCGTTAATTGGTTCGGTCAACTTATAGTCAGCCTGAATTTCGGGGCACATTACATTAATTTTTTTGTGATGTACACGACAGTTACAATAAGAAACAAAAGGTGATCGTTTACAATTCCTTGAATTATATATAAGAAATATTTTCAAAAGCTTCTTCACTAAACTAGGCCACCTGTGTAATATCTGCCCGCAAACTAGTATGCATTCTAAGTTATCAATAAGGTTCACGGATGAAAGCTTTCTTCTCCCAATCGATTTTCACATACTTCATTATAATTTCGTTTTTTATTGGCGCATCGTCACCAGCACACAGTGACGTCACGGAAACTGCAGACAACAATGGCTATAGCAAGACGTGGAATACAGTACACAGGCCTTTTAAAGGTGAAGGGCCGCTCGTTGAAGGGGCAGATATCGTTGGAGGTAATTTATTCGGTTCAATTGGCCTCATTGTCGGAGTACCCTTAGGGTTCATTGGTGCTGTGGTTACTCAACTAACACATGATGATCCAAACAAAGGTTATGACAGCGTACTTCAAGCGAGTAGTGATAGTTTCAGTGTTGTTGGAAAATATCTTCTAGGCTTACCTGTGTATACGATAAAGAAAGTAACTTATGATTTGCCACTCACCCTTATAGAAACCGATATCACTTATAATCAAAGGACAAAAAAAGATGGATTTGGCAAAATTCGACACTGAAGAATTAGTAGCACTCGCAAAATTTGACCTAGATCACGACAAAGTTGATTTAGCGCTAGAAAAAATCAAAATAGTACTTATCTCAGAAGACTGTCCTCTTGAAGCGAAAGGCTTGGCCGCTCGTCTCTACGCACAGCTAAAATTATTTAACAAAGCAAAAGATCTTTACACTCAATATCTAGAGATTTCACCAGAATCAACGACTGAACTATTTCAACTGGGTATGGTTAACCTTGAATCTGGCCATAAGGAAGAAGCCATCAGCATATGGTCTCAACTCCTAGAGCAAAATGCCACACATCCACCTAGCCTTTACTACAGCGCAATAGCACAATTAGAGCAAGACCATCTAGATGAAGCCACACGCAATCTAAATGTTCTCTTGCAATCCGCACCTGCCGACAACCTCTACTTTGGAAAAGCAAAAGAAATCCTTGATGATATAAGTCAAGGCAAAAAAAATAACACTCAAGACAAAGCACTCTCATCACTTTACCAATAGCACAGGCTTTACATCCATGGAATCACAAGCGCGACTTCAACAGCTATTGTCCTATTTAGATGTTGATCCAAACAACATCAACCTCATTGCCGATGCCGTAGATATTTATTTACAAATAGGCCCCCTACCAAAGGCCCATGCTCTGCTTTCACAAGGCCTTGATGTAAAAGCTGATGATGCCCGCTTGTTATTCCAACGCAGCACACTCCACATAGCTGAAGCGCAATATGAGCCAGCAAAGGACATACTGCAATCTCTATTAAAGTCAGGTATAGAGAATACAGGCATTCGTTATAACCTTGCTCTTTGCCTCTCCATGACAGGTGAAATGCAAGAAGCCCTCGATATCATGACTGAATCAACCCAACAACCGACTCAGCACTTTTTTGCTGGCGACCTCTTAATCGTTCGCCTCAAACATCACGCAGGAGATTTGGATGAGGCCCTCAGCTTAGCAATGGCCCTCCTTGAACAAGAACCTGACAATGGCGATCTCAACGGTGTTATTTCGCTTCTTTTCTTAGATTTGGACGATCGAGCTCAAGCACTGCACTTTGCACAAAAAGCCCAGAAAAATACCGCCAAAAATACAGAGTCATTTTCTACCATTGGTCACTTAGCATTGGAAGACTTCGATGCAGATAAAGCAAAAGGTAATTTTCAAAAGATACTCGACATACAACCGAAGGATGGTAGAGCCTGGCTTGGCATGGGGCTAGCGGCATTACTTAACCAAGAAATGGATATTGGTGAGGAACACCTGGTTACCGCCACCACATTTATGCCAAACCACCTTGGTACATGGAACACTCTCGCATGGCTGAGAATCCTCAAGAAAAATATACCGGACGCAAAGGAAGCGCTGAATGCCGCAATGGAAAAAGACAGAACATTTTCTGAAAACCACGGCACACTTGCCGTTGTTCAAATTCTCGAAAACCAAAGGGAAGAAGCTGAGCGCTCAATTAAAATTGCTTTAAGACTTGATCCTATGTGCATTTCAGCTCATTTTGCACAAACGCTCTTATTATCACCAGAGAAAGATCAAAATACCATATCCGAAAGGATGGAAAGCCTAATGAACAGGCCTATCGGAGAAGGCCAATCTATGCTCAAAGGCCTCCAGCGATACGCATCAAAGAATAACAACAAGGGTAATAACAAAAAAATTCATTAAAGGTTTGATAGTTCAAGAAAAACACAGCCAAACAGGATAATCAGCTTTTACATCAGCTTCTTAAGTATCGCATCCAAAGCAGCGGTTTTTCTTGAACGCTCCAATTGATCCAAAACCTTTTGGTGGACTTCCTCATACTGCGCACTCAGAACAAATTTGGAACCAAAGCTTTGCTCTAACGACACCTTAACAAAAACATCTCGCTTTTTCTGCGCTGGAATTTTTGTTAAGTCAAGATTGATCTTTCGCAATCTTTTTACCAATCGCAATTTTATAGATGAGCTAATACTCATCGACGATATCTGTTGAGTCTCACCTTCTATGCCGCTTTCAAAGCGCCGCCCCCGAGCCTTCCTTGAAGACTCAAGGGTCATAGAATTCAGTGTTATTTTACTAACCATCAAACAACACTTTTAATCATTCTTTTCATCTTTATAGGCCGACAAAAAGAAATGATTAGTATTTGCCTCATCCTCAGCCTCAGTAGAAACGATACCGCCAGCTTCAGTCTCAAGGCTTGCCTTCCAACGCTCAACCAGGTTATTCATATCAACATTAAGCGCTGGGTTTTCATTATTGGCGTCAATTCCTCTTTGAGCAATATCCAATGCCTCTACAAAATCACCAGAAACTGCCTCTAAAATAGATGTTTTAAACAGCCTTAGTGGCTCTCCCTCATCTTTTTCATCAAGCAGGGACCACGTACCTCTAGCACCCTCAACATCATTCATTGTCATTTTCAGCAAACCAAGCTGAAAACGAGCCGTATCCATCGTATCGTCTAGCTCCAGTGCTTTTGTCATCTCTTCTACCGCACGCTCATACATTCCTATTTCTGCGTGCTGCGCACCCAATATATAATAAAATTTTGCCGAAGGTGATATGGCCAACCCTTCTTTCAAGTAACGAATTGCCTTATCGTGATCACCTTTAGAGCTTGCCTGAAGAGCTAAATGAAATAATTCCTCGTGATCCAGAGTTACACCGGTTGCTTCCATTTCAATACCTATTGTGTTTGGACTTCCATCTTAATATTGCTCGATATTTTAACAATTTATACCGTTAAGTCGAGCGTTGGCTTTGCCTTTTTTACTGGCGCAATATCAATATCGGTAGCCCGAAACACAATACTTTTCATATAAGAGAACCGCTTACTATCACTCATTAATAAACGCTGTGGATCCAGTAAAAAACAAGCGTAAGTTTCAGCAAAATCCTCTTGAGCATTTCGCTTGGCATATTCGGATACTGCTCCCCTTTGATGGTGGCATTCAACCACCCAATATTTTTTGTCAGACGACCTAAGTTTCATATCCATAACAAAATGACCTAGCTCATGAAACATTGACCAATAAAACATATCTTCAGTACTCACACCATAAATTTCTATTCGACGATTTGTAGTGACATATTTTTCCCACCATGAAGATGTCTTTTTTACTCTGTAAGCAGCCTTCACCTTCTTGTTCGAATTAGGAAATATTGTAATCGAATCCAATCCACCCAAGTGCCTAGCTGGAAGCTTATTTAGCATCTCAGCGACAACCTTAACATCAACGAGATTTTGCTGGCTAAACCCCCGTAAGGCTAAGTGAACCATCTCACCTTTATTTTTTTTAGACAAACGATAAACCGGCGTGGGTTTTGACATGCTTCGCTTAGCCAGCGAGGTTTTACTTGTACGCACAAGCATTATTCAACACTCCGTATCCTTATTTACTCAGCAACACCAGCTCATCGCATGGTAAAATAATATTTCACCCCCTATAAGGTTGAGTGGTTCACCGAACCAACAAGTAGAAATGGCGCAGTGTGAAAGCTCTTCAGGTGATCGAATAATTCGTTATGTAAAGACATTTAATTCAAGTCCATTGTAAGCGTCTTGTGCGCCTTTATCATAGAAAGATACTCGCTTTCATTTAAAACTCTCACGCCCTTATCAACAGCAGCTGCTATTTTCTTTTCACCAACACTACTACCAGTAACTAACAATGTCGTTTTACTAGTTACAGACTTACCTATTTTTGCTCCGAGTTTCTTAGCCTCTGACTCAAAATCAGGACGCTTCCCATGCTCCATGGAGCCAGTAAATACAATCAATTCACCATCGAGTAGCAGGTCAGACATTAAACCCGATCTTTTTGTTGCTTTAAGGTTGAACCCTAGCTCATAAATCGAATAAAACTCTTTTTCTATGCTTTTCAAACCCTCGAAGATGGTTCTCGCACTTAACTCTGCAAACCCATCTATATTGATCATATCTTCTATAGTCAAATCAAAAATATCCGTGACATCATGATGCTCTAACAATTTCTCACAATATCCTTCACCAAGCCTTGGAACACCGAATGCGGCTAAGAACCTCCAATCCTCTATCTCTAAAACCCTACTTGCCAATAACTGCTCAACCAGATTTTCTGAAGTTTTTTCTCCAAAGTCCATTTCTACTAGTTTATCAACATCTAAACGATATATATCATGGATGGACTTGATTCCTGACTGGTAGATTTTTTCAATAACTTTTGGGCCAAATCCGTCTACATTTCTTAGTGTTTTAAAGAAATGCATCATTGTGTTCTCAGCCTGCGCTGGGCAATCTGTTGTGTTAGGGCAGAACAAATTATCTCCATCCCAAACCACATGAGATTGGCAGCTAGGGCATTCTTTCGGAATATCTGGCTCTACCTTTTCGATAACACTTTCAATTTTTGGTATAACTAAGCCACTTCTTACGAGCTCTACTAACGCTCCTTTTCCAACACCTTTAGATTTAACCATTCCATAATTATGGACAGTTGCCCTGCTAATAGTAGCCCCACTTAATTTTGTTGGTTCCAATTGGGCGACCGGTGTCAACTTTCCAGTCCTTGATGTTTGTGGAACTACGTTTTCAACAATTACTTTAGCTATTTCAGCATTAACTTTATACGCTATTTGCCATCGGTGATTTTTTCTTGTCGCACCCATATAATCCTTCAATGAACTATTAGTTGCCTCTGCTATTATTCCATCAATCTCGTAATCTACCGCATCCCATATTTCTCTTAAGATTTTTTTAAAGTCTTCTAAAAAGACCTCATAGTGTCCAGTCCAATTTTCTAGGAGTTCAAAGGGATAAAAAACACATGCTCCATCATCTATCGCCTCCTGAATTCTTTCATCAATTTTTTTCTCAGCAATGATAGATGCCTGGATATTTCTAGAATTCTCAAAATAACCACTTAATTTATCTTCAAAGTAACTCTTTTTAATTACAATCTCACCTGCACCCGAGCCTCTCTTGCCTCCTTTAGCAACTTTTAGCCCTCTATTAATCGCTCTCGTAATATCTTGCCCCCTGGATCCATCACCTCTTGTATAGAGTTTTTCTCCATCATCATAAGCGGCATATCCATCTAACTTAGGCGTAACTCTGATATCTAAATCAGCCAAATCTAAATCTATCTCTTTTGCTGCTTTTACGAGCCGTTTTATCCACCGTTCAATTTCTTCGTAAGAATAAGCTTTCTCTGTAGAAAGCATTTTTACTGGTAACGCAACAGTCTTAGACTCAATAACAGGCTCTGCCTCTACAGATGCCAAAAACTCACTATCAGGATTTTTATCCTCAAGCTCTTTGACATATAGAGTGTCGTACTTGATATCCGACATTACTGGAACACCTGCTCTATATGTTGCATTGGCAATTTGAAGAATCAATGTTAGATCCTCAGGGGAAAATGCCCACAACCCTTCGTCGTCACTTAAAAGCTTTTTAGCTTTTACTCTGCCTACTTCAATACCCGCCAGTTTAATCGCAGACATTTGGGAATCGGTTAACTTAATATCCATAATCACACACGTATCTAAAAAAAATTGTAGTATACTCCCATTCAGGGCGCATTCGTCACCTGAACCATTTGAATTTTCACTCCATGAACTCTAACCGTCATTACAAGGTTCATTGACAATATAGAGGTAATTTTGTATGAATCAGGGAAATGTTTGCCCGTCACCTCGTGTGGCGGCTTGAACAAGCAAACCATCCTCATACATCAAACTCACCGCCAACCCGTCTAACTTTGGCTCACAAACATATTCAAGTTCATCACTTCTTTCCAAACGCTCTTTGATACGTTTATCAAAAGCTAATAGCTCGTCATGGTTAAACACATTATCCAGAGATAACATAGGAACTTTGTGAGCTACCTGAGAGAACTCGTTTAGCGGCTTATCACCCACCCGCTGAGTCGGTGAATCTAGAGTGATTAACTCTGGACTTTCTTGCTCCAAGGTTTTCAGTTCTCGAAACACACGGTCATATTCCGCGTCTGGAACCTTTGGATCATCCATCACATAGTAGTGATAATTATAGTCCTGAAGGGTATCTTTTAATGCTTGAGCGTTAGATTGTGGTGTTGTCATAAATTGGAATATCGACTATTTAAAATATGTAGTGAAAACAAAAAATCATAATACCGGAAACAAAGAAGGGGCGCATCTCTGCACCCCTTCTTTGTTTCCGGTATTCAACCGAAAGCTAGCCGAACGTCAACTAACTTCTCTGCATTACTCGTTGAGATAAAAATTTACGATCAAAATCCAACACACGCTGCCGGTAGTGCTCAATCGTTTGCTGTGTCATTACACTATGATGCTCATCTTTCAGCTCGCCATCCAATAATGAAACAATCTTACGACCACATTCCACCATCAATTCAAATGAGTGCATAGAGCGCTTAGGCCCAGGTAATTTCATAAACATACACACACCAGGCGTGCTAAATGAGTCTAAGTTATCAGGGTCAAAAAAGCCTGGCTCCACTACATTTGCAAGACTAAATAACAGCGGCCCACGTCCAACATGCTGCTCAAAACGGTGATAGATATTCATATCACCAAATCGGAAACCACAGGAGGTTAGTGCCTTATCAAGCTCTACCCCACCAAATACTTCACCAGGACGCGCCATCAAATTCAGCACGATAACTTCTTCTAAACCATCGACATTTAGCGGCATCTCGTCTTCTTGGGTATTCTGAACAACAGTCTCCTCTCTACGTACTTTCTTAGATGATTTTCGCTGATTCTGCCCGTCATCATTACCTCGGTAATGAGACGCTAACTTTTCCTCTTGTGCTGCTCGAGTAGATAGCAACATGTCATCATCTTCAAACAATACGTTTTGACCATCGTTTTGGCCTTCATTCTCTGGTGCATACCTTTGCTCATCACCCTGACTTTCATTCAAATCATCAGCAACATCGCCTCCCAAAGAATATCTTCTTACGCCACCAATGCCATCATCATCAAATCTCCCAACGCTTGTGCCAACAACACCGAACTGCCCATCACTGGGGACTGGCTCATTGGCAATGAATGGAGGTTCATGATTAGCGCTCTCTTCATCAACTTCTTCCGCTCGCTCACCTGAATAACCGTCCGTTTCATCCAACGCACCGCCAAACCCAGGCTCTATACGCTGCTGAACATCCGCAACATCCGCTTCCGTTTGACGCGCGCCACCATTGGGCAACTCCCCATTATAGTAGGCACCTTCTTCACAGCTGCCTCCCATTTCAGAGGGAAGACCAATTTCCCCCATGCGAGAACGACGCATGCGACGATAGCCATCAAACAAAATCCCGGCAATCACAACAAACCCTACAATAATGAGCACATTTCTTAAGTCGAACTCCATTGATACTACCCCTCTTCATCCCTGTGGTTCCCCACAGGAAAACCAAACAGACTGTCTTGTAACCAACATAGAGCAAACTCAGGAAAAATAAAGCAAAGTGACGTCCTATTGTTAAAAAACTGTCATATTACTTTAGATTAGCGGTTTTACTCCTTCCAAGTATTCTTTATAAGGTGAAACTTACAACGCCGCTAGCGCTGCAGCTTCCTCTACATCCACCGCCACTAATCTTGATACACCAGGCTCATGCATGGTCACCCCCATTAGCTGATGGGCCATTTCCATCGCTATTTTGTTATGCGTAATGTAGATAAATTGTACATGCTCTGACATTTCTTTAACCAAACGCGAATATCGACCCACGTTAGCATCATCCAAAGGAGCATCTACCTCATCCAGCATACAAAAAGGTGCTGGATTCAATTGGAATATTGAGAATACTAATGCTATTGCCGTTAGTGCTTTCTCGCCACCCGATAGCAAGTGAATGGTGCTGTTCCGTTTACCAGGAGGCCGCGCCATAATGGCAACTCCCGTATCAAGCAAATCGTCACCGGTTAGTTCTAAGTACGCATGACCTCCCCCAAACACTTTCGGGAACAAGTTTTGCAAACCCTTATTCACTTTGTCGAAGGTTTCTTTAAATCGTGTACGTGTTTCACGATCAATTTTACGAATAGCATTTTCTAGAATTTCTAATGCCTTCATCAGATCATCATTCTGTGCATCTAGATAGTTCTTTCGCTCGGACTGCGCCTTAAACTCATCAATTGCCGCCAAATTAATGGCCCCTAAACGTGATATGCGATTAGCAATACGCTCAAGATCACCTGTCCATTTTTCTTCATTGGCATCATCAGGCAACTCAGCAACAATACTTTCAAGATCGAACTCGGCTTCTTTTAATTGATCTTCCAACGAACCACGTTGAACTTGTAGTCCCTGCCATTCGATACGGTGACGCTCAAGCTCTGTTCGGACCCCTTGGGAGGATTGTTCTGACTCGCCTCGCTTTTTCTCAAACCCACGCAAGTCATGTTCACATGATTCTAAGGCTTTTCTTGAGCTAGAAAGTTCCTGCTCCACGTTTAATCGAAGCTCTAATTTTTCTTCTAACTCAGCCTGCAACTCCACAAAAGGATCATCCCCTTGGTTTAATTGCGCTTCAATCGTGGCTCTTTTCTCAGCCAGTGTTTTAAGTTGGCTCTGCAACCGCTCAATACCTTGCTTTGTTGAATCAAGCTGCGTTCGAGTAGATCGAGCATCCAAAGCAAGCTGGTGGGTCTTATCTTTATCCTCCCTCGCTTTTTGACGCACAGTCTCAATATCATTCCGATTGGCATCTCTCTTAGCAAGTAACTGCTCTCGCCGCTCGGTATCTTGCTCCATCGCGTCCAGCGCTTCTTGCCATACCAGGCGCGATTCACTAATATTTTCCTGCTCTTGCCCTCGCTGGTCTTCACATTCAAGCAATTCACCACTGATACGCTCTCGGCGCATAGAAAACTGCTCTAAGCGTACTTGCTTCGCACTCAGCTGTGCTTTGGCATCGGCATTGTTACGGGTAAATTCACTAAGTGCACGCTGAGCCTCTTCTCGCTGACGCTCAATATCTCTCAGTAATTCCCGGCCATCTAGAATTTGATCAGACAACACCTCAACACGTGCTTCTTCCGCTTCAAGTTTGCTGGTCACTTCTTCTAATGCTTGCTGGCGCTTGAGCACACTGTCTTGCTGATTCTCATCTTTGGCGACTCGAATCCAATTACGACCAATCCAAAGCCCTTCTGACGTAATTAAGGATTCACCCGCCGATAACGATGAACGTGACGACAAAGCATCATTTAAGCTCTCCGCACAATACACTCCAGCCACAAGATTTTGTGCTGATGACTCTCCGCTGATTTTGGACGCTAATGCCGTTAAACCGGATAATGCAGGTACATCAACAGTAATGCTAGTATCCACAAAGGACACCGCGCCGTGCTCCAGGCCTTCTATCACAGTGGCAACGGAGTCCAAATCATCCACACATACCGCTTGTAGATAATCACCAAGTACCGTTTCAACCGCCTTCTCCCAACCATCTTCGGCCTTGATCGATTGTGCGACTCGTGCATTCGCATCAAAGCGATGTTTAGCCAACCAATCCACTAAGTCAGAC
The DNA here is from genome assembly GCA_002163245.1 of Gammaproteobacteria bacterium 42_54_T18. Lineage (GTDB taxonomy): Bacteria > Pseudomonadota > Gammaproteobacteria > Pseudomonadales > Ketobacteraceae > 42-54-T18. Next base: position 46,289 of record MAAL01000054.1, on the reverse strand, counting down.
TCACCCATTGCTGCCTGCTGCAGTGCTTCGAGGGATGCATGCCTTCCTTTTAGCGCCTGTAACTCACCTTTCGCTACATCCAAATCATTGTTGATTTGATTGTTATCATCTCGCTTGCGGTTAATCTCATCAACTAAATCAGACGCCCGGCTCTGTAAGTCTTCATGACGAAGATCCGCCTCAGAAACGCGCTCTTCTAGCTCTGCGACTTCTTCTTCCAATGGACCAGACGTTAATGTGCCTTGCTCCATTTTTAGACGCTCAATACGATCTCGCAATCGTTCAATCGATTGCTCCAAGTGCTGGATTCGAGACTGCTCTACTTGGGCTCGCTGTCGAGGCTCACTGGCTTTCTGGTTAAAATCATCCCATTCTGACTGCCACTCTTGCATAGCATCTTCGGCAACTGCCAACGCTTCTGAGGAGGCATCCGACTGAGCTTCAATCAGCTCTAATTCAGGCTCAACTTCAAGCAAACGTTCCGACAACTCTTCAGCTTGTTGTTGATCTAACGTTAAGTTTTCTTCCGATTCTTTACACGAGTCAATGGTTTCTTGTAAATCAGTTCGTAGCTGAGAACCCCGCTCTTTCTGATGCTGAATGCTTTGCTCAATACGGGCAATATCTGCCCCTAAGCTATAGAAGCGGCTTTGCACTTCATTCATTTTATCATTCAGCTCAGTATGCTGGTCTCGCTGTGTTTCAATACCCGTATCATGAGAACGCTGATCCGCAATAAAGGCTTCTAACTTAACCTCTAGATCTCGGATTTTGGTTTCACGCTCAACAACCTGCCCATCCACGGCTTTCCAACGTAACGCTTGCTGCTGGGCCTTTAATAAACGCTCTTCTGCTTTGTACTGTTTATACTTCTCAGCAGATTGTGCTTGACGCTCAAGGTGTTGAAGTTGTCGACCTAACTCTTCACGTAAATCCTCTAACCGCTCCAAGTTCTCCCGGGTGCGGCGCATACGATTTTCTGTTTCTTTTCGTCGCTCCTTGTACTTAGAGATACCGGCCGCTTCTTCCACGTATACTCGAAGTTCTTCGGGCTTAGACTCGATCAAACGCGAAATCATACCCTGTTCGATAATGGCGTAACTACGTGGCCCAAGCCCTGTACCCAAAAATATATCGGTAATGTCTTTACGACGGCACTTAGTGCCATTTAGATAATAATTTGATTGACCATCACGACTTACTAAACGACGAATAGAAATCTCAGCAAAACCCGCATACTCACCGCCCAAGCTGGCATCAGAATTATCAAATATAAGTTCAACAGTACACTGTGTGGTAGGTTTTCGTGAGTTAGAGCCGTTAAAAATAACATCGGTCATGGATTCGCCACGAAGATGTTTAGCAGAGCTCTCCCCCATTACCCAACGTACGGCATCAATAGTGTTGGATTTCCCGCACCCGTTAGGCCCAACAATACAAGAAAGGTTCTGCGGAAAGGAAACGGTTGTTGGATCTACAAATGATTTAAATCCCGCTAACTTAATACACTTTAAACGCATGAAAGACTGTGCTCCATCAACTGCGCGGCATTTGGCCCGTAGTTAATTAGATGTTTTACTAACCAACATTAATTTTGTTTTGCCTCTGCTTATTTAATAATCAAAGACACGTCTATTTTGAACCGAGCATTCTAGCGGTTTTTTATTCCAGGAACGAGTAGTAGCCGTAAAATAACAACATTTTAGAGACAAATAAAACAAGATGAAGCAGAAACAAACACTATCTTTCGTTTAGTGTATTGAATCATCAGTGTAATGGCTGGTCTCAGTATGCTACCGTGCCAATTTGCGGCAATTATTCAACCACGTCTTGTCGTTATCGTAGCCTCGATCACATCCTTTTTTTGAAAACAGGAACACCATATGATTAAACCGCTCAGCAATGGAATCACTCTTATCTTTAGAGGGTTTGAGCTTGCGAAAAAGCCCAATATCCGTCCTTACATGATTGTTCCGCTCATTGTGAACATATTACTTTTCTCTGCTGCCGGTTACTTTGCCATTGACCTTATCAATGACGCCTTATCTGGCCTAGACGATACTGTTGACCTCTGGTCTTGGCTAGATTGGCTAGAACCGGTGATTAATACTATAGCTAGCACGTTAAAATGGGTGCTGCTTATTGCCGCTATTTTGCTCATTCTCTTTATTGCAGGCTCCGTATTCACGATGATCACACACATGTTGATCAGCCCATTTATCGGTGTGCTAGCGGAAAAAGTAGAAAAGGACCTTCACGAAACAAGCTACCCTTCCCACACTGTCATGCAAATTGCGGGGCGCACGATTAAACGAGAATTCACCAAACTCAAATATTGGATAACCCGTGCACTGGGGTTATTTGTCATCACCATTATCTTGAGTTTTATTCCGGTTGTTCAAATGATCTCTCCGGTGCTGTGGTATTTATTTGGAGCTTGGGTTTTGGCCCTTCAGTATATGGATGTACCTGCTGACAATAACGGAAAAAGCTTTGAGGAAGTACTTGGTTTAATGCAGAAGAATCGGGCTGAGGTGATGGGGTTTGGTGGAGCGACGTTGCTATTAACGTCAATCCCTATTATAAATTTGGTCATTATCCCTGTCGCGGTTGCTGGCGGAGTGATCTTTTGGGTAGAAAAAATGTCAGATAACCGCTAATAGAGCCCCCAAGAACGCACGAAATGAGATGTTTTATTTCATTTCGTGCTATATACCAGGCTTAGAGATCAGCTGAATACTTACCTTGAGCTTTTGCTTTATCCAAAGAGTCTTGCACTTCTGGCGGCATATATTCTTCATCATGTTTCGCCAATACTTCATCAGCCACAACAACACCTGACTCTATTAGTTTACCATTAGCGATAATGCCTTGCCCTTCTCGAAAAAGGTCCGGCAAAATACCGTCATACTGAACAGTAAGTGATTCCACACTATCCGTGACATCAAATGTCACATCCAATTGCTCTCCACGCTTTAATGACCCCGCTACCACCAATCCTCCCACACGAATTCGTTTATTGAGCGGTGCTTTACCGGCTGCCACATCCGTTGGTGAGAAATACAGGTTAATATTCTCCTGCAGGGCAACGCCCATAAAAGTTGCTGCAGCACTAACACCGGCAACTATACCTAGTACAATGATAAGTCGCTGTTTACGTTTTGGATTCATTTTGCGTTTTCTCCCGCCTAACCTTTCGTCGAATCGTTTGTTTTATCTGTTTATTACGCATGATCGGCGCAACAATATTGGCAGCTACAACAATAAGCGTCAGCCCATAAGCTGACCATACATAGGAGCCATGGCATCTTACATCGCCAATGGGGGCCATGTAACACATGGTCATAAAGTCGTTGAAATTCTCAAATGCCATGGGCCTATTCCACCATAACCAGTTGTTTAACCCACTTACTGCGTTGCTCTCGCTCCAATACTTCAGCTCGCGAGGCAACAACAACTAACACCGAAAACAGGAAGTAGAAGCCAAAAATACACATCAGTAGAGGTGTCAGCATTTCAGCTGGCATAGAAGCACCTTCAGTCACCTTTATTGACGCAGTTTGATGCAAGGTATTCCACCACTCAACGGAGTACTTAATAATTGGCAGGTTTACCACACCAACAATAGACAATAATGCGGTAGCTTTTGCTGCGGATTGAGCGCTTTCAAATGCGTTATTCAACGCAATCACACCCATAAACAAAAAGAACAACACCAACATCGAGGTCAATCTTGCATCCCACACCCACCAGGTTCCCCAAGTAGGTTTACCCCAAATGGAACCCGTTAGCAGGCATAATAACGCAAACGAGGCACCTATAGGCGCACAGCATTTGGCAACAATTTCTGCCATCTTCATTTTCCAGATGAGACCGATAGCACCGGCTAGCGCCATCATTACGTAGGCAGACATTGCTACACTGGCAGCCGGTACATGAATAAACATAATGCGATAGCTATGGCCTTGCTCCTCATCCATGGGTGCAAAGCCTAACCCTAAGATAACGCCAGGTACCAGCAAGACAACCGTAAATCCAATTAACCAAGGCAACATTTTGCTGGTTAAATCATAGAAGTATTTTGGTGTACCAAACTTGTGATAGTACAGTTTTATCGTTTCAAACAAGATTTACTCTCTCCGTTAGCCACTTACACTAATTCTAAGACCCGCAGCAATAGCAAAAGGTGCCAATGTAATTGAAAATATTGCCAATGCAGCCAAGTACGCAAGCTGTCCGCTGAATACTAAGGACATAGAGGCAGCTTCTACCGCACTAGTACCAAATATTAATACGGGAACATATAAGGGTAATGCGATGACCGCAATCAAGACACCGCCTTTTCGTAACCCCACGGTTAGGGCTGCACCAATAGCGCTGATCATACTTAATACAGGAGTACCCAACAACAAAGTAACAATTAATACCCCTATTGTTTCGGCGTCCAGGAACAACATAACACCTAACAGCGGGGAAACCAGAATGAGAGGAACCGCGGTGATACACCAGTGAGCCATAATTTTACCCAGCACGATGATAAATAACGGCTGTGGACTTAATAACAAAATTTCTAACGAGCCGTCTTCATAGTCTTGACGAAATAAGCTATCAACGGAAAGTAGCGTGGATAATAAGGCCGCTATCCACAATACCCCTGGGCCGATACGAGACAAAATCTCAGGCTCGGGGCCAACCCCTAAAGGAAATAGGGTAATCACCATAATAAAAAAGAACAAAGAGTTTACCAAATCACTGCGCTGACGAAATGCAATAACTAAGTCCCGTTTGAATATTGCCCATAGCCCCTGTCGCAACGAGGGGTAAGTCATTTCAGGTTCCACCGCCACTACAGGCCCTCCCTAGCATCACCTAAACGGATGACTTTCAGGTGAGAGGGATCAATACTTAGCTCGTGATGGGTCGTTAACACCACGGCCCCACCCTGCTTAGCATGTTGTTCAATAATGGATTCAAGCTCGGCCACACCGTTCCTATCAATCGCGGTAAATGGCTCGTCCAATACCCATAACGCTACAGGCTCCAAAAATAGTCGAGCTAACGCTACACGTCGTTTTTGACCGGCCGATAATGTATACACTGGGGCATCTTCAAAACCATGCAACCCAACTTTAGCAAGTGCCTGATCTACCGCATTGTCTAGAGCAAGCCCTTTCAGCGATGAGCCTCGACATTGCGCCATCCACCGGAGGTTTTCTTCTGCGCTAAGCGGTGCCTTGATTCCAGTCAGATGTCCAAAATAAATATGTTGCTGACAAAATTGCTCCCGACATTGACTCATCGGCCTGCCTCGCCAGGACAACTGCCCTTCATAAGCACTAGAGAGCCCACAAAGGATACGAATTAGGGTCGTTTTTCCACTGCCGTTTGGCCCTTCTACCTGAGTAATATCACCAGCAGTAATAGCAAACGATAGCTCCTCAAACAGAACGCGATCATCCCGCTCACATAGCAAGGACTTTGCCTCCAATAAGGGGGAAATTAACTGTGATTCTACACCCGTTTCTAACAAACCAATCTCGCTAGTTAACCAACTAAGGCGAGATTATAGAGGTTGTTGACTACGGGGCCAACTAACATCATCAGATAGCCTGACTCAAAACAACATTCATACCCTATACTGAGAACTCATTAACGAATAAAAAGAGTATATCTATGGTGTCTGAAATCCCTTCGGACAGGCCAATTGTAAAAACTACCGCCTCTTCAGACAAAGCACCACTACAAACATCTGTTCGTCTATCACAGGTGCAAGCAGAAGTATCCAGTAGTGTAAAAATTGCAACCTCGGGGGTAAAAACCGACGCAGCCCACGTCGCACAAGAGCACACAACAACAAAACCGACAACAGACTCGGCTACAAACTCAGCCAAACAAAGCCCTCCCCCAAAAGCACTCTACAACGCCACAGTTGTTTTCAATCGACAAACTGGTGAAGGCTCAACACATCCAGCAACAACGTCCGTAAAAACACAATTAACAACCGATGTAATCCAACGAATTAATCAAGGATTAATGACGATTGTCAGAATCACTACTGACCTGCCCTTGTTAAAAGGTGACCAGTTAATCCTGAATACAAGCCCCAGCACTACTTCCAGCACTACTTCCAGCACTACTTCCAGTACTGTGTCAGGTGTTGCGCCAGGTACACCCGGCACTCCGTCAGCTACAGTATTGACACAAGTCACCACCCCACACTTAGAACTACAGCAACTGCATTCAATTCCCAGCACCCAGAGAATTCAACAAATCATCATCAACTTAGTGCGTCTATTGGTGCCCACTCAAAACAGTTATAGCCCATTACTCAATAACGTCTTGAGCCTTGTGTCCGGCAAACCTGAACTGCTTAAGCAATTACCTCCAAATATACAGCAAGCCATTAAACAGATATCCCAACATTTACCCAATACAGAATCACTACGAACCGCTGATACCGTTAAGCAGGCAATAAAACACAGCGGAGTCTTATTTGAATCTTCGCTTAAACACGAATCACCTAAACACCAACCACTTGAACCTCAGCCAAAAAAACATCAACCGCCTTTATCGACAACCACCACACCCGCTGCTAAACCAAGTGCCACGAACTCACAACAGCCATCATCAAACCCTGCAGATTTCAAACACCAACTGCTATTACTAGAAAAAGCACTATTATCCGCAGCTAAAGCAACGGGACCAGAGCACCAAACGAGTCCCAGCACAACAAAAACAGCGCTGGGCACACGTATAATCAGTGACCCGTCTAAAATCATTCAAAAAACTGCCATAACCACGAATTCAGCAACGCTATCAACAGCCACAATTGAACCAGCAGCAGGAGCTAAGCTAGGTTATGCTGCCCCAAGCGAAAAACAACAATTACAAAACCTCATACAATTAGCCAAAGCCCAGCAACTAACGACGGAAACACCGAGCACCAAACACCAACCAAACAATGTAAAAAGCCCACCAGAGCACCCGGCCAGCAAAGCAACGCCATCAACAAGTAGCACAAGCGCCTCACTCAAGCCGCTAGCAATACAAACCTATCAAACCGCATCTTCTCCTAATACGGCATCATTACACGGTATTCCGCCACTACCTGGTCAGTATTTAATGCAAGCGCAAACCAATATTAAGGCAACATTAAAAGGCGACGTTGTCGCTGATGCACTGGTAAAAATCCTGTTAAAACAAACTCAAGAATCCATCAGCCGGCTACAGCTACATCAACTATCAACGGCTGCTGCTCATGTTGATGATGGTGCTCAGATTACTCAAGCTCCCCTTAGCTTTGATTTGCCTATTTTACATTTTGGACAACTCACGCTCTTTCACTTTCATATAGAAGAAGATGCCCAAAAGAATGAAGAAGACAAAGAAGCGTCCGCTGATAAAAAGTGGAACGTATCTATGGGGTTTGATATTGAAGGGTTAGGAGCAATGTTCTGCGAACTTAGTTTAATCAATACTTATGTTTATGTTAAATTTTGGGCAAAAGAAAAAGACACAGTATCGCGAGCAAAAAGTTACTTTGATGTACTGCAAAAAAACTTACATCAAATAGGTGCAACCGTAAAAGAGCTAGAATGTATTGAGGGGTTGCCCCCTCAACAAGAAACCAGCATTACACCATCACTCATTGATATAGAAACCTAAACCATCACCACAAGGCCTAACAACGCATGTCAGACCCCGTAGACACAGGAGCCAGCGAATCACAAGTATCCCATCAGGCCGTTGCACTGACGTATGATGGGTGCCATGCACCGTTCGTCAGTGCAACAGGAAATAGTGATATTGCAGAAGAGATCCTTCGTATTGCCAAAGAGCACGAGATTCCTATTTATGAAAACCCCGAATTGGTGGATGTATTATCACGACTGGAATTAGGTGATGAGATTCCAGAACTGCTCTACAGAACAATTGCTGAAATCATTAGCTTTGTTTACTTACTAAAAGATAAAATACCGAATCAATTAGAATAGTATGAACGCAGAATACCCTCGATACTACATACCACTGCTACATACCACTACCGCAACTTTTTACTACAACGCTGCATGTTCAGAATATTTTAAATCCACAGGGTAGTCTGCCGCCATCCAGGAATAAAAACCATCCCGAAAATAATACACTTTTGTATAACCCCAATTGGCCGCAAAAAACGTTGCCATCGCACTACGAATATTTAACGGGCTACTGGTATAAAAAACAACGGGGGTTTCCCTGTCCAAATCTTCAGACACATACAGAACTGAAAAATCATTAGTACTAAAGTCCAAATGAACAGCCCCATCGATATGTCCCGATGCCCAAGCTTGACCATCTCTTACATCAATAAATACAGCACCATCCTTATACAACTGATGGGCTCTTTCGAGACCCACTGTTTCTGCACCGTCCACATCTAAGGGGGCTTCCGCCCACAACAAAGGGGACATCAGAATAGAAACTAACACTACTACATATTTAACGGCAAACTTATTTAGGTAATTCATTACTACACCTTACTGCTACTACCACTAAAAGGTCTTATCTAATGGTAAGTATAGGAAGATGTTAAACGATGGGTTGGAATGAATATTTATTAAAATTGTATTTTTTATAAACGAATAAATGATCTCGAATAAAAGCAAGATGAAACGTTAACAATAACAAGGCTACCCTAATTAGGTTTACGTAATAAACCTCGCATTAAATCACTCAAGAGTTTCACATTCTTTTTGCTGGAATAAATCGACTAGCTTTGCTTCAGAGCGAGTAATGCCAACTTTCCCTACGACATCATTTAACTCAATACCTTTCTCCAACAATTTTGCAGCCTGATTGAAAGAGAATTGTTCCGTATCCTTATTCTCCATCTCAGATTGCCTTTCCATCGTTTGATTAAGCTTTTTCTCCGCATTCATCAAACGTCGACCAACTCCTTGAGACCCCTTGGACACCATCGCCAATTGATCTTCCAATTGTTTGATTTTTACAACCTGGGTTTTCGCTAGTTGATCTATCAAATCCGCTGTTTTACTCTCATAGCGTCGCATAGATAATCGATAGTTCACTGCCATCATCACGATAATAGCCACGAATAAAAGATCTATAATTTGCGACGCAGAAATATCCACTAGAACCCCACAACATCAACAACAGGTGAAGTATCAATCATCCTTTCAAGCTCAATAAGGATTAGTAACTCATCGTTTTTATTGCAAACCCCTTGAATAAATTTAGAGGTTTCTTCATTACCAATATTTGGTGTTGTTTCAATTTCTGACTGCTTGAGATAAGTCACATCAGCAACACTATCCACCAACATGCCAACCACTTGAGTATCAACCTCAACGATAACAATACGTGCCTGCTCATCAACATTTCCTGGCGCTAATCCAAACCGTTTACGCGTATCGATAACAGTAACAACATTACCCCTAAGATTGATAATACCTAGTACGTAACCAGGTGCTCCGGGCACAGGTGTTATTTCACTATGTCGCAAAACCTCACGGATCTGCATTACATTCACACCATAGATTTCATCGCCCAATCGAAAAGTTCCCCATTGGAGAACCATATCGTCCTCGGACATCGCGTCTGTTGCCATTTATCAGTTCTCCTGATGTGTCTTTGTTACGAAATAAAGGCTACTACATCAAGTAACAATTCTCGTTAAACTTTCATTAACCTTTTCTTTGCACAAGCTGTGCCATACTACTTCCCACACTATATCCCATCAAGTTCAGCCCATTCCTCATCTGTCAACATTTTGTCGAGGTCAATGAGAATCAGCAACTCTTTGTTTTTATTACATACACCCTGGATAAACTTCGCCGATTCCTCGTTACCGACATTGGGTGTCATATCTATTTCTGACTGACGTAAATACACCACTTCAGCCACTGCATCGACCATTATGCCAATTACATGACGCCCCGTTTCGATGATAACAATGCGGGTATTGTCATTCACCTCAGCCTGTGCCAACCCAAACCGAAGTCGCGTATCAATAACTGTTACTACGTTACCGCGGAGATTGATAATCCCCAACACGTGGTAGGATGCTCCTGGAACTGGGGCAATCTCAGTATGCCTTAGCACTTCCTGAACCTGCATCACATTAATCCCATAGGTTTCACCGTCCAATCTGAAGGTAACCCATTGGATCATCGGATCATCTGCACCCTGTTGTTTTTCTTGCATTTTTTACCAACCTCAAACGAAATAGGGACAAGATATGTGGCGCATCTCAAATATATTAGCCACAAATCCAACTGCACTATGTAGATTTAATAAACGCAGTTTTTATTATGTTTTATTACTATGCTTTATTTACTATAGAACAGAGCAGGATCCTTTCCAGTTTAGGAGAGGGAATAACAAAGAATAAAGGCGCGCTAGCCCTGAAACACCTCTCAATGGAGGTTACTGAAAAACTTACATTTTGGGCTTTTCAGCCCGTTCAATAACTCTGTGAAAACCTGAAGGGTCTATCAACGCACACATATGCTCAACAACTGTTCCAGCCAACCAGGGACGCTTTCCTCGCTGAGTACGCCAGCGCACCTCTTCCGGTTCCAGTGTTATCGAATTAGAAACTTCATGGCAAGACAAACCCCATTCATAACCGTGCAATGAGATAACAAATTGAAGCCCTTCCCTATCTTCCGCTTTGTATCGTTCAGGCATTACACACAATGCAGTATCAATAACTTTAAGGTTTCCGGTAGCCGTTCGTAAAATCCCAATAAACCAGTCATCCTGCCCTGGAAGTGAATTAAATTTCTTGTCTATCTGATGAATGGCTCCCAACGTCACAAGCGGCACCGCTAGCTTTAAGCCCCCCACAGAAAAAATCAGACACTCAAAACGGGCCTGTGCCCAATCAGGGCGGCCATTTTCACTCCACCCTTCATCGATTGGAGGCAAATGAACCGCCACATCCTGAGCCGAGGATTCAATATCACTAAGCGCTACAGGTGAATCATCTTTTTTTAGTTCTTTCTCAACTGTTTCCTCTACTACCTGTTCTACTACCTGTTCTACTACCTGTTCTACTACCTGTTCTACTACCTGTTCTACTACCCGCTCTACTACAGGAGCGACTGCTGAAGCCGTTACTGGTACCTCCTCAGCCTCAACAACCGTCGTTTCAACAACAGGTTCCATTTTCTGCTCAACTACCGTCTTATTAACAGGCTTTGTTAGCTCCTCATCCGGCAACAGGTGTTCATTGGCCGGCATCGGCACAATAATGGGACTTGGAATCAATGACTGCGAAGGGCGCTCTTTAAACGCCTGCAATGTCATAATATTAGGATTAACGTGCAACCGGGCTGGCTCAGCAAAATGGTGCGGTACGGCTTGCAATACAGGGACTTCATGTACGCTAAGTAACTGATTTGAGGTTATTTCAGATGTAAGGGATTCTCGCACCTCCGACTCGCTTTCCTGCGCCTGGTCGGGTTCACGAAACATATCATCAAGGTAATCATAAATAGCCTGATCACTAACACTCAGCTGATCAAGGCCGCTAGGCTTATCAGACATCTTTTCGGTACAACGTCACTCTTAATTGCATACCTAATTAACTACACGTCAACAGGTACAGAAGAGGGTTCTTTACTTACTAGATATTTTAGCAGAGATCGGTAAGATTTCACCCCCCGAGTCGAATTATCATGAATATGAGGCGGAACGCCAGCCTTACTAGCGTCACGTAGTTTGGTGTCAACACTGATTGCTGACGGCCAAATGTTATCTTCATAGGTGTTGCGTAAAACACGAAGACTATCAACAGAAGCATGAGTTCGCCTGTCGAACATGGTCGGTACAACGGTATATTCAAAATTCCGTTTCTGAGAGCGGATTACCATCTGCAATGTTCGCATCATTCGTTCCAGCCCTTTTATCGCCAAATGCTCCGTCTGTACAGGCATAATAAGTTTTTGACAAGCCGCCATTGCGTTAATTAACAACACCCCCAAAATAGGCGGCGTATCAATTAACACATAATCATAATCATATCTCAGCTGCTCCAAGGTCTTGGCGATAACCAAACCCATACCACCTTTACTTACCGCATGGCGCTCTAAAATAGCTAGTGATGTAGAGGCAGCCATGAAATCTAAGTTTTTAAAGTCTGTTCGAATAACCAATTGTCTCGCTAAACCTTCAGGCACCTCCCCCTCATGCTGAAACAACTGGAAAATGGATTTTTCAATTTCGTCGGGATTGTATTTAAAGTAACTAGTAAGTGAGCCATGAGGATCCATATCCAATAACAGCACCCGCTGATCTTGTGAGGCAAGCAACCCGCCCAATGCCACTACCGAGGTCGTTTTCCCAACCCCTCCCTTCTGATTGGCTACAGCCCACACTTTCATTTAACGTGCCTTTGTGGATTCTGAGGAAAATAAAATTCCTCCGTTTTCAAGCTTAATAATTTTAAGCGGGACAACTTCCTTCTTGTCACTAACTTGCGCTCTTCTATTTTTTGGATTAAATGCATTCCCACTCTCTCTTGATTTTTCATCTCGCGTCTTAGGTATCGCTCCAACCTTAAAATCAGATACCTTTGGCTTGGAGTTACTCACTCTTTTAGCCTTTCTTTTAGAGATAATCATTGATACTCGTCGATTCTTCGCTCTACCATCTTCTGTTGAATTATCAGCAACCGGTTGGAACTCCGCATATCCCACTGCGGCAAGTCTATCTGGTGGAACATTACTTGACTCAAGCAAACGGACGACAGCTGCCGCACGAGCGGCAGAAAGCTCCCAGTTTGACGGATAGAACTCATTTTGAATGGGCACATTGTCTGTAAACCCTTCCACATGAATCGGGTTATCAACTTCTTTCAATAATTGCGCCACCTTAGAAACTATTCCCCTAGCCTCAGAGGAAGGTAAAGCCGCACCACTTGGAAACAATACGGACGACTTAATATCCACTTCGATCCAGTCATCTGTGCTATTCACAGATGCCAGCTCATCATCAATCAGCCCCTCTAATGCTGACTCTAATTTTTCTGCTAAATCTCCAAGCGCATCGGCATTCTCTTCGCCCTCCCCACCCGCTACCGAAGCATCAGGGTCAACATCATCAAACAAACCTTCAATGCTGTATTTATAATCTTCGTTACTTGGAAAGTCACCTGGGATAGGTAATTGAACGATACGATCGTGTTGATCGCCCGATTGGTTTTCACCAACCTGAACAGCTTTTAACGTTTTTGTTTTTTCGCTAAATACATTTTCAAGAGAGCTAGACAGTACTTTATATTTCCCGTCATTGACCGATGATATTGAGTACATAACAACAAAAAAAGCGAACAACAATGTAATAAAGTCCGCATAAGAGATAACCCAACGTTCATGATTGTGTGATTCTTCTTCCCTCTGTCTTTTAATCATAAAACACCAATTTTCTCGAGCCTTGCTCCTCTAATCATCTATCCAAATAACCTTCGAGTTTTAATTCTATCGTTCTCGGGTTTTCTCCATCAGCAATAGATAACAAACCGTCAATCATCATTTCGCGCTGATTACTTTGCGACCTAATAATCGATCGTAATTTATTTGCAACAGGAAGCAACCATAAATTCGCCAAAGCAACGCCGTAAATTGTTGCTACAAAAGCGGTCGCAATCCCCGCACCCAATTTACTCGGGTCCGCGAGATTCCCCATTACATGAATCAGTCCCATTACTGCACCAATGATCCCCACAGTTGGAGAATACCCCCCCATGGCCTCGAACACCTTTGATGCTTGGATATCTTTTTCTTCGCTGGTCAGCAACTCAACTTCTAAAATACTGCGAATAGATTCTGGCTCTCCACCATCAACCAATAACTGCAGCCCTTTGCGGGCAAACTCATCACTTTCATCTTCTGCGATAGCTTCTAATCCAAGAAGCCCTTCTTTACGGGCCGTCATGCTCCAATGAATAACCTTGGTAATATTCTCTTCCATATGTACATGTGGAGGAAAAAAAATCCAACCCAAAACACGAAACGAGTGAATAAATATACGCAAAGGTGTTTGCAGCATCGCTGCACCCAAGGTACCACCAATAACAATTAACGCAGCAGGCAGGTTACTTAATGCACTAAGATGCCCTCCATCAATGGCGTTCCCGCCAATAATGGCAACAAGTCCAACAACCAGCCCGGCGACACTGAGTAAATCCATAATTTATTGTGTTATATCATGTTTTAATTATTGTTTTACAGAAGGCTTCAGCTACTTCCAAATAACTTGAAACTTATGTAGCACCCAGCTCATATAGCGCCCAACTTCGCACATACATTATCCAGTGAAAAATCCATATCAGACAAGCCAGCGGTTTGCACTGACATTGGCATTCCATAGACAACACAAGATTGCTCATCTTGAGTCCACACCGTTGCACCTTCCCGCTTTAGTAATTTACAACCTTCTCGACCATCATGCCCCATGCCCGTCAACACCAGCGCAAGCACTTGCCCCTTTAAGGAACGTGCGGCAGAGCCAAATGTGACGTCGACACTAGGCTTATATTGCAAACGAGGACTGCCTTCAATCACATTAATGGTACGCCCCGTATCACCTAACAACATCTGAGTCCCCCCTGGAGCCAATAACGCAACTCCAGGCTTTAACGCATCGCCATCAACCGCTTCCTGCACTCGGATATTACATATTCGATCCAAACGCTGAGCAAAAGCACTCGTAAACGTATTTGGCATATGTTGAATTAATAATATGGGATAAGGGAAATTCGCCGGTAAATCAGCCAACGTTTTTTGCAGAGCAACAGGCCCCCCTGTTGATGCACCAATCAACACGACTCTAGGTTTAATGTTTGGTCGCCCTGCTTGTGAACTTCGCGGGGTTGACGAGGGGGCTGGCGGTGCTATTGGCCGAGATCTTGCTGGAGTTGTTGGTGCTGCTGGTGCTGGCGGAGCCGGGCGAACATTAGACTTTCTCGCTATAGCAATAACTTTATCTTGTAATAGTTTCACCCCTTCATTGGGGCTATTCGTCATTGATTCAAAACTTTTCGGCAAATAATCTAAGGCTCCAGCATCTAGCGCATCTAACGTCACCCGAGCGCCTTCAAAACTTAATGATGAGAACATTAATATAGGGGTAGGATGAGTACGCATGATTTCACGAACGGCGGTGATACCATCCATCACCGGCATTTCGTAATCCATAGTAATAACATCGGGGTTTAACTCTTTAGCTCGATCAATGGCATCCCGCCCATTATCCGCGCCCCCCACTACCGTTAGCTCTGGACTTTTTTCTAGAATTTCCTTAATCCTTCGACGAAAAAATGCCGAGTCGTCCACAATCATTACTTTAATTGGCATTCATTTCTCCGCCCCTACGGTCAGTAAGGAGCTTAATTATTTAGCGATGCGCATAAGAATTTAACATGCTAGGTACATCCAAAATCAACGCAATACGACCATCACCTGTAATTGTTGCACCCGCCATCCCCGGTGTACCATGTAGCATTTTACTTAATGGCTTAATCACTACCTCTTCCTGGCCAATAAGTTGATCTACAACAAAACCAACTTTTTGTGTACCTACACTAACAATAACAACATGCGCTTGTGTTTTAGATTCATATTCGCCATTTATTAACCAGCGTCGTAAGTGAAATAACGGCAACGCCTTTTCACGTACCACCACAACCTCTTGCCCATCTACCACATTTGTATTTGATAAATCTAAATGAAATATTTCATTAACACTGACTAATGGTAATGCAAATGCCTGGTTCCCAAGCATCACCATTAACGTTGGCATAATTGCCAACGTTAATGGAACTTTGATTGCGATATTTGTACCAACACCCGATTCTGAATTTACATCAATCGTACCGTTTAGTTGGTTAATTTTGGTTTTAACCACATCCATGCCGACACCGCGGCCTGACACGTCCGATATTTCGGTCTTAGTCGAAAAACCTGGATGAAAAATCAAGTTAAAGGCTTCTTGATCGCTTAGACGGTCCGCTGCCTCTTGATCCATCACTCCTTTCTCAACCGCTTTGCCACGTAACATATTAGGATCCATACCGCCGCCATCATCATAGATAGACAACACAATATGATCCCCCTCTTGTTCCGCAGACAGCACAACCCTACCTGCTCGAGGTTTCCCCGCAGCTTCACGCTCATTCGGTTGTTCAATTCCGTGATCTACACTATTTCGAACCAAATGCACCAATGGATCCGCAAGTGCCTCCACTAAGTTTTTATCTAGATCAGTCTCTTCGCCTTCTAATTCAAGGTTGATTTCTTTCTTCAAATTTCGCGCTAAATCACGTACAACTCTGGGAAAACGCCCAAACACTTTCTTAATTGGTTGCATCCTGGTTTTCATTACAGCCGTCTGCAAATCACCAGTCACAACATCCAAGTTAGCAACGGCTTTAGCCATTGATTCATCAGCGCTCTTTAAGCCCAGTCGAACCAAACGATTTCGAACTAAAACTAACTCACCTACCATGTTCATAATATCGTCAAGACGCTTGGTATCAACACGAACCGTCGTTTCCGCTGGTACGCCTGCACCGTCTTTACTCGCCGCTGGTTTCTTTGCTGCAGTTTTTGCAGTAGGTTTAGCTGTTGCAGTTTTAGCAGCGGGTTTAGCTGCTACAGGTTTAGGTGCGGGTTTTTCTGCCTCTGGCTGTTTAGCAACGGGTACTGGCTCAACATTCGGAGGTGGAGTTGGTGCGGCGGGAGTCGGTGCAGCAACAGCCCCGTGCACAGCCGTCGGACCTTTACCTTTACCGTGCAATTCATCCAATAATGATTCAAACTCGCTATCATCAATGAATCCATCGCCACCTGTGGCGCTTACTGCCGGAGCTGCTACCGGATCTTCACTATCTGATGGTACTCCGCCATGCTTCCCTTTCCCGTGCAATTCATCTAATAACGCCTCAAACTCATCATCATTAATCTCTTCAGAAGACGAGCTGCTCATGACAGCATTGTTTACTGAAGCAGGAGTCGACACCGCCGTTGGCCCCTTGCCTGCACCATGAAGCTGGTCCAACAGGGAGTCAAATTCATCATCCGAGATTTCGTCAGAATCCGCCGCGGCAGGTGCACTGCTATCAATATCTATAAAACCATCGGTAGCAGGTGCACTATTATCAATATCAATGAAACCATCATCAACAGGGGGGGCAGTTCCACCTGTGGCAGCAGGCTCATCCATCGCATCAAGAAATTGTTCAAATTCATCATCAGAAATATCGCCATACGTACCGTCTTTCGATGGCCCTGGCGTCACTGCTGGTGCTTCAGCCATAGGCTCGGCTGCAGTTTGTACTGGAGTTCCACTCGCAATTGCATTCAGAGCCCCCATTAACTCAGGAGTAGCTGGGACCGGGGCCGTGCGCGCTTTCACTTGGTCAAACATCACATTAACAGAATCTAAAGCCTGCAATATGACATCCATTAGATCAGAATCTACCGTTAACGCGCCATTACGCAACTGATCAAAAATATTTTCAGCAACATGGCAAAGATCTACGAGCGTATCCAGTTGGAGGAATCCAGCACCACCTTTTACCGTGTGAAACCCCCGAAAGATTGCATTTAACAAGTCCGTGTCATCAGGTCTATTTTCCAGATCTACTAGCTGCTCTGATAGCTGCTCTAGTAGCTCCCCCGCTTCCACTAAAAAGTCTTGTAGTATTTCTTCATCCGCATCAAAACTCATGCGTTAACTCCTCAAAAACCAAGGCTAGACAGCAAATCATCTACATCATCCTGTCCAGACACTACATCATCCCGTTTTTCCGGGTTAATTATTGGACCTTCCCCTGCAGTCATATCTACCTCTTCCTTTTCTGGAAGCTCATGCTGCGTACCCGTTAGATAATCTACCGTCCCGGCCATTTTCACCAGTTCAACCAAATTATCCTCAACCTCTTGAACCAAACCAATAACACGCTTAATTACCTGACCTGTTAAATCCTGATAATCCTGTGCTAGTAATATTGTGGTCAAATGCCCACTAATGCCAGCCGATTTATCGGCTGTCATTGTTAAAAAATTATCGATTTTTTTCGTTAAATCTCGAAACTCTGCGGGCTTCATATCTTTTCGCATAAAGCGCCCCCAGTCTTCTTTTAAACTGTTCGCATCATCACCAATCGCGGAAGATAGGGGCATAATTTCTTCAACCACATCCATCGTCTTATTGGCGGCCTGCTCTGTACGTTCAATCACATAATTCAAACGATCTGAAGCATCCCCCATCCGAGACAGCTCTGAAGCATCTTGTTGGCCCACTTCAGCATCGATAGCAAAGTTCTGTATCGCTGAATGCAAACTTCGCGTCAACTTTCCAACCTCATCAAACAAGAACTGATCTCGCTGCTGATGAAGGTTGGCAATAGTTTGCATTGCATCTATCGAGTTACCAGTCTCAAGCTGAGACAACAACTCCTTGGCATGCAACACCAACGAGTTTTCTACACCCGTTTTATCTGCTTGGCTCATGAAACACCTATTCCTTCAGACCTTATTACGCATCAACACGCTGAAAAATCTTTTCGATCTTTTCTTTCAACGCCTGAGCCGTGAACGGCTTAACAACGTAACCATTAACGCCAGCTTGCGCGGCCTCAATAATCTGCTCCCGCTTTGCCTCTGCCGTCACCATTAAAACCGGTAAACTCGCGAGTTTCTCATCCGCCCTCACCGCTTTCAACAGATCAATACCTGTCATTCCTGGCATATTCCAATCGGTCACCAAGAAATCGAAATCTGAACTCTTCAGCAGTGGTAATGCAGAGCTTCCATCATCGGCCTCTTGTGTATTGGTAAACCCAAGATCTCTTAGTAAATTTTTGATAATTCGTCTCATTGTGGAAAAATCATCAACAATGAGAATTTTCATATTTTTGTCCAAAGCTGCCTCCAATGAACAGTAATCGACAACAGAAAAAAATTGCTTGAATCGATTATCTAAACCGATGCGTGAGCAGTACTAATATTAATATTAGTAGCTGAATTGAAGGTAGCCAGTTTTTGTTGAATTAGATTAGTCTAAGTTGTGCTTAAAATATTTTTTTTATGGAAATCAGTGAGATACAAAGAATATAAAAACACTTGAAAAGCCGAATTATGGGTCTTAACGGATCACGCCCACTCTTGTAAACGGCTTCGTAAACGATGCGCCGCTTGGCTGTGGATCTGGCTAACCCTAGATTCACTCACTCCCAGAACTTCTCCAATTTCCCGGAGATTGAGCTCTTCATCATAATACAATGACAAAACCAACTGCTCCCGCTCAGGCAGTTCCGTAATCGCCTGAGCCAAATGTTTCTTTAATGAGGATTTCTGTATATCAGCAAATGGATTGGCAGCCTCAATAACTTCATCACTTTGCTCAATTTGCTCATCGGGGGCGACCAATTCATCCATGCTATATAGTCGCGTCGCCATACTGTCTTTCAACATGCTGTAATATTCATCTAGAGAAATATCTAGCTCATCAGCGACCAAGTGATCAGAGGCCTCGCCGCCCGTTCTATTTTCAATTTTTTTAATAGCTTGCTGTATTCGTCGAGCATTTCTATGAACCGATCGTGGTGCCCATTCACCTTTTCTAAGCTCATCAATCATCGCTCCTCGAATACGGATACCAGCATAAGTTTCAAAACTTGCACCTTTACCGTGATCGAATTTCTTAATAGCATCAATAAGACCGATCATACCAGACTGAATTAAGTCATCCACTGACACACTCGCTGGCATTCGTCCCATGAGATGGTGTGCGATTCGCTTAACCAATACCGTGTGCTCATGCACTAGCACATCTAATGTCGGGGCACTTTCGTCCGAATACATACTAACCTTTTCGATTATCGCTTTGCTTAACGACTGCATATTCTAATAACCCCATTCAGCGAGCCGCAGCGCTCTGTACGAGATTATCAACAAAAAACTCTAAATTTCCCCTCGGAGTAGTAGGTAAAGGCCAGCTATCAACTTTGGTGGCTAATGCTTTAAAAGCCAACGCTGACTTTGAACGTGGATACGCTTCTACAACCGCTTTTTGACGCTGCACCGCCTTACGTAAATAATCATCGAACGGAACACAACCGGTAAATTGTAATGCTACATCTAGAAACCGATCCGCCACCTTCGTTAACTTCGCATACAGATCACGCCCTTCTTGCTGGGAACGAACCATATTGGCCAAAATATTAAATCGATAACTATCATGCTTTTGATTAAGCAACTTGATCATTGCGTAGGCGTCTGTGATAGATGTTGGCTCATTAGTCACAACAAACAACACTTCTTGCGCTGCAGTCACAAAACTCATGACCATTTCAGAAATACCCGCAGCCGTATCAATAATCAGAACATCTATATCTTCGCTTAGCTCACTGAACGCATGGATCAACCCTGCATGCTCTCTTGGCCCAAGGTTCACTAACTCTTGTGTACCCGAAGATGCCGGGACAATTTTAATACCCGCTGGCCCTTCCACCAAAATATCTTTGATACTGCAGGTCCCGCTTAACACATGGGATAAATCTTCTCTGGCAGTAATTCCCAGCAATATATCCAAATTCCCCAAACCCAAATCAGCATCGAGTATTGTGACACGACGCCCCATACCCGCTAACGATATAGCCAAATTAACTGATACGTTACTTTTTCCAACGCCACCTTTTCCACCAGTTATGGCGATTACTTGAACAGGATGTGCACTCATAGGTTTCCTATTATTTTTATAGCTTTCCAATGACAAGGTAAATACATAGCTTAAGCAACAAGTATTTTTGATGTAATCAACACTTCTACTAGGCCGCTGTAAATTCCCCATTATCAGTACGTATACTTTCATTAAAGCAGTCAGCAGCCAACTCGTCATCTATCGTTGCCTGTTTTGTTAAGGCAATCGCTTGATTTAATAAGTTTCGTGATTTTGCCTGCTCAATATCATCAGGTATATTTTGCCCATTTGTAGTATAGGCAACAGATAGCTGATGTTCTATTGCAACATTTAATGCTTCGCCCAAACTTGCAGATTCATCTAGCTTTGTTAGAACACATCCATCTAAGCCCAGGCTTTTATAGTCCATAACCGCCTTATCGAGAATGCGTTGTTGACTGGTTGCAGATAACACTAACCACTTCTGAATAGGCGTGGTTGCTGATGTTAGCTGTGAAATTTGTTCTTCCCAGGCGCAATCTTTATGGCTAAGCCCCGCGGTATCAATTAACACCATTTTTTTTCTGCTCAATCCTCGTAAAGCAGACTCTAGAGACTGATTTCCAGCAACGACACGTAGCGGAACCTTTAATATTTTACTCAAGACTCGCAATTGTTCATGACCTGCGATCCGGTAACTATCTGTCGTTACTAATGCCAAATTTTCTGGGCCATGGGCCAAAACATATTCAGCTGCCAGTTTTGCAATCGTTGTTGTTTTCCCTACCCCTGCCGGACCAATAAATGCAATCCGCCCTTCTTTTTTAGGAACGCTATCAAACACCGGGATGCGAGATGACAGATCCACAAGCACTTTGTGCCACGCATCTTTCTTTGAGGCTTGGCTGTCCACTTGTTGCGACAAACTACGAGATAATGTAGATGACAAACCCATTTTCACCAATCGCTTAAAAATGGCTGCTGAAACGGGGTGACGATAGCTAAAATCGCCCCAAGCAACATTCCCCAGCTGAGAATTAATCATACTACGCAACTGTTGTAGCTCATCACGCATCTGATGCATATCTTGCGTTGATTCCGCTGGAAGCGCTTGGGGCTCAGAAGAAACGGCAGGTTCCTTGGAAACTTTTTGAGGTTCCTCAAAAGCTAACCTCCTATCCTCGTGCGACGGGCGACCTTCCACTCTTTCTTGCTGAAGGTAGTTCTGAGGTTGTTGCTGATGAGGGGCATTATCAACGTTAGTAACATATTCTTGAGTGCTGTGTTCTTGGACGCTGCGTTCTTCGATGTTATATTGTTGAGCTCTGTATTGCTCATTGCTTTGTTGACGCTCTGCTTGTTGATGTTGATGCTGTGGCGGCTGCTGTTGCATTGCTTCACTTTCAGCTCGTGCTTCATATTCCTCGAAAAAAGACAATCGACGATTCTCTTCTGGTTTCATCGCAGCAAAAGACTCTTTTTCCTGGCGACGTGTATTCCTTTCGTAAGCATCACGCCTGTCCTGGCTATCGCAATTATCTATATCGCTAGCAGCTAGCTCTCGTCTTTTCTCTGCAGGTGGCATTAACTTATCTGCTTGACTCTTTTGTTGTGCTGCAGGGCTTATAGAAACCCCGTCTCGTCGATAACTACCTACAAACTCCGAATGGCCTCCTGCATCCAGTTGCTGGCGTTGTTGACTTAACAAGGTGCGCATCTCATCTCGACGCTCACTATCTTTTACAGCTGCCAACGTTTCCTTTAATACGCGATTAGCATCCCCTTGCACGGGTGAAAACTGTGTGTTGCCATCGGTGTAATCAGGAATATGCGATTTTTGACGTTCATTATGTTTATGGTCCACCATAGCCTGCTCATAATCCAGAGCCACACTAACTTCAACCCCTCCTGCAACCTTTCGATTTGACAAAATGACGGCATCGGAACCCATTGTTTCTCGGACCAACTTCAATGCTTGACGCATATCCGGTGCAACAAACTTTTTCGCTTTCATAATTACTGACCCACACTTGCGACAATAGTTATTTGTTTGGAATCTGGTATTTCGTTATACGACAATACGTTTAAGCCATGAACACTAAACCGTAAAAATCGAGATAACATGGAACGAATTCCGGTTGATACCAACAACACTGGGGGTTGCCCTGCCAATTCTTGCTTTTGTGATGCCTCTGCTACGGAACGTTGTAACTTATCCGCTAACCCCGGCTCTATCACCGCATCTGAACTACTACCACCAGCTTGTTGTGCTTGTGATACTGACTGTAGCAACAATTGTTCCAATTCTGGTTGAAGTGTAATAACAGGTAGCTCATTGGCTACACCGTAGATGGTCTGTACGATTAAGCGTGCTAACGATATTCGAGCAGCTCCCGTTAGTGCGTCAGCGTCTTGACTTCTAGGTGCCAACTCCGCCAACGCTTCGGCAATCGTTCGAATATCCTTAATAGGAATACCTTCTTGCAATAAGTTTTGTAGCACTTTGTGCAGTCTGCTTAATGGCAATGGATTAGGAACCAAATTTTCCACCAATTTAGGTGACGTTGATTGGAGATTGTCCAATAACTTCTGCACTTCTTCGAAACCTAACAACTCATGGGCGTGTTTTTGCATAATTTGATTAATATGGGTTGCTACTACGGTGCTAGCGTCAACTACCGTATATCCCATCGTTTGTGCCTGATCACGTTGTGAGTTCTCTATCCACACCGCATCCAAACCAAACGCAGGGTCTTTACCAGCAATACCTTGAATGGTGCCAAAAACTTGACCCGGATTAATGGCTAAATCACGATCAGGGTGAATCTCTGCTTCATCAATACTCACTCCCATAAGGGTCACACGATAAGAGTTAGGGAGTAAATCTAAGTTATCTCGAATATGCACCGACGGCATAAGAAACCCCATCTCCTGAGATAGCTTTTTCCTGACGCCCTTAATCCGTCCAAGCAACTGCCCACCCTGACTTTTATCTACCAATGGGATAAGGCGATACCCTACTTCCAAACCAATGGCGTCAACAGGCTGCACGTCATCCCAACCTAATTCTTTCACTTCACTTTCTTGCGCCGCAGCCATCGTCTCTAGCTGCTCTTTCGACATTGACTGAGTATCATCTTCTTTCGTTGAGTCGCCGTGCTTCTTATAAATCCAATACGCACCCGCGGCACATACCGAAGCCAACCCTAAAAAAGCAAAATGCGGCATGCCCGGAACCAAACCCATGATCCCTAAAATTCCAGCTGCAACCGCTAACGCTTGAGGGCTTGCGAACATTTGGTCATAGATTTGAGCGCCCATCTCTTTTGATGTGGTAGTTCTAGTCACAATCAATGCTGCGGATGTAGACAATAACAACGATGGTATTTGCGCTACCAAACCATCACCAATCGTTAATAGTGCATAGACTTTCAAAGCGTCGGTAAAGTCAAGACCGTGTTGCGCCATGCCAATAGCTAAGCCACCCACTATGTTAATAATAAGAATTAATATTCCAGCTATCGCATCTCCACGAACAAATTTGCTTGCACCATCCATTGCTCCGTAAAAATCAGCTTCTTGTGCTACGTCTGCTCGACGTGTTTTTGCTTCATCTTGATCAATCAACCCTGAATTTAGATCAGCATCAATAGCCATTTGCTTACCGGGCATGGCATCTAACGTAAAACGTGCACTTACTTCCGCGATGCGACCTGCACCTTTAGTCACAACGACAAAATTAATGATTACAAGGATGAGAAAGACAACAAGACCAACGGCATAATTTCCGCCAATAACCACTTCACCAAACGCTTGTATCACTTTACCAGCGGCGTCTCCGCCTTGATGCCCGTCGAGTAGAACTACGCGCGTTGATGCTACATTAAGTGCGAGTCGTAATAAGGTAGCGACCAACAGAATGGTGGGGAATACGGCAAAGTCTAGGGGTCTTAGGGAGTATACGGCTACAAGCAGGACAACAAGGGCGAGTGCGATATTAAAGGTGAAGAACATATCCAGTAAGAAAGGCGGCATGGGCAATGTCATCATTGCCATGACGACGATCAAGAATATAGGAGCGCCAAGATTTGCCTTTTTACTTGCTTCTTTAAATTGGGAAGCAAACCCTACAGCTTCTGCCATTAATGAACACCTTTGTTTTAAGCCAAAAAATTGGCAATTTGTGTTATATGGCTGTTACTTGCAAGAACCTGTCCTACTTTGGAAGAAAAAGAGCTTAGTCTCTCTTCAAATCATCCGGAACTTCAAAATCAGGCACATTACCTGGATTATCCCCTTTCCCTTTGGTGTATTCGGTCAACTGATAAACATACGCTAGAACCTGAGCAACCGAGACGTACAACCCTGTTGGTATTTCCTGCTCCAATTTGGTGTTGTAGTAAATAGATCGAGCCAGTGGCGGTGCTGTAACAATCGTGACTTTATGTTCAATGGCGACACGTTTAATTTGTTCAGCCATTAAATCCACACCTTTTGCTACAAGTCGTGGGGCCGCCATTGTTCCGTGCTCATATTTTAATGCAACCGCAAAATGAGTTGGGTTCGTGATGATCACGTCAGCATCCGGTACGGCTGACATCATTCGATTTTGTGCAATTTCTTGCTGCATTCGTCGAATGCGACCTTTAACTTCAGGTTTACCTTCTGTGTCTTTATGTTCATCTTTGATTTCTTGCTTAGTCATTTTCATCTGTTTGTTATGTTGAAACAGTTGAAAAGGCACATCGATGGCGGCGATAAACAATAATGCGGTACTTAGAAAGATGAAACATTTCCCGACAATTTCGACACCATGCGCTATAGCAGAGCGTGGATTTTCAAACCCTAATGCCATCAAATCGTGCTGGTAATAACTTAACGCTAATAAGCCAAAAAAACCAACAAGCACAAATTTGCTGAATGATTTAACCAATTCCATTAAGCCATTCACTGAGAATATCTTTTTCATTCCTTTAATAGGATTCATTTTACTCATTTTGGGTGCTAGGGATTTCCAACTAAAAATCCAGCCACCAAACAACCCCGGTACAAACAACGCGATAAAAGCTAACATTAAAAAGAATATGGATAATGAGGAAAATGTAGAAAAAATAGCATTTTCAAATTTATGAGCAATAAAGTTTAAATCAAAAATTTCTGCACGCGTCAGGCTCATGGTCTCACGAAAATTTGCCGTCAACGCCTCTATTAATGGGCCCGACAACAAAAGACAGCCCATGGATCCAAAGATCATAATACCTGCGGCAGCCAGCTCTTTGGATCGCGGTATCTGACCCTTCTTACGTGAATCATCGATCTTTTTCTGGGTGGGTTCTTCGGTTTTCTCCTGGGCACTTTCTTCTTCAGCCATAGACTGCTAGCGCTCCCCGACAGTTAAGTAACATAGGCCCCATGCCACTATGCAGCACATCACTGCACAATACTCTTCATGCTCAAAAATGCATGAGCACTTAATGTATCAAACTGAGGTAATACATTGGGTAGTGTCAACCAAATGATGACCAAACCTGTCACCATGGTGAAAGGGAAACCAATCGCAATAATATTCATTTGTGGCGCCACACGGCTAATCACGCCAAAGGTAAAATTCACCACCAACAATGAAATAACGGCAGGCCAAGCCACCAGTAACCCGGAAGAAAATAACCAGGACCCCATCTTAGCTAATGCCATTAAGCTTTCTAGTGGAAGTGATTCTCCAATAGGAAGTGTCGTAAAACTATCCGATAACATCGTGATAACCGTTAAATGGCCATTCATGGTAAAAAACAACAAGTTTACCGACATCAAATATAATTGGCTGATAGACGTAACATTAATTCCATTCACAGGATCCATCAACGTACCAAACCCCAGCCCAGATTGCATCGCGACCAACTGACCTCCCACAACAAATATCTGAAATAATATCTGTAAGGTAAATGCCATAACCGCACCGATCAATATTTGCTGACCAATAACAAACATTGACGCCAACGAGAAAGGCTCCAAATCAGGTACTTTACCAGGCAAGACATTAGCCACAAGTAAGGTAACCGCTAATGCAATAGATAAGCGCAAACGTGTTGATACTAACGGTGTGCTAAGAATCGGCATCACCATAAAAAATGCACCCACACGGGAAAATGTCCAAATATATTGGGTTAACAGCGAATAAATATAATCAACTGCATATTCCATTGAATCGCTTTACCGTATTAACGAAGGTATATCCGTCAGCAACCGGATTGTAAATTCCAATATCACATTCCCTAACCAAGGGGCTGTATAGGCGAGCACTGACAATGTCACAATAAGTCGCGGTAAAAAGCTCAGTGTTTGCTCATTTATTTGAGTGGCTGCTTGAAACATGGAAACCACAAGCCCTACCATCAAACTCGGTACAATAATGACACACACCAACATCATGGCGATGTAGAGAGAATTCCTCATCAAATCAGTTACAACTTCTGCAGTCATTGGATGCTCCTATTCTATCGTGTTGTATTTATATCTAGTCATCTTTGTAGCTTATCTAGAGCTTCGCTATGTTGTTCCAAAACTGGCTGCGACTGTACCAATTATCATCGCCCAACCATCAACAAAAACAAACAACATAATCTTAAAGGGCAGCGATACAATAAGAGGTGACAACATCATCATACCCATCGCCATCAATACACTCGCCACCACCAAATCAATGATCAAAAAAGGGATAAATAACAAGAATCCTATCTGAAACGCAGTTTTTAGCTCACTGGTCACAAATGCAGGAATCACCACCGTCATTGGCACATCATCAATGCTCGCATAGCCGACATTGTTATTCCCTCTCTTCGATAAATTTAAAAATATCGCCATATCGGTTTCTCGCGTTTGCGCCAACATGAACTTTCGAAAAGGTTTTAATGCTAAGTCCAAAGCAACACCTGCTTCAATTTTTTCGTCCATATACGGCTGTGCCGCTTTTTCATATACCTCTTCAAAAACCGGCGTCATAATAAACAACGACAAAAACAAGGCTAAGCCCACAAGAATTTGGTTTGATGGTGTCTGCTGTAACCCCATGGCTTGCCGTAAAATTGAAAATACAACAATAATTCGTGTAAAAGAAGTCATCATCATCACAATGGCTGGCAAAAATGACAGCATTGTCATCATAGCAAGCACTTGAATGGTTACTGTATAACTTTGAGAACCATCTCCATTATCAACCAATGTTAATGCTGGAATGCCTGCAACGTCAGCACTATAACCTGTCGAGCTTAGTGACATCAGCATGAGTAACATCAGAACACGACTAATCACTCTTTAGCCCTTCCTTCATGATTTTTTTCATTTTTTCTGAAAAGTCAGAGCTAATAGGAGATTTTTTTTCCTCTTTCATGAAGGTGTTAGATTCATCAACGGCATCCAATGTGTGTAACTTGGTAATATTCGTTGCTGTTACACCCAGTACCAATCGGGTTCCTTCAATATCAACTACAACCACTTTTTCTTTTGCGCCTATCGGAAGTACACCACTAACAGATAAAGCATTTGTCATTCCAAACTTGTTGATATTAAAACGCTTTAACATCCACGAACATGCAAATATCAATATCAAGACACCACCTAAACCAAAGAACATTTTCCCAATAGCACCGTCACTCACCGCGGGTCCTGTAACGGGCTTAGCATCTTTTAGTGACGCCAACAGTGATGCTGTTGAAAGTGTGTTGCCTCCCTCTTCCGTAGACAATCTAGCGCTGATCTTTTCTTTACTGTTCTTTTCTTCACTGGTAATAATACTATTTTCAACACCAACACCAACACCAACACCAACACTATCTTTTGGAATATCCTCCGCACTCGTAATCGAAGTAAACAAAATACTTAAAACAAGGCCAAACCCTATTGTTTTAACATTCACCTCAATCACCTATCCTAATTTTTTAATTCTCTCTGTGGGGCTAATCACATCGGTTAATCGAATACCAAATTTTTCATTCACCACTACAACCTCACCATGCGCAATCAAAGTACCATTGACTAACACATCAAGCGGCTCACCCGCTAAGCGATCCAGCTCTATAACGGAGCCCTGATTAAGCTGTAATAAGTTACGGATGTTAATTTGCGTCGACCCCACCTCCATCGTTAACGTAACAGGGATATCCAATATCACATCTAGATTAGGGTTATCAGCTCCAGCAACCGGCATCGACGACGGCGCGGCTTCTGCTTGCGCCATTAAATCATCGAGAGGGGCAGCTACCGCTCCTGGCATATCCTCTTCGATTTCTTGTTGTTCTAATGCCGCAGCCCACTCATCAGCAAGTGCCGCATCATCAATATCTTCATTTGAGCCATCTGAATCAGACATACATCGTTCCTCACCTTTCTTTTACTTACGCTATTCTTTTACTCACATAGCTAAGCCATGCCTAACTGCTGATATTATTCAGCACTATTCTTTAATCTCTCATCTTCTTCGCGCTCAGCTTTAATTTGCTCTCGAAGAAACGCTAACCGAGACCCTTTACCACTATCCAAATCGGGTTTTTCAATTTTATTGACAATCTGCACTGCAAGATTTCCATTTGCAGCCCCTAGTTTTCCCGTAAAGGTAGGGATTTCATTGGCTTGGATAAGTACAGTTTCAGGCATATCAACTGGGATAATGTCCCCGACCTTTAACTCTGACAAATCTTTCAAGCTAATTTTCTTCTCTAATAATTTTCCCTTGAGGTTTACAACTGCGCCCATAATTTCTTCTCGCAAGGACTTCTGCCAACGTTCATCGGAATCATCGACATCACTTTGCACACCCGCATCCAATACCTCTCGCAAGGGTTCAATCATCGAGTAAGGAACCGTCAAATGTAAATCGCCTCCCCCTCCATCCAATTCAACATGGAAAGAACTCACTACAACAACTTCACTAGGACTTACAATATTCGCTAGAGAGGGATTAACTTCAGAACTCAAATATTCAAACTTAACCGGTAACACCGCCTTCCAAGCTTCTTCCATATCCTTATAGGCTTGCTCTAACACCATTTGTACTACACGGTTTTCGGTCGGAGTGAATTCTCGTCCTTCTATCTTTGCATGACGACCATCTCCGCCGAAGAAATTATCAACCAATTTAAAAACAAGCTTAGCGTCGAGAATAAAAAGGGCTGTTCCTCGTAATGGCTTAAGGCGCACCATATTTAAAGATGTTGGTACATATAAACTATGAACGTACTCGCCAAACTTTATAACTTGAATACCTCCAACGGATACATCGGCAGTTCGGCGTAACAAATTAAACAAGCTGATTCTGGTATAGCGTGCAAAACGCTCATTCACCATTTCCAACGTCGGCATTCGCCCACGAACAATACGGTCCTGGGTACTGAGGTCATAGGAATTGACACCATCTTCCGACTCCTCCGCCCCCGAATCGACATCGCTATCATCAACCCCGTGTAAAAGGGCATCAATCTCGTCTTGGGATAATAAATCTTGTACTGCCATGCTTCTACAACCTATCTATTGCATAACAAAATTGGTAAAGAGTACCTGCTCTACACCTTCTTCACCCATTTCATCAATGAGTATTTTTTGCAAATCTTCCAATGCGGCCTGTCGCATTACCTCCTTACCTTCTGGTGTTCTCAAGCCATCAAACTCTTGAGCTCCAAAAATCTGAACCAAATTATTCCTAACCAATGGCATATGCTTTTGTAATGCCGTTATTGTTGCTTCTTTTCGTGTCATCACAGCAAGGTTAATTTGCACATATCGCTGTCGGCCTTTCCAACTGTAATTCACAACAAAAGGAGGCTTTAAATCATAATAAATTGCGGGGGAATTGGATGAATCAACCGATACGTCATTGTTCCCTCCAGAATCACCGCCACTCATCATAAAAAATGCTGCAGCACCACCACCGAGGAGAATGACAATAAGAACAGCAATAATAATGATTAACATTTTATTGGATTTTGGTGCCGCTTCTTCTTGTTCTTCTTTTTTGCCATCAGCCATGAAAATCACCCTTAGGATTCAATCTTGTTAGATTTCAATTACTTTGCGTTAACCTAACCCACACATATATCAAAAGAAATGCAAGAGCTATGCCACTCACCAAACCCCGTCAACATTCACAAAAAACATTAATTATCAACGAGTTACGAATAGAAAAAAATAAAGCCGTCAATGTTTTGGCCATACTTCACAAGTGTAGTAGAGAATTGGGATATGAAAACGTCATTTTTATAACAGATGCTTGTTTTTACAGGATTTTTTGGCGCGAAGCTGTTGCTACACCGCTATATTTGAGCAACCTGCCAGGTGAGGCACCTGGCAACAAAGGACTAAAAATTCACTATCGCTTAAATCAATTCATACACGTCAATTTAAGCGTAAAAATCTACCAAGCTATCTGTTTCTATCGTAGCTACCCGATCATCCATTTCTTCAGTTTCATCAGAAGCGCCTTCCTTGTCCGTCGAACTTCCCGCCAAACCACGCTTACCTTCATTGTCTTGATTATGACGATCGTGTGTTAGGTTTTCTTGGATATCTACACTATCAACATCAACACCGTTTTGCTCAAGCATATCCCTTAAGCGCTGTGCCCCTTGCTCCAACGCATCACGTGTTACTGAATGTGGGCTGACAAAGACAATACTCGCCTGCTGATCCTGATTAAACTTAATCGATACGTCAATCGAACCCAACTCTTCTGGGTTTAGCTTAATCTCAGCCGCCTGAATTCTTTGACCGATCATCATCATAATTCGTTGGTTAAACTCAGGGGTAAAACCTGGTTTATTCATCGGTGTTGCAATGGATGTTGATAAAGGTTTTACTTCTTCGGTTTTGATGGAAGACATTTGTTCCAATGCTCGGCCAAAAGAACTAGATTTCACACCATCATCTACAACAGCCTTCTTAGCTTCCTGACCAGGGATACGTAACTGCCTCAGCCCTTCCATTCCCTGACTCAAACGTTTATCAAGGGCTAATAACTTATCGGTTTGTGGCGTCATAACGTCTTCTGCACCCGCCTTAAGCGCGGCCGCCCCACCTTCTAGTCGCCCTCCTTCTAACAACGACTTACGTTCCTGCATCATTTGCTTTAATTCATCCAATGATAAGCCGTTAGAGGACCCTTCTGACGATAACGCCGTTTGTTTTAAAAATGTTGGTTCTGCAAGACGATCAGACCGGTTTACCGATTCAATGGCCTGACTAAGCGGTTGGATTTTAGATCCTGGCAATGCTGTTTCTAAAGAGTTTTCTGCTGATCGTTTAGCATCCAGTAATCGGGCGACATCTTCCATATTACGAAGGGCCTCCGCTGACTCATTTTTGGCCGCATTGGATTCAGCTACTTTTGCTCCATCTGTTTGCCCCTCAGGTTTAACGCTAATACCTGATGTCGTAGCCGAGTCATTTACCTTACCCGAAGAAAGACTCAACGTGTCTTTTGATGAGGCGCTTGAAACTACAGACTCTAGTCCACTTGTTATTGCAGGCTCAGAAGTTGATGCTGACCCTCCACCCGCATTGGCACCAATAGAATCATTATCGGCAGCACCTTGGTCGGCACCCAATGTTTGCTCCATCCATTGTACTAATGAAGACATCGAATTATCGGATTCTGCCCCAAGACCTGAAGTGTCTGCACCCTCACCAATAGAGTTTGCACCTGTATCACTAAGTTGTTGAAGAATATAGGGGGACAACACCACCTCATCTGCTGATCGCGCTAGAGCGTCATCAGCCATATCATTTTCAAGTGATTGATTCTTAGCCTGAGAATGTTGAGTATTTTGATGGCGTAGTTCCTGCGCTTTCTGCGTTTGCTGTTGAGTATCTAATTGCTTTGACTCGGTCTGTTGTGCTTGCCTTATTTGTACTTGTGCCGCTTCGCGTCGTGAGCTATCCATTCGGGTTTTGTCAGCGTTAGCTTGCTCTGTTTGTTTTGCCCTATCATTCCCGTTCTCTGGCAATCGTTTGCCGCTTTCCTGCTGCTGGTTTCTCCGTTCAGCCTGGCTAACTCGCTCATCTCGCCTATTTTGTTCAGTTTTTCGCGCCTCATCTGCCCTTTGAGATGCTCTCTCATCTGCTCTAATGTCCGCTTGACGGGCGTCTTGCTGACGGCTTTCTTGAATCTTTTGGCGTGATCGGTACTCATTTCGAGTATCCACCTGCCGCTGATACTCCTGATTAAAGGCTTGCCTTTTGTCATCAACCGATTGATTTACAATAGAATTTCGACCCGCCCCAAGATCAATATCGGGGGTATTGGTACTGACAGAAATAGGCAAGGCAATATCAGCTGGCATCGTATTAACTCCTGAACGCAATGGCAGATCACATTTCAATCACAGGGATACACTGTGAGTATGCGAATCGTTATAGCAAATGCTATTAACCATTTATCCAGCAAAAACAATACCAACTTTTAATAAATAACAATTACTTCGTAAAAATGTAATAACAACTACACACCTAAACCAGAAATAGCGGTAAGGATATTTTGAATAATTCGGGTTAACACGGGGTGATTTTCTTCATAAATAATAAGCTGTTTCTCTAACCCTTCAACCAACGCCTCTTCCCAATGATCACCATCACCATTGATCATTGATTCAATACGCCCCGCCAGCTCCTCTAACGCCTCCTTATTTACCTCATCAACCGAACTATCACCACCCAATTGATCTCGCAATTCATCGACCGACGTTTTTAGTGTTTCTTTAGGCATGACCTACTCCTTTAATATGATAGGTATATAGCATAGTGTACTATCTGACGGAGCATCTTGATAACCATCAGTATTTAAAGAATATGAAATACCGTTATCATTTTTTGGTATTTCTTTATACTGAATTCGTCTGTTTGAAAAGAAACCCCGATAAAAAGGAATAAACCATGCCTCCAGCCGCCCGAATTGGCGATTTTCATATTTGCCCTCAATGGACAGGAATAGTACCTCACGTGGGTGGACCGGTTGCTTTAGGGGAGCCTACTGTGTTGATTGCGGGAATGCCTGCGGCACGAATGGGTGATATGGCGATTTGTGTGGGGCCACCGGATAAGATTGCAAAAGGTAGTGCTACGGTAAAGATTGGGAATAAGCCTGCAGCGAGGATGGGGGATACGACGGCTCATGGTGGTGTTGTTATTGTTGGGGCGCCTACGGTGATGATTGGGGGGTGATGAATGGCGGGTAAAGTGACGACATCAGCCCTCTCTCTTTTTTAGCCTTGCTCAAACCACTGAAAACCTACGCCCTCCCACTTTGACATGACATAACTGACAGACATACGTTTTATCACTTGCGAATCAACGGCACCCTTAGTATTCATTTTTACCACGCGACTATAAGCCTCTAAAGCCTCAGACCACATTCGGTTTCGATAAAATGAACGGCCACGAGACTTTTGATTTTTTGCATAAAAATCTGCTTTATACCGCAAAGCCTCTTGATGGCCGCCTAATAATGTTGAATTAAACATTACCTCAACAAGATTGGCGTCATTCTTAACAGCAGAAATATTATTCCGAAACCTTTGATTGTGATCATAAACATCAACAAATACAGATTGAGTCTGAAAACACCTATGCTTTAATAGAAAGTGTGCGACAACCACAACATCAAAACTCTGGGGAAGGACCCCCGGATAATCAATGTAGTCATCCATTACCTTTCGCCTAACCAAAGTTCCACAAGTAGTTGCCGATACCTCTCCTAAGATGAATGATCGAAAACACTCCAGTGGATCACTCAACGGATAGACATCACTCGATACTTTTCTTCGCTTTCCATCACTTGATATCGAGCATGACTGGCCAAATACGACATCAAGGGAAGGATCGGACGCTGTAATGACATCTATATGTTCAAGGTAATCAGGCCTAAGGGAATCATCCGCAGCCATAAATATGACATACTTCGCATTGGATTTTCGAATTGCCTCGCTACAAGCAACATTCGGTCCCCGGTTATTTTGATAATAATAGTAAAAATTACTCTTATAAGAATACCTATCCAAAAGTAAGGATTTTGTTTCATCCGTAGACCCGTCATCCATCACAATCACCTGAAAGTCATTACTTTTCTGGCAAAATATACTATCAAGTGCTCTAACAATAAAACGCGCATAGTTATAGGTAGGAACTACAAAGGCATATTTACAATATTCGACATTTCTCGAGCTATTCACTTGTATAACTCCTAGCCATGCCTTTACGTGTAACGTTTGCTTTCATTACGTGATCTGAGGCTTGAAGTACCATGAAATTAGGCGAATATAAATCAGGTTTTTCTAAAAAATCAAAATCGAAATTATTGCATAGATACGCCAGGGTAATAGCAGCCTGCATCCTTGCAAAATGTTCCCCAATACAATTTCTAGGGCCTAGACCAAACGGCAAATAAGCGCCTTGAGGCCAGGTTTTATTCTTTTTATCCGAAAAACGCTCCGGTAAAAACTGCTCAGGGTTTGGAAAGTACTTATCCATTCTCTGCATAACCAATGGTGATATGAATATATCGGCACCTTTTGGCAGTGCGTTTCCGGAAGGCAACGTAACAGGTTCATTAACGCGACGGTGAAATATCCACGCGTGAGGGTACTTTCTGACCGTTTCTGAATATACTGTATTTAGATACTTCGATTTTTTATAAAAATCTTTATCCGGGGTTTCTTCGCCCAAAATATCCACAAGCTCATTTTCCACATTACGTTTGAGCTGTTTATTCTGTGACAATTCATAAAGCGTCCAGCTTAATGTTCGAATGGGATCTGAACCTGCAATAAAAAAACCTTTTAATTCGTCTATGATTACCTCGTCACTTAAAACCTTACCAGACATATCCTTAGCATCTAAAATTTGTCCAATCACCGATGTGTCTGCGTTTTCAACGTCTGTGGTTCGAGATTTACGTTTCTTATTAATATAACCCTGGATTCGCTTCTCTATGAGCCGATTATCTTTTTCATAAACTCTATTGCGTTTCGTGGGGATAAAACTAGGGATCATTACTGCCCCATTTTTTTGTTTACACATATTTCGGTGACAACGCACCGCCAAAGAATGAATATCAAACGCCTCTTTTTCATCATCGATATCAAAAACAAATTTAGCCATGGTTAACAAGCCCATATTAACCAGCTCATCCATCACATTAACTTCACCACCATCCACCCAGCGAGAAGCCACCGCCTCTGCATCAATATACATTTGCTTAACAAGCGTTGAGATTGAAGGTTTCATCCAAGGGCTTTGCAATGAACGCCGCTGATGCCGATGATCAGCACCTTCGTTGTTGAGAATACTCTTCCCTAAGAAGCGTTTGAAATCTCGGGGAAACCAGCTTTTGTCAAACGTTAACGGCTTTTTCATTAAAACGTACTGGATATCTTCGGGATTACTTAGGAGGTATGTCTTTCTTCCTAAATTCAGCTTAAAAAACTCCCCTTTTAAGGATTGGCGTTGTATGAAATCGATAGAGTCAATCCCGATAGAATATTGCCCGTTTTCCGATAAAAACCAACGAAATATACGTCCCACTCCATAAAACATGCAACTATCTCCAGGCAGAAAAACCTCGTATACATTTATAAAATGAGACCCTAGGTGCCTCTCAGAATTGGTGCGAAAGCGATCAAATGTTTTCAATAACAATTACTATCAAATCCTTTTTCTACTCTATCCCGCACTGTACCAACGTTTTAATATTAACCTTCTTCCTAGTTCCATTATTTTTTCGATCACACTCAGAAAAAACCGCCTGCTTTAAGTATTTTTCTATTTCTGTTTCTGCTAAAGGATTGTACACCATACGAGAAACGCTCACAAACCCCCCAGACTCATTGTACAGTGTACGAATCCCCTTGGCGTCTAATCCGTCATCAAGCTCATAAAAACAGGTGGCTTTTGGGGAATACAACACTTCTTTCGAGAATCCACTGCATTCATCATCAACAACAGCCTCATTAAACTCATCGTCATCATCTTGAGAAGACAATTCGTTGTTAGAAAAGTAAATTAGTTTCCCTAGGTTTCCATATTTATTTATTGTTGTTTCGATTCGTCGTAAATCTCCTGAAGTAGATTCAACCTTAGTGCTTTCAAGATAAGTTACAAACATATCAGACCAGACCTTGGGGACATTATAGGATACAATATAATCAGAATCCTTATTGCCGCAGGATACATCAATTTCACCTCCCCAGCCAGTAACAGGGTTCACCCTGTAACCATCATATAATGATTCGCCCGCCGTCCCTGCACCAAGGATAATGCAACCGCCATTTTTCGGCCACTGCCCCACAAACTCACGGTAAAGCTGCGCAGTTACAACAATGTCATGTACTCTTGATATAGTTAACGCCGATCTACGCAAATCATCCATATTTTTCTGAGGTGCAGAAAGAACAAGAGCAAGCAATGTTAAAGCGGCAATCCAAATCATGACCTCAACCAATGTAAATCCAGCGAGATAATGCTCGTGATGAGCACCTTTTGATTTACTCATAACAGGTATCATAAACAAAATGTCACATAACGGAATGCAAGAAGATTTTCTTCGCTACTAATATCCGGCGTCACCTGACAGCTTTCAACCTCTGAATAGTCCTCAAAAATATCTTCACTCCTTGCCTTGAGATAGACCGTCCAACTAGAACCCTCTTTATCTGTATAGATTCGATATCCACCTAATGTCGATGAATTTGAACATATCACTTCGGGATAAACAATGATTTCTGGGCTGTCACAGCCTGCAGGCATGGCAACTGTTATTTTCCCTTTATCATTCGCAACCTGTCGACCAAATACCGGAAAACTCTCTCGCCGAGGTCTAGGTGTATACATGTCAACAGTCTTACCGGTTGCTTTGGCTGATGGAAGCATAGCGGCGACCATTTTGGCAATATTTTCTGTTTCGAAATTCGAACGTGTTGTAGTAAAAATAGGATATCGATTGTTCACCTCATCACATGAAGTTGTAAGGTTATCTAATGAAATACCATTACCCAAATAACCACTATCGGTTAACGATTCCGACACTCCCGCTAATGCATTCCTACAGTCATTATTAACCTGGTCTGGCCATATCCCCTCGTCCTGAACAAATCCAATAGCTGCAGTTCCAATAGTCATCATTGAGGCAACTTCTTTATCCACTATTTTTTGTTCACTACTCTCAATAAATAATTGAGTAAAATAGATAGCACCCAATGTAACCATACTGACAACAACCATCATTTCTACAAGGGTGAACCCTTTAGATGTAATAAAGTTCATAATAACTCATAATTTAATTTCGTTTATCTAGATAATCGCTTGCTGGCGAACGGGTCAATCAAATATAGATCTACTAATGGATCTGTTTGCTGAGAGTAGAATGTCACTGGTTCCTCAGGCAAGCCACCTCCAGCAGGAATAATGCTCTCAAATGATGAATACTTAACATCAGATTTATTGGTAATCGTAAAATCCTTCGTCGCAACAGGGGCGATATTTTCAATATCGACTTCATACTGTGTTTTTATATAATTGATGTTCACTATATTTTGAAACTCGATCATTATCGCGTTACGTTTATATTGATGGTATGTAGTATTGGCAGTCGTACCCACAAAAACCGTAAATAGTGCTAATAAACTTGAGACCACCGATAGCTCAACCAAGGTAAGACCTTTTTGTTTAGATCCCTCCACTTGCTGCTCCTGCCAAAGGCAAATAAAACCCTAGTACAGCGGCTAATACCGATGCAACCATCAACAAAAAACCTGTTCGTGAAAGTGCTTTTGACACCCTTCGAGCAGCATGAATATTTTGCAATTGCATCGTTGCTTCCATTGCTTCTAGAATATGCGCTTGCTCTTCATCATCAACTTGAGAGATAACAGACATACCATCTCGGATGGTCGGATCCCAGTCTTCTTCATCAAATGCGGTACTCAAATCTTCAGAAGATGCTAAATGCGCGTAAATCCGACCATAAATATCGCGAGCCTCTCCTTTTGCTGATGCCAACAACTCATAAATAATATCAGTATCCACAAACCCCGATTTACGTAACATTCGATAAACCGATAGGAATTGCGTCCCTCTATCCAATAAACGTTTGTTATGAAAAAGTGAAAAGAAAGGCAAACCTTTCACTAAACGCCAACAGATTTTGCGATAAATGAGTATAAGTGGAGCAATAATTACGACTAGAAATCCATAATTTTTAATAACATCCCCTAGACCTAATAATATTAACGTGAAGTTATTCGGTGTTAAACTCAACGTTCCGCCCATCATGCCTCTTATTGTGTCACCGAGAAATAACGGAATAATGATAAAGAATGCTAAACCCAGTGCTATATACGTAATACCTAAACGTAATTCGCTGCTCACCTCCGTACTGATTTTTTCTTTGTTTAATAAATATTTTGATGACTCTCTGAGTGCATCTGAAAAACGACCGTTTTTTTCTGCTGCTCTCGCCATCAAAATGGCAAAACTATCAAAATGAAACAGCTTTAAATAATCTGACAGGCTTTCACAAGCATCCAGATTTTCTTGCTTTGGTGATAGCCATTTACTAGTATTCAGAAGTGTATTAACACCTTGATTTACAGTACGCCCAGAAGCGAGCGCACTGCTTAACGTCTGCATAAACACAGCTTGATTTTTCGCATCCGGAGCAGAAAATTCTACAGCCGCCGCTAATCGACCAACAAAGTCTTCCCGAACTGCGGTAATACGACGCTCTGGGATTTTTGAGTTCCATCGAGCTTCCTCTTTGGTTCCTGCCTCTATTTTTAAAGAGGAAGGTTCACCACGAGAATCAAGATAGTTTACGACGTAAATCATTAGGGATACCCAATCAACACGGATATGTTGCAGTAATTACATCTGACCCGTACGTTGGATCTGCCGAAAAGGCTGAGTTCCCAGCAAGTCTCAATACAAGCGCTGCTCCGACGGTGTCTATATTAGAAGTTCCTGTCAAATCGTATAGAACCGTTACAGTTCGAGTAGCAATCGCGTAAGACGCATTCCAAGCGGTCCCCCATGGCGTTAAATTCGGAACTCCTACTGCTCCTAAAGTATCCTCATCAAGCCCAGCCAAACAATTATCATTATTTTCTAACCTGTGGGCCGCAATAGCATTGGGAACATTACTTATTAAAACCTTTTCAACCAATTTCACCTTCATTCCATTAGATGATTGACCCATCTCTCTAGCAACAAAAATGGTTAGCAATGCCAACATAGATACAACCGTAATCAATTCCACTAACGTAAAGCCTGTTTGCTTTTTTTGTATTTTCATTTTCCACCCTCGGAAGTTAAGTTAAAAATTAATAATATTTCATATAAATAGACGAGATTGACTTAAAGATTACGCAGATTTTTATCTACATCTATGACTATTTTTTCACTGGACATTAAGTAAATATGCATCATCTGCTGCTGGAGAGGAAATAGATTCTTGTCGTGGTACCAATAACGGCAATTTTTTTGCGTGCTTTAAACCTCTACGGCTAACATGCAAGGGGTTAATTTTCACCTCTAACCCTTCTAAGGTAGTAACACCCTTCTTTGCTAGTCTAATTCCATCATCCCACAAATCCGTAAAATCACCTTTTATTTGCTGTGCTAGCTTTATTTCCACTGCACCAACGCCCTGGGAAATTAATTTTTCAGAATTCTCATCATTTTCAAAAACTTCATTTACCACATGTCGCCCAGTATACCCATAGCTGCAATGGTCGCAGCCTTCCGCTTTGGTAATAAACGGTACTGTTGAATCTTCCCGTGCTAATGCACCCTCATTTCGATACTTTTCCCATAGCGTTTCATTTTCAGAGACATGAATTTTAGATGAGCAATGAGGGCATACACGATTTACCAAACGTTGTGCCGTTACTACCAATAAGTTTTCTGCCAACAGAGTATCATCAAGCCCTAGATTGCGAAGCCGGTTGATTGCACCGTGTGCATCATTTGTATGCAATGTACTTAACACCAAATGTCCCGTCATAGATGCTCTTAATGCCAACTCAGCTGTTTCTCCATCCCTGATTTCACCTACCATAATAACGTCAGGGTCATGGCGCAGTAGCGATTTAAGCGCTTCTGCAAAACCCATGTGCTTGGATACCTCCAGCGCAGTAATACCATCTAGCTGATCCTCCACGGGGTCTTCTATTGTGTATATGGCTTTTTCAGGAAATTGGTCTCGAATGTCTCTTAATATCGATTTTAACGTAGTGGACTTACCACTACCGGTTGGCCCGGTGACGATAATCATGCCGCTCGATCGACGCCCTACTTCTTGCAATAAATTAACGTGTTTATCCGACAGCCCTAATTGATCTAAACGGCTGACGCCACGCATATTATTTAATATACGCACAGTGAATTTAGGTTTTGTGTGAGTAAACACCTTAACCGGAGCCATTTCTAATCGCATACTGACTTGTTTATGCGCAGCCTGGAAAACAAGATAACCACTGCACGGTTCTAAATAGTTATTTTGTTTTCCCACTCGTTCCATTAAATTATTAGCTACCAATTTAAAGCGTTCATTGGTGATAGTTTGCAGCCCTGGAATATTGGATACCTGACAACGACCATCCACACGAATCTTTATTACTCCACCGTGTGATTCCGGGTTGATATGAATATCACTGGCTTTTCGATTGATCGCTTCATTTAACAGATCATCAACAAATTCTTTTGCCCACGCACCACTACTTTCTTTGCTA
Organism: Gammaproteobacteria bacterium 42_54_T18; assembly: GCA_002163245.1. GTDB lineage: Bacteria > Pseudomonadota > Gammaproteobacteria > Pseudomonadales > Ketobacteraceae > 42-54-T18. The sequence continues at coordinate 4,839 of MAAL01000054.1, read as the reverse complement.
TCAAACGTCACATCATAATTGGCTTGAACAACAATATCAGACTCAAAGTCAGACATTGCCAAAATGCCCAATTTACTAAATTGTATCTTCTCTCTATTGTCTTTCTTTCGCCGAATTAATGGCTCGACTTGGCTTCGATCATACGGATTTGTTAGATAAAGCACATCATCCGCGATCAACCAGGGACACTTATCATGGGTACTTCGCACTAAAGAATCGCGATCAACAATCGTCCCGGAAAACACGTCCGTTTTGTAGATACCAGCCAGTACTGTAGCCAACTTTACGTCGTCGACACCCTGCTCCCACAACCGAGGTACAATTTCCTCCGCTGCCGCAGGCATCGCCATACTACGAGATATTTTTTCAGAAATCGCTTTATGGTCTACCAGTTTTTGCTTTATTTGCTCAAACTGGATAGTGAGACGGTTTTTTGTGTTTTCTGTAATATTAGACAAAATGCTACCTTTAATTGCTAAAATTTTTATAGGGTGGGCTAGCTATAAAAGCTAAATCCGGCAGTGTTAATTCCAACTAAACCCTACTTGATAAATAATACCTTCCTTTTCTAACCTGACACCATCTGATGCACTTACTGCCAACACTCGGTATCCTCCCGGAAGAAAACCGCCTTCTTTTGCTTCAACATCACCAAAACTTGTACTAAACGACGCTTTACTACCATTCACTTGTTTTAACACCGGTAACTCTAATGGGCCTTTCTGATCGGTACCTGTCCGAGTGCTGATCACTTGGTCCTTCTGAGACGCTGGGTGCGACGGCATATTTAACGAATCCATATCCCCTGGGACAAAACCGCCAGACTCTTTAAATTCTTGATATGCCTTGGCGATTTTTGCCCGCTGCTCAATCAGCTTTGCCTGGTATTTCAAGTCCTGCAATTCTCTAGCTCTTGTCGCTTCGCGTTCCAATATTGTCGCACCAACAGACTGTTCAGCTACCGCAGAAATCGCTGTTAAACTTAAACTTCCGATAAGCGCCATATTCACTATTGTTAACGTTTTCATATTGCCTTCCTCACCAACGTGTTATTCACTTCCAAGTACTGATAAACGAATAGTTGCGTCATTGCCTTTTAATGTAATGTCGTATAAATACGCGGGAACAGCAGCTTGTATCTCTTTTGCTGCTACCAATACCGCACCTACTGTTCCCTTTAGATCAGCAGTCCATGAAGCTAAAGGACCATTATATGAACCTTGAACGTTCTTATCAGATACAAGCGAGAGATCCACGCCATACTGATCTGTTATAGCAGTCACATAACTCCACTGACTCCTCACAGGAGGAAGAACTTCCAGTTGCGCCAACCTTTCTGCCTGGGTGTTATAGGCTTTAATATCCTCTTCAATCACATCAACATTTGAAAATTCTTCAGCCTGTATTCGGTTTGCCTGTCGTTTATAGACCTGATTCACACTCAGCATTAAAACAACGGCAAGTACCAACCAATGAGCCCACTCCCATTGTGATAAAAATACGGGAAGATGTTTATTCATTTTTCCCTCCTAGAATGCTAACAGCCCACTCTCCTTTGGGGTTATATGTTGATGTAACCCAAACAAACTGCTGCCCTGGATTTACACCATGATCGGGCATCACAAACATCACCTTGTTTTGTTGAAGGTTTTGATTTGATATGGTCGTCAATTGTTGATTAGACGACCACACCTCAGCAATACGTTCGAGCATTACTGCATCATTTGGAACATCTGTTAAACGCGTATTTTTTAACTTATCCAAACCAGACTGTATTGCTTGTAATAACTCCGTTTTGCTTTCTAGTTTTTCTGATTCTAGTGAGTAAACTTTTTGTAATGCAAAATCGATTGAAAAACTAACAACAATTAGCAGCGTTAATACAGAAACCAAATGACTCCAACTTCTACGCACGACATCTTTACGTTTTGCAAGCAACTCTACCGCTAGCTGCGCTTCAGTATCGGGCAACACAAGCTGTGACACATCAGGACTTAATTCTGTCGCCTCATCAAGGTTAAAGCTTGCATCTGCCGCGAAAAAACCCGCTTCATAGTCCCCAGAAAACTCTGCCCGACCTAAATCACAGTGAATGTAATAACCATCTTGAGGAGTAATAGTCACAACTTGTAACGCTTTTCTATACGAAACCAAGCCGCTGTTAATTAACGTATGCCACATACCAAATACTCGCGTATTCGGATAAGATTCCCGAATATCTTCTATATCCGTTTCTCTAATATGAATTGACGGGCATGTATTTGTCGCGGGTGCAAGCTCAACATATTGATGCTGCTCACTTAACGGTACTGGCCCTACAATATCGGGGATAAAAACCACATCCTCCCCTAAGATACGTACCGGCCTACGTAAATATTCCGAAAATTCAGACACCCGTTACACCCCTTGAATAATTGTGGGGGTAACCGTTATTACAAGCTCACGCCGCTCTACGCTTTGCGTTTCGCTCTTAAATAATGGCTTTATAATTGCGCCAGTAAGCCGCTCCGTCCAAGGCAGCTCTTCTAAGGATTTTGCAATTGCCCTTCGAATAAAACCACCCAACTGAATTGGCTTTCCAGATTCAGCGATGACTTGTGTAGACAGCTCTTGCAATGCTATACGGGGTACTTGTTGTATCTCACCCTCTCCAGCAGGAAATGGGTCAGCCCTATCACTTGAGCTTACAACAGGCCATATATCCAACAAAATCCTTCCATCTTGTAATATTCTAGGGGTAACGGCTAACGTAACACCAACACGGATAGACTCCAATGTTCGCGTAATAATATCAGGGCCATCACTACGACGTTCCGTTTCAATCTCCCCAATATATGTTAGTTCCTCTCCTGTTGCGATATACGCGTAACTTCCGTTACGAACGGTAATATTCGGTTGATTCAGCAACTCTACCTCACCAAATTGACTCAAGAATTTAAGCATGAAATTTGCGTTAATTTTACTTGAACTGTACGACATTGTGTTTTGGAATAACGTATTGTCTGGCGTTAATACGTTATTGACCAACGTTTTATAATTCAAACCGATGTTGTTTCCGTTAAGGGTTGCACCCACTGCAGACAACTCTGTCCAATCGATACCAGCACCACGATCATCATTTAACGTTACATCAAAGGCTTTTACTGAAATATTTACCTGCTTTGTTCCCGATTCAGCAATAGAAGTGAGAAATTCATCCACGGCCTGCATTCTTTGAGGTGAGCCTCCCGCATTTATAATCCCTACTGATCGTATTGCTTGTACATAGGGCGATAACCTTTCACCATCAGCATCTTCTTTATTAGATTTTTCAGTCACATTAAGTATTTTTTCCGCGCCACCAACAACAATATCCCACTCATCATCATCAAACGTTGTGGAAATCGTATTATCGGCAGCACCACCAACGTCTCCAGACCTGGATGAACTAAATGATCGACCCACTTTTAACTTCACGCTCCGCTTTGACGCAAAAACCGCAAGATTCCACTGCTTCTCGACGAAGGAACGAATTTCGACCTTCCCACTGCTCAATTCAATATTGTAACCGCTTAGCGAAGACAGATACTCAAGGTAGTCTTTAACGTACATTCCTTTTGCACTAATGTTTATTTTTTTAGTCAAATCAATATTCGCATCTTTAGGAACTATACTCATATTCGGCAGTTTAAGCCGCAACGCATCAACCAATGAAACAGCACCGACCAAACTAACTTTCTGGTTTAAATCACTTTCATCTAACGTCACTTCCCTTACATAAGTTGACTTTGACTCAGGAACAAAGGTCTCAACTCTTTTCTGTAACGGTTCATACTTCAACTTCTCCGTATGCGGAGCAACCGCACACCCACCAATCAATGTACTCACAGCAAAACTAGCTAACAGTGGTTTCAACATAATTCTCATTCTCTATAACTCCAACTGTTATCGCTTGCTGATGACTAACAACGGTGAGGCTTCACCGTCTGCATTGACTAATTCAAAAAAGTACTGATGACTCATACCAATAGAGTTCAATAAATCTGACAACGCCTGCTCTCTTGCTTTGGTTGTCACGTATTGAAAACGACGTTCTTTAATTTTTGGGTCCTTTACATCCACCAATATACGCCAGCCTTCTGGCATAATGGCCGTTGCTATCTCTTCAATCGTGCCTGCTGCAATTTCCACTGCAACCGCTGCATTTTTTACGACCAATGGGCTAACTTTATCTTCTTTACTTTGATTCGCTGTCGCGCTGGCTTGTTCTAATATTCGATCGGCATTAGCTTGAGCAGTTTGTACTATCTCTTCAGCGACCTGTTGCGCATTTTCTACCGCAGATTTTGCTTCAATGAGTTGTACTTTAAGAGATTCTAACTCTTGCGCATTTATTGCAGTATCTGCTGCCTGTACTGCCGTTACCGTTAGCGATGACAACGCAACGGTAAGAGCCGATGCTGCCGCGATCAAAGTGTTCTGTTTCATAGTTGCTTCCATTTGACGTGTGGTACGCCTAATTCCTAATATCTGACTATCTGCGCAATTTTTTGCACACATCATCTTGATGGTTTGGCCTGTAAATCGCTTTAATACGTAAAGAGACTGAGCTGACGCAAATTTATTACGAAAAACTGCGCAATTAATTTGCAGCTATTGCGCGATTTATTGCACGTTTTCTCAATGAAGGCTCTTCGCCGGTCACTGTGAGTAGATTTTGCTGGCGATTCTCTGCATCACGTTCATTAACGTAAGCACCAACATAGATAAAGTAAGCGGGTTTGCGTTTATTTACCCCACGCCATTTATCATTGATGTCAGCAACATCCAATACATTCCACATACTGTTCCAAGGAGTTA
>MAAL01000022.1 GCA_002163245.1 Gammaproteobacteria bacterium 42_54_T18 | reverse complement strand
TTTGGATGACCAAAAATATCGTTACGTCCAAACTTAAGTGAGCTGTCTTCATCAAAGCTGTGCACGTAGGTCATGGCCGCTTCACCTATTAGGGTCACGCGACTGGCACCTGCCACCTGATCAAAAAACTGAATGGCAGTCATTTGAACCTGGGATACGTCAAACAAACGGAAACCTTCAATTTCACTGCCTTCGGCGGCGTTAAAGACCTGCATGTCCAGTTCGTTATTGTCGGCCTGAGCCGCAGCATAGTTAACTTGCGCCGTGGCAACATTAGCCTGCAAGGTCACATTCGTAGGGTCCGCTTGTAACGCAGCTCCTGCTGCCTGTAATGCTTCACCTGTGGCTTTGTCGTTGGCCAGGTTGGCACCGAGCAAAGCTGTGATTAGGGTTGGGCCGTTAATTTGCACCGGCACATCCAGCTTGTGAGTCACTTCACCGGATAAGGCCACTGAACCCACGTTGGGGTACTGGGGATTTCCCCTCCTAAAAAGACATGATCCGTTGCAGCCCCCGTCAGCCTTGACCTCCAGAGGTGCATTAACTTAGGCATTCCCCCTATAATCGGTAATCGGCCGCATTATTTCTTCGATATCGATCGGATTTCGTTCAAAGTCGAAGCTGTAAGTCCCATTCAGATTGATGTTGTGCCAAGCGACCGGCGACACCTGCTTTGTAATCCCCAGCTTTTCTTCATCGCCAATGTGTTCAAAGTGACTCAGCAAGCGGGTCAATATCATTGAGTTGAAGTAGATGATGGCGTTGGTGAGCAATCGTGCGCACTCATTCCACAAACTAATTTCATAATCCGACGAACCCCGGAACCGGTTACCATTAACCGATGCAATGGCACGTCGTAACTGATGGTAGGCTTCGCCTCGGTTCAGCGCTCGCTGTACATATCCCCGAAGACTAGCATCGTCGATGTAGTCCAGTAAATACATGGCTTTGATCATGCGGTTGTACTCACTCAGGGCCTGTAATAAAGGGTGGTTTTTACTGTAGCCAGATAACTTGCGCACCAGGATCGCTTGAGTGGTACTTTTCTCCTGAAGCTAGATGGCAATACGCTGAATGGTATCCCAGTGCTCAATGATGAGGTCTGTTTTGATCGGCTTTTTTAAACTCAGTGTTACGTCCTGATCTTTGTTTTCACTGACTCTGAACATCTCTTCAATGACCTTGCCGAACTGTGCGTATCTCGGAGCAAAGGTGTATCCAAATAGATCCAACAAGGCAAAGTTTACGTGATTAACCCCATGGGTATCGGTCGATAATACATCAGGCCGAATCTCTGAAGTATTACTTTGCAACAAATCGAAGATGTAGTGGGATTCATGTTCGTTCGAGCCAATAACCTTGGCGTTTAGAGCTGCGTGATTGGCGATCAAAGTGATGGCCGAGACCCCTTTGTTCGTACCAAAGTATTTTGAGGAGTACCGCGTTTTAAAAGTCTCCAACCGGCTCTCGAATTTTTGCCCGTCGGTACTTGCGTGAATTAGGTCTTCCTGGATATTGTAGTGTTTAAAGATTGCCAGCTTGGCGACTGAGTTATTGATGACATCATTGGCATTGTTCAGTGTTTCCGGCCGAAGGTAATTGGCTTGGATACCTTTGAGCTGATCATAGGCGCGGTCGGAGATATTGGCCATGCCGTACAGTCCGTAATTGGTACCGTTACCAATAATGACTGCCAGCAAGTCATTCACATTGGCACGGCCTTTCGACTGAATGGGTAGTACATGTTCAAAGTTGCCCAGAAAGCCGGTCTCCTGGTCGACGTAGCGCAATACATCGGCGATATTGATTGGTTTTATCTGGTTAAAAAATGGATTGTTCAGCATGCTTTTGACACTGGTTGATGGCAGTCGCCACTTTGTTTTTCCGGTGCGATTACGCAGGATAACGTTTTGGTTATCACCGGTATTGATGCGCTGACTGACTTGTTCCAGCTTACTGTTGAGGCTGAAGGACAGCGTCCCGATTAATCGGCTGGGTTTCTCTATTAAACGGGGAAGCATGGATTGTTGGATCATTTTATTTTTGGCTTTCCACCGCTCATTGCTAACCAGGTCATCTTGGAGTGAACGGAACTTGATGACAGTCGGGAGGTAGAGGTGTCCGTTCAGTTTACTTGGAATCTGCAAATACAATAGCCACTCGAAACGATCCTGCGAAGCGTTACCCTCCTTATCAATAAGGTAATCCTTCTGCTTGCGCTGGATTAGTCGTCGATCCATGGTATGGAGTGTACCACCGTTATTTAGCTCATCTTTGGTTATGGCCAGTTGCGCCGCTAGAGCTTGCGTATTCTGGGTCGCCTGAAAGTTCAGACACAAGAAGATTGGCCGCAAAACCTTTTCCAAAAAGGCCTTCTGTTGATCATAGTATTCCCAGAGATAATCATCTAGCGCCCGTTTTTGCTTATTGAGGTACAGGCATAACGACTCGATATCCCGGCTTTTTAGAAGTTCCAGGGCTTGGTCCTTTACTGCCTTAAAAGACTGTTTTTCATCGATAGTGTCATCGATAAATAGGTGCAATAACTCTGCTGCCTTGCTGACGTTGGCCGCAGCACCTTCCCAATCCCGGTAAGCTGCTTCTTTCGCGTAAGCCCTTGCCTGCTCATTGATTTTCCGGGTGTGATAGATAAAGCCGTCGGCCAGGCGCTCACTATTTTGCTCGGAACGGTCCTGTAGGTAGCACAGTAGATAGAGTTGCTGAGTAAAGCGGTCAAAACGTTTGAGTTTACTCCCATAATAATCAACCATCGAAGCAAAGTGATGTTGGTTTTTAATAGAGAGCGATAAGGTTTTAACCACGGTGTTAACTTCACTCATCCAAGGTTCGATTAATCGGTTCACCTTGAGCTCCTTTTCCAGTTCCGGTGGAGTAAAGCTCTTGGCAGACAGCCTCAATTTAGATAGTGGCAATGACTCTTTGCCATCCATCAAGTCTGCCAGCTTAGCCGACAACCACTCTGATAGCAGATTTTGCAGAGTAGAAGTAATACGCTCACGTTCCAGCTTCATCGCCTGGCTCACCACTGTCTGCATCACAGTGTATTTGGGAATCGCAATACGGCACAGGGATAGATACTCTGTGGTCGCATCGAACAAATAACGGGGCTCGATCCATGACTTGGCTATTTGCTGTAAGTGTGTAATTAACACGCTACGATCCTGTTTATCCCGCCATTTTTGATAGTTTAGAAGGTCAAATATCTTCTGATAAAGGCGATCTTTTTGCTTCTGATCCAGAGAGAATCTTCGGATGCTAGGGCCAGGTAGTTGCTCTTTGGCGATGAAGCGTAAATCCTCTTCGACATCCCCAAAACTTGGACTCAGAACCACAGGTCTTGATTTGAAATAGCCTAGCAAAGCTACAAAGTAGCAGCGGTGAGCCCGGTTACGGATAACGTTGGCGACCTTGGCTTCCTGATCATTCAAAGCAAAATAAAATCGACGTTCTTCAAGCGTGAAACTGGGAGGGCTGTATAAATTACTAATTTCGGACTCTATGAGGATTTGAAGTCGCTTTTGGATTGCCATATATGCTGCCTAAAAAGCACAGCAGCATACCCGAACGGGGCAAGTCGTGGGTAATGTTGAAGTTGATGCTCCTCTGTAGGCTATATCAGGCGGAGGCTGTAGAGGACTTTGTCTTTTTAGGAGGGAAAATCCCTAGTACCCCTGAGTGGTTTGGCGTTTATTACGCAGCAGAAAACATTGAAACCGCAATCAAAGAAACAATGCATCATTTAACGAGTTTTTTGAGTGCCACAAAGGAAGGTGACACTGAACTAACAATGCGCAATTATGTCACCCGAGTAAAACAGCAGCTGATCGACATCACTTCAGAGGCCTACATAGACCATCACCATCCAGATAAGTACACCGTCGCTCAAAGCTTTGCTAAACAAGCTAGAGACGTTGATGAATGGGGGATTTTGTATAACAGCGTGCGCAATGCTGGCTGTAAAAATATTGCAGTTTTACGACCCCCAGCCATAGATTTAAATGTTCAAGGTTGTCATTACCGATATCAATGGTCTGGGTTAAAGCAAGCCTTTACCAGCTATTTTCAAATATCGGATTTGACTACTCTCGACATTTAGGTCTTCAAATGCCTCGTAAGCAACGAATATTTAGCCTCTGTATCTGCCCTTTTTCTTTGTCGAGAAGGAGTAATCCAACTACCGCCAATTTCGAGCTTTTGATGTCTCGAATCTACATGCCAGTAACCGGAATCGCCAATTAATTTACCCGTATCTCTGCAGCGGTTTACATAACATAAACCTAGATCCTCCTTAGGAAAGTGAGCAATATTTTTTTGAGTGTCTGAGCTGTATCTGATATCAATTAGCCCTAAAGCACTGCCATTGACCTCAATTTACAGGCAGCTAAGCTCTATATAATATTACAATTACCGTTGGAAGGTGGATGCATTCATCTTTAATATGGCAGGCTAAGGCGGATCTAACGGACTGCTACCAGGCTAACTTAAAGACCAACATTACAGTCGTGGAATTCTCGGACATATTAAACCGGGTAACGGCTGACTGCACTTCCACACTTGGCCCGGATGAATCAACGGAGCTTGCCAGGTTGAAGGATCGCTACATCAATAGATTTAGAAGGCACATCAAAAGGAAACCCTAACCCATCCCCCCTCTATTCCCCTGCCTATGGATGAGCCATTTAGCTCTAGTTAGGTGGGAAAATTCTATATGCCACTACACATGACACCTTAATATGTGACAGTTATTGTCTCTCATTAAAGTGTCCGATTCCTTTAGACCACAACAGAGTTATTTAGTCTTTGTCGAATAAATATGTGGCTAACCTTTATTTCAGGTTAACCACAAAGTTTATTTCGAATTACAGTTATGCTTTCTCGACCCGACAAGGCAGGCCTCTTAAATGAGGAATACCTTGTTCAGTGTCTATGTAGCCTTCTTCCTCAATCGTTAGCTGAGCATCGGAAAGGTCCAAGGCACTGGATAAAAAATCTTTTCCTTGTTTTGTTTCAGGTTTCCACCAACCGTGTGGCGCCCGTACTAAACCTGGCGGCATATCGTCCCTTATTTCTGCTATGCCCTTAATTTTTCCTGCCTTATTTATAATGAAAATCCATTCCCCATTTTCGATAGCTAAGTTTTTGGCATCTTTTGGGTTAAGGAAGAATTTGGGTTCAGGTCTGCGTTTTCTTAATTCAGGAATAAATCGGTGCCCGGTTTGAAAAAATTCATCTTCACGCACGCCCGTGAAAACCAGCAAAGGGTATTCTTCACTGGGTTGAGGACTATCACGGTAATAAGGCAGCGCATCAAATCCTAAATCTTCCAGTATGCTGGATTTAAGTTCAACCTTTCCCGATGGTGTGGCAAAACCTGTATTTTCATACTTTCTAAATTTTACCTTTGGAGTGTGGCCAAAGCTATTTTTGGCAAACTCTTCGAAACTAACTCCCAAATTTTTAAGGCGATAATCAAAAATCTGCTCAGTGGTTTCCCAGGGGAAATGTTCTTCAAATCCCATTCTAACCGCCAGTCCACGCCAAAAGTCAAACGCCCCATGGCATTCACCAGGAGGCTCTACACTCTTGTTAGATACCAGTATGTTTGCATTCCACCCTAATGAATCTTGCAAATGATTGCGCTCCAGCCAGCTATCACCGGGAAGCACATAGTCGGAAAGTTGCGCGGTAGGGGTCATCACGTGTTCGTGAGCCACCACCAATTCCTGATTCATCATGGCATCACGAATGAGCTTCATGTTCGAGTAACCCAGTAATGCGTTGTTACCGAGGGCAAAGAAAGCCTTTACAGGATAAGGCTTTTCATAGGCCATGGCCTGGAAGGTGCGATAAGGTACTGCCATAAAACTGCCGGTAATGAGGTTGACATATTCTCTACCCCACACTCGTTTTGTAGGCTCTCTAAGGGCTTCCATGCCCCGATAGGTAAATACCGGGTGCTGTTCATTGCCCAGCTGTTTGTCTTTTTGTGCTTGTGGCAATATTTCATGCCATTCCAATTCAACTTCGTTAATAACTTCAGGGTTTAAGCCGTGCAAAACATCGCCCCCTGGTGCATCCAAATTGCCGGTAATGGCCCTCAATATGGCTTGCAAGCGTATGGCAGAGGTACTGTTGACTTGTTGATCTGTAATGGGGCTCCATGGAATACAAGCGGAATCGGCCATTGCATACATGCGAGCGGATTCGCGAATTAGCGTTTCTTCCAGGCCGGTAATTTCTGCGACTCTTGCTAACGGGTATTCAGCTAAACGTTCTTTGAGTGCTTCGAAGCCAGTGGTCCATTTTTCAACAAAGGCTTTATCATAAAGCTCTTCTTCTATGATGACATTGAGCCAACCCAAGCTTAGCGCTGCATCGGTTCCGGCCTTAAGCGGCAGCCAGATATCTGCTGAATCGACATTTTCATTGCGACGTGGGTCCAGCACGATAAGCTTGGCGCCATTTTTCTGGGCTTTCCGAATTTGATGGTAAATCGGGGTCCATGAGTGTTTTTTGGGGGTGTGGCCAAATAAAACAATACACTTTGTGTTCCTATAATCGGGCCATGGGAACCAGCCATAAGTCATGCGGTTCACAGCGGCGGTGTTTCCTGCACACAATGCAACACCGCTAATCCAGTTAGGGGATCCCAGCAAATTCATGAAGCGACGGCCCATGCCGTTGTCGGTGGAGGTGTTCCATTGGCTGGTGGAAACCGCTAACGCTTCCGGACCATATTGGTCAACGATGCCTGTTAGTTTCTCGGCAATTTCATCCAGCGCCGTTTCCCAGCTGATTTCTTCCCATTGACCACTGCCGCGCTCGCCAACCCGCTTTAGCGGTTTGGTAATACGGTGTTCACTGGAAAAACCGTTAGGAGCATTCACCCCTTTCATACAGATGTAATCTTTTAATGGGCCTTTATCCTGGTGGGCGCGGATCTTTACCACCTTGCCATCTTTTACTTCGCTAACCAATGGGCAGGCAATATCGCAACTGGCACAGATAACGCCTTTTTTAATAGTTTCTTCGGTTTGACTTGTCATAATTTCATCCTCGTATTTTTTCCTATGAATTCTCTAATGTAGAGAGAACTTTAGATGCTATGTGATAAAACGCTACGAATCTTTTCAATATCTAACGAGCCATGTTCGCCCAGTTTAGTCATGCCGTGCTTTTTTAGGTTTAGGATAATTTCATCAAAATTATTTTCATCAAGGTTTACTTCTGAAAGTCGCACTGGCAGTCCCATGTTGCTGAAAAAAATTTCAGTTAAATTAATGGCTTCTTCAATTAGGTTGTCTTCATTTTCATCTTGTAAATTCCAAACTCGTTGGGCGTATTGAATGAGTTTTTCACGTTTTGATTCGCGGCAAACCCTCATCACTGAAGGAAGAATCAGAGAGAGTGTTCTGGCGTGGTCGATGTTGTATAAAGCCGTGAGTTCATGACCGATCATATGGGTTGACCAATCCTGCGGCACACCACAGGCAATTAAACCACTAAGGGCTTGAGTGGCAGACCACATGATATTGGCACGATTATCATAGTCAGGTTCATCATCTAGAACTCTTGGTCCTTCCTCGATCAGGGTTAACAGAATGCTTTCAGCAAAGCGGTCAGAAATGGCGGCATTAACCGGATAGGTCAGGTACTGCTCCATGGTGTGAACAAAGGCATCCACCACACCATTGCCAAGCTGGCGAGGTGATAAACTGTAGGTGGCTTCAGGGTCCAGAATAGCAAAGACAGGCCTTACCTTTGGGCTCATAAAAGGCAGTTTGTGATTGCCGCGGGTGATGATAGATGTGGTGTTTGTTTCGGAGCCGGTGGCAGGCAATGTTAATACCACCCCAAGTGGCAAAGCTTGTGAAATGCGTACCTGCTTGGCGCAAATGTCCCAGGGATCTTCCCCTTCGAATTGACTGGCCGCTGCAATAAACTTGCAAGCGTCAATCACAGAGCCACCGCCTACTGCCAAAATAAAATCAATTTGGTTTTGTTTGACGACGCTTACCGCTTCAATAACTGTGCTGTACTTGGGGTTGGGTTCGATGCCGCGAAACTCAATAACAAAACGATCACCCAGTGCCGCCTTCACCTGTTGGTATATGCCATTTTTGTATATGGAGCCACCGCCATATACAAATAGTAATCTGGCATCTTTTGGTACTTCCTTTGACAGCTTGGCAATTTGATTTTTTCCAAAATGTATTTTGGTGGTGTTATGGGCGATGAAGTTAAACATGGGCCTAATTTCCGGGTCTAATTGAGCCAAATGGTTTCCTAACAGGCCGATTTAACAATTTATTAATCGGCGTATTGGGGGATTCATGTAGTATTATCAGCGTAATATAACTCAATAGTATTATGGTCATAACACAATGTAAAGCCCAACAAAATTCTTATTATTGAGGGTGCTACAGGGGTGAGGAGGGATTTTTGAATAAGTAGCGGAGGTGAATTGAGCTCAGACCATTACCAATTACAGTGGATTAGGAGACCTGCAATGAATGAGATTATTCACTAGTGAGCCAGCAATGGTCGGATAGTGAGGGCAATTTCAGCAGCCAGAAAAGCACTTTCTGGCTTTGGTCCAGGCCATGAATAACAAGTATTGAATGTGGGCGTTGAAATGTATAAATGCTACGGATGACTAAGCCAACCGTAGTGAGTGGGATATCAGCAAATTTATCCGTGTTGGGCCCGGCTGTGCAGGCCAAAATTAAAAAGCTAGCAGCATAACCCTGTTTTCAGAGGTGCCTTAGCCCTTAATCAAGGCACGCGCACTCTTGATGCAATCGTTTAATATCTCATCTGAGTATTCTTCACTTTCAACTGAGCGTGCCATCAATAGACCGCCGGATAGAAGTGCGAATAAGCCTGTGGCCTTTGCTTTGCCAACTCGTGGCTCAAAGCGTTTCAGTAGCTCTTTCAGGTTATTTTCAAAGGCTGCCCGTATGTCATCACTGGCTCGTGAAACCTCACTCATCAGCGTTGCCACCGGACAGCTGAGCGCTATGGTGTCTCTATGGTAGTCGCTGAGGTAACGTTCGATGACTTTTTTGTTCCAGCTGGCATCGGTGCGTTTTTCAATTTTATCGTAAAACTCAAGATTGGTAGTGGCAAAGGCATATTCGATAGCAGATTTAAGCAAGTCATCTTTTGAGTCAAAATGGGCATAAAAGCTGCCCACGGTCATTCGCTCAGATTTCATTACAGATTTAACGGATACATTGTCTAGACCCAGTTCCCGTATCTGCTCGCTGGCATTTTTCAACAGCTTCTGATGGACTTCTTCTTTGTGGGAGGCGGGGTATCTCAAGGTGACTTCCTATGGCGCTCAAACCGAGCCTTGTTTAGTTCGTATAAGATTATACTCATAATTCTAAACAAGTGCACAGATTACATTCACCTGCTTGTATTGGCACACTAAAATTGGCCACACAAATGAACGGTGACTACCCTCTGGGTGACGCTAATATCGGTAATGTTGACCGTATTAGGACTGTAATTACAGACGTGCCCGTTGGGCCAAGAACCTATGCACGTGGAAATTTGTTGACGGCAAGTTATTAAAAGACATTTTCGCTGGATTTGGCCTCCCCCCCCGCCGGTTAGACAAATTTATGCCCAACGGTGGCTGCCTGCCCTTCCTTTTCTCGTTCACCCTGGGTTTGTTCTCTGATAACTTTAGATAAGTTAAGGCGCCATTCTCTAATTCA
>MAAL01000146.1 GCA_002163245.1 Gammaproteobacteria bacterium 42_54_T18 | reverse complement strand
AGGCCGTTTGAAAATAGATTATACGTCCCTTGATGATAATTTGTTGTCCTTAGATGTCAATAAATGAGCCGCTCAAGCCGGCTGCAAGGTTTCAGCTATATGGCCACCCGCCCATATAAAAAAACCTTATAACGGCTCACACCACTTGTCCGCATTTGACCTTAAAGCGGTCCCATATGGAGCTGGGTTGTCACGACCACAGGCGTATATTAAAGCTAACAGAAAACAGCGCTTAAACAGAATTTGATAAACACTGTTTTCATCCGTCTCTAATCCCGCCCCGGGGTCATGTAATGAGGATGTGTAATGACTGATACTAAAAAAAGCCTGCAAGACACTATGGTGCATGGCGACATGACCAAAAAGTTTCTGGGTTACGAAGCCGAACATACCAGCGTGTTAGAGATGCTTACCCCGTTTCAAGGCATTCAGAGTTTTTTGCGTTTGCCTTATCAGCGTGACCTGGAAGGGGTGGATATTTCCGTATACGGCATCCCCTCGGATATCTCCACCTCCAACCGCCCCGGTGCCCGATTTGGACCCAGAGCCATTCGTGAACAATCCTTATTGCTGGGTGTGTATTCCGACCCCTTTCCCCCTCATAAACACTCCCTGCGCGATAATATGAAAATGGTGGACTATGGTGATTTGGCCTTTGAATTTGGCTATGTGGAAGAGTTGCTGCGTGTCTCCCACGAACACATTGGCCGCATGGTGGATGCTGGCACCCATACCCTGGGTTTGGGCGGGGATCATTTAGTCACGTACCCAGCCATCAAAGAGCACGCACGCAAACATGGTCCGCTCTCGCTTATTCATTTTGATGCCCATTCCGACGACACCAATATGGGGGCTTTGCATCACGGCTCTATGTTTTGGTATGCCTGTGAAGAAAACCTCATCGACCCTACCCGCTCCATTCAAATTGGCGTGCGTCACACTCTGCCCGAACACGACTTTAACGTGCTATCCGGGGAAGACATCATTGATATGAAGGGCACTGAAATTGCCCAACGTATTCGCGAGGTGGTGGGCGATAACCCTTGTTATATTTCATTGGATGTTGATGGCATGGACCCGGCATTTACGCCAGGCACCGGCACCCCGGTTCCCGGCGGCCTCACCTCCATGCAGCAGCGCCAAATTCTTTGGCATTTAAAGGGGCTAAATGTGGTGGGGGCTGATGTGGTAGAAGTTTCTCCCCCTTATGATCCCACCGGTCAAACCGCGAACATTGCCGCCGGTTGTGCCATCGACCTGATGCATGTATTGGCTGAGTCCAGAAAACTTAACAACAAATAGTCTAGCTAAAACCGCCAGGTTTAGCCTGGCGTCAGCATAACGGAGGCTGTGATAGTTATTAAGGTACCCGTTATGACAGATGCTACCGCCATAGATTCAACCCCCTCACAACCCCCCAGCTACCTGGCCAGCTGGGCGTTGTTGGTGGCACAAGCCATTGATAGCTATGGTTTGGACAGCCAGCAAATTTTCCAGGAAGCCGGAGCCGATCTTACCCGCCTCAAAAAAAATGACGCACGTTTTCCGTGCCAGCTAATGGCCAAAGTTTGGCACATTGCCGTGGCGCGCAGTCACGACCCTTTTATCGCCATTCGTGTGGCACAATGCTTTAAACCAAGTGTTTACGGCGCACTGGGCATGACCATAGTGGCTAGCCGCCATGTTTATGATGCCCTTTTACGGGTGAATCGTTTTGCCAGTTTTATTGGCAATGCCCATGTTTCATCTTTGCTAGAAAGCCAAACCGAGCTATCCCTAGTGCTCAGTTCAAAACCCGCTGAGCAACCCCTTAGCAATATTTATGGCATGTCGGCCACCCTGTGCTGCCTGTATAAAATATTAACGGATGTCTCGGTGGGCAAGTTAAAAATTAATGCGGTTCATTTTGAACACAGCCTAGCATCTAGCCAGCAGCTGGAGGATTTTTTTGATTGCCCGGTTTTTTATGGGGCCAGCAGCAATAAAATTGTACTGGATAAATCTTCGATATTTTCCCTGCAGCCTTTTCCACAAAATCAGCTGGCGTGCGCACTGGACCACTGGCTAGAAAAACACTTGGCCAGCCATCATCAAAAGTTATTATCCACACGGGTGCAAAAAATCTTATTAAGCCAGCTTTTATATGAAGATATTGACCTCACTAAGGTGGCCTCTATGCTGGCCATGAGCGTACGGGCTTTGCAAAGAAAGTTACAAGCAGAGGGCACGGTTTACAGTAAACTGCTGGACGACTGTCGTAAAAAATTGTCCATTGAATTAATATTAGATAATCGCCATCAAATGTCAGAAGTCTCCTCCATGATGGGGTTTAGCGATCAAAGTAATTTCACCCGTGCCTTTAAACGCTGGACCGGCACCACCCCGCTTAACTATCGAGACTGCACCCACTAGCCTTTAAGGTTGCAGACGTTGTGAGGTTTGCTCGCGATACTGCGCTGGGCTTTTCGCCATCCATTTAATAAATGCACGGCGAAAATTAGAAGTTTCTGAAAACCCCAACAACAACGCAATGTCGTCCAAGGGCAGTAACGTGTGCGT
>MAAL01000074.1 GCA_002163245.1 Gammaproteobacteria bacterium 42_54_T18 | reverse complement strand
GTTCCGGGGTGTGGTCAAAGGTTTTCTTAAAGGCTCTAAAAAAATTGGCACTGTGCTGATATCCCACCAAATAGGCAATCTCCTGAGTACTTAGCTCGCTAGTGGACAAATATTCCTTCGCGATCTTCATACGCAACTCATTGCTTATTTCTTTGTAGTTGGTGCCTTCATTATAGAGCCGCTCCCTAAGGGTGCGGCTGGACAGTAGCAGTGTTTTCGCAACATCATCCAAACCTAGGGGCGGACTCATGGGTTGAGACAGAATAAGGCGACGTACTCTATCTGTCATGCTGCCTTGATCGCCCAGTTGCGCCACAATCAACTCACATTGCTGAGCGCATACCTGTGTAGCCATCTCGTTGGCTGTATTAATAGTTTTCTCAAGCCATTTTTTTGGAAAATGCAGTTCCGTATGGGGTTGATTAAAGTAAACAGGGCATTGAAACATTTCTTTATAAAGGTGGGCGTAATCTGGCTTATTAAACGCTAGGTTTATGCGGGTAGGACGCTCACGTTTCAATTCGGGTAACAGAAAGGTTAACGAGTTCCAACTTTCAGAAAGACATTCCTCCTGTAAAAAAGGCTGAGGCCAGTAGTAAACCTCAGGGCTATGGAACACTAAAATGGCACTGTTTTTTTCCAGTGATAATTCCACTTTTACTTGGTTCGTGGTCATGGTGACAAATTTACTACCATAGTCTATCGCCTGTAACACATTTGAACAGCTTAATAGGGCATACCCTAAAATCCCGTAGTCTGACAGCTTCATGCGGCTACCAAACTGTAATCCCAGTCCCTTTAGTTTATGTTGTTTAATGGCATCCTTAACCACAGCATAAAATTGTTCCAGATTATGTGTGTGGCTGGAAAGCTGTGTCAGGTTAACCGGTAGATTATGCTGTTTTAACAGGGGAGATAGGTCAATATTAGACTCTTTTAGAATATTAATTAGACACAGGTAGTAGTTATAAATGACTTTATTGGTCTCGGCCGAAAGGGCAGGGTTGTCCATATTTATCTACAACTATTATTCAATTAAGGAAGATGGCAGATCGATCGTCACTAATAGTAGTGCCATGTGTTAGGCAAAGCAATATACCCAGGCTAAGATGGCTGGCGCTGACAAGACAAGGATCCTTGACTCTCAGCTAAAGGTTAAGCTGTTCGATATCGATATCGATATAATAAGTAAGTGTTTTTAATATCCCTTATTCTTAAAACTTTTAAGTTGCCAAATTTAGGCTGAGCGCTCGGCATATTCTTGCTCTATTTTATGGCGATATTCACTTGGAGTGATACCAACGGATTTCTTGAAAGCTCTAAAAAAATTAGGACTGTAGTCATAGCCTAACAAGTAAGCCACTTCTTGAACGCTAAATTGAGTTGTCTGTAAGTACTCTATAGCCATCTGCATGCGCACTTCGTTAATGACCTCTTTGTAGCTGGTACCGGCATCATATAATCGTTGACGAAATGTGCGCGGACTTAGATTTAGTTTGTCGGCCATGCCATTGATATGAAACCTGGATTGCATAGGTGAAGCCATTAGAATACGCCTTACTTGATCCACTACACTGCCCTGATTGAGCATCTGTGCGCTAATGAGGTCACATTGCTGGGAGCACACCTTGGCGGCGGTTTCGTCTGCGGTGGGTATTGGCCTATCGATCCATGACACAGGGAAGTATATTTCGTTAGCATTGGCTTCATATATGACAGGGCATTGAAACATGTCATCAAACAACTGAGAGTAACTGGGTTTCGAAAAGGCCAGGCGTATTTTTATGGGCTTAATGTTATTGGATAATTGCAATAGGCTTTTAATAAGCTTCCAGGTAATGCTTAAGCTTTCTTCGATCATATAGGGTTGCCCCCAGTGCAAAGGGCGCGCTTCTTTAAAGCGACTGATGGCGCTATTGCCTTGAATATGTAAAGACAGGTCGATGAGCTCTGAGGTCATGATGCGATATTTTGACCCGATCTCGGTGGCCTTGCGTAGATTTTTACTACTCAGCAACGCATATCCCAAGATACCGTAGTCGGTTAGTTCCAGAAGCCGCCCGGTTTTAAGCCCTAATCCTGGTATGTCGCAGGACTTAAGTACCTGTTTCACCACATGGTGAAACTGGCTTGCCTGCAGTGGTAATTGCAGATTAACAATCTTGTTTAACTCAAGATTCTGTTCCGCCAAAAACGGCGCAAGATTAATTCCATGACTATTTAAAACCTGGTTTAAACGCCGAAAATCATTAGCGACGATTTTATTGAGTTCTTTTTGTTTGTTTTTGTTGAACATAGTATTGGCCTGCCTCTATGGGCGGCACCATAACCTATGTATTTGGGGTTTTATAGATTTCATGGCACAAGTGATACCTCAATGGGCTTAAGTGATAGTCATTTCACTATCTGGTGTCATAACACTTTCATATTTTTGATTATTAATCTTACAAGAATAAGGTTCGGTCAGAAATGAAATCTTTTGTGGCACAAATGATATTTCGGCGCCATTGGGTTGTGCGTACTCTAAAGTCTCAAACAATAACAGGGTAAAACACAATGCATAGTGTAATGATTTTTGGTGTGGGAGATGTGGGCACCCGCATTGCTGAAGGGTTGCTGCATCGTGGACTGATACGTCAGTTGATTTTGGTTGACCTGCCAGGTGGTGGTGGCGAAGTCTGTGCCGAAATGCTGGCATCCTGTTATTTGTCTGACATTCGATTTGAAGGTATTAATGCCTTAAATCCCGCCGAGGTGGCCCAGGTGGTTAAGGACTATAACCCCGATCTTATTGTGCAAGCGGCTTCGTTGCGCAGTCCATTTTCGGTGATGATGGCAGACCATCCTGTGGCCCATGCGTTACACGATGCAGGCATGGCAGTGCAACTGGGTTATCAATTTCCTATCTTGCACTCTGTCATGCAAGGGGTAAAAGCCGTGGCCCCTGAAACACCGGTAGCAAATGTTTCTTACCCGGACTTAACGCACTCTATTCTTAACCCCCATGGTCTTGCCCCCACGGCAGGATTGGCCAACACAGCCATCATTAAAATGCGCATAGAAACCAACTTGTTACGTAAACAAAAGGGCAGTGCTCAAGTTCCACAGGTGCGTGTGATCGGCGGCCATGCGCATGTTTATGGTGTGTTATTTGGCGAAAAACCAAAAAATACAGCAGATGAACCCTGGGTATTTTTAGATGATGATGAACAGCGGGCCGGAGAAATTTTATATGCAGGTAAAAACTTACTGCACTGTCCTAATCCTAATATGACCACCGCGATGGCTTCCATGCCAGTTTTGGAAGCCTTACTACCCGGTGGCAACGATTGCTTAACCTCCATGCCTGGCCCATTAGGCATGTTAGGCGGTTACCCGGTGAAAATTTCCAATCAGAAAGTGGAACTGGATTTGCCCAAGCACATTAATTTAAGTGATGCGCTGGGCATGAATGTAAGCTCCATGGCCATAGACGGTATCGAGTCAGTGGATAACGATGGCACCATTTATTATACGCAGAAAGCAAAAGATGCTATGGCCAGCATCGAACCAAGGCTCACCGAACCTTACAACCCTATTACCGATCAAGCACGTACTCAGATCTTACTTGATTTAGTAGACAGCATTAAATAGTCATTTTTTACCCTTGCCTTTCCCGAAAATATATAAAGCTGATTATGTCGGTTTTTGGGAAGGGCTTTTTTATTTGTATATCCAATTTACTTGTCTCAATTTAGAGGTACCAAAATGTTGTACAGTGGTAAATCCATCACCATAGAGCGCCTGGAAAACGGCATTGTTGAGTTGTGTTTCAATTTACAGGGGCAGGTGGTTAATGTTTTTGATGCGCAAACTTTAACTGAACTGTGTAACGCAGGAACGGTTTTAAGCACAGATAAAAGCATTAAAGGACTGTTGGTTACCAGTGCCAAATCCAGTTTTATCGTGGGGGCCGACATCAGCGAGTTTGATAGTAACTTTTCTCACATCGAAGCAGTCATCGTACAGGGCATAATGGAAAACCACAGGGTCTTCAATGCGATAGAAGACTTACCTTTCCCCACTATCAGTCTAATTAATGGTTTGGCCCTGGGCGGCGGTCTGGAAATGGCCTTGGCCTGTGACTATCGAATTATGTCCAATGTCGCTCGGGTTGGATTGCCAGAAGTAAAGCTGGGTATTTACCCGGGTTTTGGCGGTACCGTGAGACTGTCCCGGTTAATTGGAGCCGACAATGCCATAGAATGGATTGCCTCGGGTAAAGAGTACAAAGCCCTGGCGGCGCTTAATGCAGGTGTAGTGGATGCTATGGTGGAGCCAGAGCAATTACGAGCCAGCGCCCTAAAGATGCTGGAACAATGCATCGTAGGAAAATTAAATTACCAGGCAAAGCGCCAGGAAAAGATTCAGCCTCTAAAGCTAGCTCAATTTGAAAGCATCTTGGCGTTTGAGTCGGCCAAGGGATTTATCGCTGGTCAATCTGGTCCCCACTATCCAGCACCTGTGGCAGCGGTAAAGGCCATGCAAAAACATGCGACCTTGGGTCGTGATGACGCGCAGCTTATTGAAGCTCGTGGCTTTGCAAAACTGGCTAAAACAGGCGTGGCAAAAAATCTGGTAAACCTGTTTTTGGGTGATCAGAAACTGCTAAAAGATGCTAGAAACTGGATAGGACAAACAGCGCGAGTTAAAAAGTCCGGTGTATTGGGGGCCGGTATCATGGGGGGTGGGATTGCCTATCAATCCGCCAGTAAGGGCATTAACGTGGTGATGAAGGACATCGCCCAGCAAGGCTTGGATTTGGGCCTGAATGAAGCGAGCCAGTTGTTAGCCAAAAAAGTTTCTCGTAAGCGCATAACGCCACAAAAAATGGCACAAGTGTTAAACCGTATCACTCCCACCTTGGATTACAGCGCCTTCGAGGGGGTGGATATTGTCGTAGAGGCGGTGGTGGAAAACCCCATGATTAAACATGCTGTGTTAAAGGACGTGGAAGACTGGATCGACGAAGATGTGATTCTTACCTCCAACACCTCAACTATTTCCATCGATTACTTAGCCAGTGTGCTTAAGCGTCCTGAAAATTTTTGTGGCATGCACTTCTTTAATCCTGTGCACAAGATGCCATTAATAGAAGTGATTCGTGGGGAAAAAACCAGCGAAAAAGCCATTGCTCGTACCGTAAGCCATGCCCTGGCCATGGGCAAAAAACCCATTGTAGTACGTGACTGCCCTGGATTTTTAGTGAACCGAATATTATCTCCCTACTTGGGGGCATTCATGGCAATGGTTCATGAAGGGGCCGATTTTGTGGTGATAGACAAGGTCATGGAAAAATTTGGCATGCCCATGGGACCAGCCTACTTGTGTGACGTGGTGGGCATGGATACCAATGTACACGCAGGAGAAGTCATGGCAGAAGGCTTTGAGCGCATGAGTCGTGACTTCACCACCGCTGCACAAACCCTGT
Source organism: Gammaproteobacteria bacterium 42_54_T18 (assembly GCA_002163245.1). Classification (GTDB taxonomy): domain Bacteria; phylum Pseudomonadota; class Gammaproteobacteria; order Pseudomonadales; family Ketobacteraceae; genus 42-54-T18. The sequence goes on along the minus strand of MAAL01000074.1, from coordinate 12,740 downwards.
TTTCCGCCGATCGTTTGGGGCAAAAGAATGGCAAGGGATTTTATGTATATCAAGCCGATAAAAAAGGTCGTGTAAAAAAGCAAACAGACGACAGCGTTTGGAAAATATTGGAAGGTTCTATAGCCCAGCGTAAAACCTTTACCGAGCAAGACATAATCGATCGTCTAATGATCCCGCTGTGTTTAGAAGCGGTTCGTTGCCTGGAAGACGATATTGTAGCCAGTGCCAATGATGTGGATATGGCATTAATTTACGGAATAGGTTTTCCAGCCTTTCGTGGTGGTGCATTGCGTTTCATCGAATCCATGGGAATCAAAGAATTTGTTGAATTGTGTGATAGCTATATCGAGCATGGCGCGCTCTACGCCGTTACCGAAAAGTTGCGACTCATGGCAAAACACGGTGAGTCTTTTTTTAATCCCCACGCCTAGCGCCAAGTAGATAAGATTGAGATAGGAAATATAAAATGAGTTTAAAATCAAGAGATGCGGTGATCGTCGATTTTGTGCGCTCTCCCATGGGGCGCTCTAAAAACGGCGTATTTCGTCACCTGCGTGCGGAAGATATGTCTGCCCAGTTGGTCAATGAAATGTTTGCCCGTAACCCAAAAGTAGATCCAGCTGATGTGGAGGATGTGATCTGGGGTTGTGTTAATCAAACTATGGAGCAAGGTTGGAACATCGCCCGTATGATGTCCTTGTTAACCGTGCTGCCTCATCAGGCGGCAGGTTTAACCGTTAACCGCTTGTGTGGCTCTTCCATGAGTGCATTGCACATTGCCAGTCAAGCCATCCAAAGTGGAAATGGTGACATGTTTGTAGTGGGGGGGGTGGAGCACATGGGTCACTTACCACTGGATCATGGTGTGAGCCCAAATCCAACCATGAGCAAACACGTGGCGAAAGCCTCGGGCATGATGGGGCTCACTGCCGATTTTTTAGCCATCCAGCATGGCATTAATCGTGAACAGCAAGATGCTTTCGCGGCCCGCTCCCATCGACGGGCTCATCAGGCTGCCAGCAACGGATTATTTAACAATGAAATAATTCCGTTAGAGGGCCATGACCAGGACGGCACAAAAATACTAGTTACTATGGACGAAACTATTCGTGCTGAAACCACGGCACAACAGCTGGCAAAGTTACGCCCGGTTTTTAATCCTAAAGGCGGTACCGTTACCGCGGGCAGTTCTTCGCAAATTACCGATGGCGCTTCGGCCATGATTGTTATGTCAGCCGAGTTTGCCAAGGTATTGGGATTGGAGCCCATTGCAAAAATTCGTTCTATGTCGGTGGTGGGAGTAGATCCGGCCATCATGGGATATGGCCCGGTGCCAGCAAGCGAAAAGGCTTTGCTTAATGCCGGTTTAGCCATGAATGATATCGATCATATTGAACTAAATGAAGCGTTTGCTGCTCAGGCTTTACCTGTTTTAAAGGGTCTTAATTTATTGGATAAAATGGATGAAAAGGTAAACCTACACGGCGGCGCTATTGCCTTGGGGCACCCGTTTGGTTGCTCTGGTACTCGCATTACCGGCACGCTACTGAATGTGATGGCACAAAATAACGGCACTTTGGGTTTATCAACAATGTGCATTGGTTTGGGGCAAGGCATTAGCACCATTGTTGAGCGTTTAAATTAAAGGTTTGTAAAGTTTAGTCAGCGCTATTCGAGCTGGCTAAACGAATGGGGGCAAATTATTAATGGGTTTGGTTCCATTCTTATATTTAATCTGTAGGGATATCATGAAAAATTTATTTGATTTAACCGGTAAGATAGCTTTGGTTACTGGCGCTAGCCGTGGCATAGGTGAAGCTATCTCCCACCAATTGGCGGCTAACGGTGCACACGTGGTAGTGAGTAGTCGTAAAAAGGAAGATTGTCAGGTTGTGGTGGATGCGATAGTGAAAGCGGGCGGCACAGCAGAAGCCTTTGCGTGCAACGTTGGAAATTTAGACGATATTAAAGCTGTTTTTAGTTTTCTGTCTGAAAAGTTCCAGCGCCTGGATATCCTGGTTAATAATGCCGCCACTAACCCCTATTTTGGCAGCATACTCGACACGGACATAGCAGCGTTTGATAAAACGGTGGAGGTGAATATACGCGGTTACTTCTTCATGTCGGTGCAAGCTGGGAAATTAATGAAGAAAAACGGGGGGGGGAACATTGTGAATACCGCCTCGGTACACGGCCTGCAACCAGGTGTGGGCCAGGGGATCTACTCCATTACCAAAGCAGCCGTGATTAACATGACCAAGGCCTTTGCTAAGGAATGTGCCCAATACGGCATTCGAGTAAATGCCTTATTACCGGGCTTTACCAAGACAAAATTTTCGGGAGCACTATTTGAACATGAAAAAATGTATCAATCGGTTATGAGTAAAATCCCCCTGAACCGTCACGCCGACCCCATCGAAATGGCGGGGACAGTTTTGTACCTAGTGAGTGATGCCAGTAGTTACACCACAGGAGAAAGCATTGTTGTAGATGGTGGCGGTACCGTATAGCGATTTGTTTTTGACTTACCAGCTCCGGTATCGCCTGGGCTGGACTATTACCTTCCCACCTTGAAACTGCTTTATGTCACAAATGATAGTAAATATGTCTTTTATGAAATTCTTTATGCTACTAGCGGATTATAAAATGATCCGGTAAAGAGAACATAAATCATCATCAACGAGAATTAATATGACAATTCTAATAACCGCCGCCACCGGTAATGTGGGCAAAGAAATTTTTAAACAACTAGTAGAAAGTTCTGAGCAGCCTCGAGTTTTTGTTCGCGATGAAGCCAAGGCGCGCGCCGTGGTTTCAAAAGGTGAATATCAAGTTTCCATTGGTGATATTACCGATCTAAATGCATTAAAAAATGCCATGCAGGGTGTAGAGGCGGTTTATACCGCGGTATTGGATGCTTTCCGTGATGACATGACGTATTTGAATAACATTATTACCGCTGCTAAAGACAACGGTGTAAAGCGTATCGTATTGATGTCTGCCTTTAAGGTAGAAGCCTATCCCGATATGCCCTTCATTGGTTGGCATATTAAAGCTGAAGAAACTCTAATGAACTCAGGGCTCGAATATACGATCCTACGTCCGGACTGGTTTATGCAAAACTTTTTGGCTTATGTAAAAGAAGGTCAATTGAACTTGCCCATGGGTTTGGGTAAAAATAGTTTTATTGATACTCAGGATATTGCTGCGGTAGCGATTGCAGCCTTAAAAGACAGCCAACACGCGGGTAAAGAGTATGCACTGACGGGGCCAGAATCCATGGATCATCACCAGGTGGCCGATGTGATTTCCAATGTCACAGGTCGAGCGTGTATTTATAATAACGTCGCGCCTGAATTAGTAAAGCAAGGGCTTGAAGCGCAGGGTTATGAGGCATGGTATATAAATATGTACTTAGATATTACGTTGCCTATGCGTGATAAAGGTATTCGTTCACCGCAAACGGATGTTGAGAAGGTACTCAATCGTAAAGCGATTTCTTTAAGTGATTTTGTACAAAGGAATTTGACCCACTTTTTAGACGCTTGCCCGGCGTAATAATCTAGGGAGATGCTAGGGCACCTGTGTTTCTTAGGGGCCTTAGATGAGTCGTATTTGGTTATTAGATTTTATTGTTTGGGTGGGTGAATATGAAGCTATCGGAATACGCCGGGTTTGACGGACTGGGCTTGGCCGAGCTGGTGCAGCGCGGCGAGGTGTCCCCTATAGAATTGGCCATGTGCGCAAATCAGGCCATAGAAAAAGTAAACCCCCACATCAATGCGGTGGTGGAGCGCTACCCTGATAAAATAGAAAGCCTTGATACACACTCCTTAAAACCCGGCCCCTTTCATGGGGTGCCATTTTTAATTAAGGACATAGGCAATCTGGAAGCGGGCCGACTATGTGAACAGGGCAGTCGACTGTTAGCAGGTTTTACGCCTGAGGAAGACAGTTATCTATATAAACTCATTAGTAACAGCGGTGTGAACAATATTGGGCGCAGTAATGTCCCTGAGTTTTGCATTGCCAGTACCACCGAAAATGCTTTATACGGGGATACATCAACCCCTTGGCGAAAGGGTTATTCGGCCGGTGGTTCCAGTGGTGGTGCCGCGGCCGCAGTGGCTTCGGGTATGGTGCCCATTGCCCATGGCTCAGACATTGGTGGCTCCATTAGAATACCCGCAGCCCATTGTGGAGTGGTAGGTTTAAAGCCGTCCCGTGGTCGAGTGTCGTATGGGCCACAAGCCGATGAGCGCGGCTTTGGTATGGCCGCCAACATGGTGCAAACTCGCTCGATACGCGATATGGCCAGTATGCTGGATTGTCTGGGCAAACCTCAACCGGGTGACCCGTTTGTCATTAAGCAACCCCAGCGGCCCTACCGTGAAGAGATGGCCTCGCCTGTGGGGAAATTAAACATCGCCTTTTCAACTGAGCCCTTAATGAAAGGAGTGTCGGTGGACTCTGAAATTAAAGAAGCGGTTGAAGCCACGGCCATCTTGTTGGAAAGCATGGGGCATAACGTTGAGCGAGCAGCGCCCAATTATAATCCGCAAGATGCGCTGGTTCATTGCCCTAACCTTTGGTTTATGGGGTTTGATCGCTACATGGATGCCATGGCTGAGATGATGGGGCGTAAGGTGGGAAGCGATACCCTTGAACCTTGTACCCTTGAGCTATATAAAAAGGCCAAGAGCCTTGACCCTTTTACCCTTTTTGAGGGCTTTGATTATGCCAATAAGGTACGCCGTGATTTTGGTGAGCACTTTTCTAAATACGATGTGTGGTTAACGCCCACCACTGCAAAAGTGACCGAGCCCATGGGGAAGTATGGTCAAAGCCTAACGGGCTACTCCACCGAAGAATACTTTCAGTTGTCAGAAGGGGTGGTGCAGTTTTGTGTACCCTATAATATTACCGGTTTACCAGCGATCTCTTTGCCCTTGTTTGAAACCCGTGATGGCTTACCCATAGGTGTACAGCTAGGCGCACGACACGGTGAAGAGGAAGTGCTCATTCGACTCTCGGCGGTGCTGGAAGAAGCCTTGCCGTGGAAAGGGCGAGTACCCGATATTCACGCCAGCCACTATTAAATACCTTAAACGTTTTCCTTCTCTTGTGGGTAAGTTAGTAAAAGCTTACTCACCTTTTACCTATCCTTAAAAACCTGCCAACTAGAGTTGTGAATATCCACACTGAAGTCGCCGTTAACCCTTCCTTGGGACTGGCTTCGGCTATACGTCTCATTATGAATGTTCAGAACTCAAAGCTAATGGTTGCTGGACCTACCGGTTAACCAGAGTGAGTGTACATGGGTGTATTCAGCGCGCCCCTGAAAAATGAAACAGCCCAGTGACCAGAAGAGCCCCAATTTAACCGCCTCGGCAGAAGTGATACTGCAAACGGCGTAAATGATATTCAGCAAAAAATTGACCAGTGATACTCTTAAATCACCGCTTATTTATCAATAAGAAAATAAAAACCGAGGGAAACATTATGAAAATCACAAACCGTCTTACTGTTATCACCGCTGCATTATTCAGTGTGGTATTTTCAAGTGCTTTACTGGCCAATACCGACACCATTAAAGAGCCGATAAAGGTCATTACTTTTGAAAAAACCGATTTAAACGGCACCACCCTGCATAAGGCCGCAGCGCTTCCAAAAGAAATGGTCATTGCTGGCAGCAACAATAGCTGGGAAAAATTTATGTACATTGGCCAGGTAGGTGTAGGCGTATGGCAGTCAGAGCCCATGAAGCTTAAGATGGACCCGCAGTCCATTGATGAGTACATTTTTGTGTTAGCCGGTGAAGTAACCGTCACCTCGGCCACGGGCACGGTAAACACATTTACCCCAGGTGATTCTTTTGTATTACCAGCAGGCTTCATGGGAACCTGGGAAACCACGGGCTTATATCGTCAACTGATTGTGGCTAATCCAAGCTTCGTCGAATAGCTCTAACAATTTCTGAAAGTTAAATTGGTAATGGTGAATCACCGTTACTGATTTATACCACTCTTCTTTTTCCGTCATGAATTCCTAATCAGGAGACTGCTATGGCTGTGAACAAAAAAATTACTCGTCGCGACTTTTTAAATGGTTTTGCCATTACCCTGGCGGCCGGTAGCGCTATATCTCCCATGGAAGCCATCGCTCAGGGTTTGCTGGATAAGGGTGTATTAGGTCAACAGCTTGGGCCTACTTATCCACCTGTACTACAAGGGATGCGCGGTAGCCATAAGGGTTCATTTGAGGTGGCTCATGCCTTATCCTGGCAGGGAAAGACGTGGCAGCGTCCCGCCAAACAAACCGAAGATGATTATGATTTAGTGGTGGTGGGTGGCGGTATATCCGGTTTGTCGGCGGCCTGGTTCTTTCGCCAGCAACATGGGCCCGATGCGCGTATTTTAATATTAGATAACCATGATGATTTTGGTGGTCACGCCAAACGCAACGAATTTAACGTGGACGGTGAAACCTTAATTGGCCATGGCGGTACACAAAACATAGAAGGGGTTTATTCGGAGGTTGCCAGCAACTTGCTAACCTCGTTAGGCATCGACCTTAAAAAGTTTGAGCGTTTCTTTGATCATGAACTTTATAAAAAATATGATCTGGGCGAGGGCATCTTCTTCGATAAAAACCACTTCAGAAAAGATAAGTTAGTGGATGCACCGTTTATTGTGCACGAGCACATGTTAAAACACGGGGGCATCACGCCAGCCAACTCTGAAGAAACGGTGGCCAAAATGCCGCTTTCCAAGGCAGCAAAAGAGGCTCTATTAACCCTGCTGGATGACAGTACGGACTTCATGGCTGGTAAGTCGGTGGAAGAAAAAAGTGCGCTGTTAATGAACATGAGTTATGACGATTTTTTACGCCGTCATTGTCAGATGCCAGATGAGGTGGTGGCCATCATGCACAACATTTGGCAGGGGTCTTATGGTTTGGCCGGTAATCATTGGTCGGCCATTGCCGGAGCCTATGCTGGCCTGCCTGGTACACCGGGTTTAGGCGTGATGCCTGCGGGACCAGCTTACGACATTGAACCGGTTATTCATCATTTTCCCGACGGCAATGCCAGTATCGCCAGGATGCTGGTGCGTCAATTGATTCCAGGCGTCGCTGCGGGCCACACCATGGAAGACGTGGTAAAGGCCAAGTTTAATTATGATGCCCTGGATAAACGCCGTAACAAGATTCGCCTACGTTTAAACAGCACAGTGGTGAACGTGGTGAATACCCAGGATGATCAACAGGTGGAAGTCACCTATGTGAAAAATGGAGTGGCACACAGAGTAAATGCCAAACATTCTATCTTGGCTTGTTACAACCACATCGTGCCTTACCTGTGCCCAGAAGCGGCAGATGAACAGAAAAAGGCCCTGGATTGGCCCGAAAAAGTGCCCGTGGTTTTCATCAATGTGGCACTGCGCAACTGGAAGGCGTTTGCCAAATTGGGTGTGAAACGTATTTACTCTCCTGAATCCGATTTTGGCACCTTTTGGTTGGACTTCCCGGTGAGCATGGGCGAACACCAGTTTGCTCAAGACCCGGAGCAACCCATTATATTGCACATTCCTTATGTGCCCTCGGTACCCGGTGACAAGCTCACCCCCAGGGAGCAGTTCAAGGCCAGTCGCCATAAGTTATACGCCATGAGTTTTGATGATTTTGAAAGCAAAATATTTGACCAACTGGATCGCATGTTAGGGGCTGGTGGGTTTCAGTCCCAGCGGGACATTGCCGGTATCACCGTGAATCGTTGGCCCCATGGTTATACCTATCAGTACAGTGATTTGGTGGATGCGCCCCAGGGTATATGGGGAGAAGATGGCCCTCATGTGGCCGGGCGTAAGCAAATTAAACGCATCTCCATCGCCAATTGTGACTCCCATGCACAGGCATATACCCAGAGCGCCATTGATGCGGCTCATCGGGCCGTACAGGAGCAACTAAGTAGTTAAATGAAACTCGAGTGCGAGTGACCCTTTTGCCCGAAGGCCCCTCCAAGTCTTCGGGTTTTTTTCGTTGCCTTATGAAGGCAACCTATAGATAATTCACGGCATGCCGACTACTCAAACCTCCATGCGAAAATTGCCCACACAACAGCGCTCCAAGCTGCGCGTTGAAAAAATTATCACCTGTGCCCAGGAGTTTATGGCCGAGGAAGGCATAGACAGCCTAACTTGCGGTAAAGTGGCCGAGCGTGCCGGCTTGCCCAATGCTACGCTGTATCAGTTTTTTCCCAATAAAGAGTCCATCTTTGAGGTCATTGCCGAGCGTTGGCTACAGGCTAATGTGCAAGTGCTTGAGAAAAATGATCCTACTCACGGTCAGTTTAGTCACTGGCAAGGTTGGATCGAAAGCTCTCTAGATGCCGATTTTGTCACCTATAAAAATCAAAAGGCATTATTGCCATTAATCAGTGTTATGAATGCCAGTCCAGCCTTAAGGGTCATTGAGCAACATCACGACACGTTAATTAAAGAACACATGAAAAAAGGCATCCGTTATTTTTTCAAAAATCTGGATGAGGCGACCATTACCTTGCTGGCTGAAATCACCATGACGGTATCCCACAGTACATTATTAAAAGCCTGTGCCGCAAACGAAGAGCAGGCCATATGGTATCTCAACTCGGTAAAGTTAATGCTTAATAACTTGTATTTGAAACACAGTTTTTGAATTTGTTATGTATCTTAATTTTGTACATTTAAATCAACGGGCTTACCCTCTACTGAGCTATCGTTAGCATTTTTTCTTGGTTAAATTCCTTCAGGCTAGCCTCGCCAATAAAGTCATAACCCTCTTAAATAATTAGTCAATATCGAATACCCCACGTGCTTTACCCATGGGTATGACCGTCTTCTTTTGTATCGTCTTTAAACGCCTGCTTAATCAGCCCCTAATTATTTTATTTGTTGTCACAAATGATAAGTGAACCGGCACAAGTGATATGCGCTCACAGGTGGGCTTGCTTTACAGTGTTCGTTGCTTTTTTACATTACAGCTGGCGGCGCCTTAAAAAGACGTAGGGGAAAGAGATGAAGATAATATGCCTATTAATATTCAATACGTTTCTGAGCGCGGGGCTTAGTCATGCCGGCGGTGTTGCCCAGGTGGATGCTCAGCGTCTATTGGCCGCTCCTTACAATGGCAATGACTGGCTCAGCTATGGCCGCGCTTATAACGAGCAGCGCTTCAGCCCACTCACAAATATAAACGAAAAAAACGTAAATAAATTGCACATGGACTGGTATGCGGATATTCACAGTGAAGATGGCCTAGTATCTACACCTATTGTGGTGGATGGCATTATTTACCTTAGCGGTGCTTTTGCCCGGGTATTTGCCCTGGATGGAAAAAGTGGCCAGAAAATTTGGAGTTATGACCCGCAGGTGAATCGCGGGGCCAGTGTTGACAGCTCATGGTCGGTGCGGGTGAACCATGGGGTGGCGGTTTATGAAGGTAGGGTCTATGTAGGCACGGGAGACTGCCGTCTGATCGCCCTGGATGCCGCCAGCGGTAAAGAAGTGTGGTCTATTGGGTCTTGTGGGGCGGTCGGTGGGGCGGGTATCACCGGAGCTCCGCGGGTGGTGAATGGCATGGTGTTGATTGGTCACGGGGGCGCCGGGGTGCGAGGTTATGTATCTGCCTATGACAGTAACAATGGCAAGTTAATCTGGCGTTTTTACACGGTTCCAAGAGGCCCTAAGCACAAGTTTGAGCAACCCGAACTGAAAGTGGCTGCCAACACCTGGCATGGCCATAAATGGTGGCAGGGTGCCGGGGGTACAGTACGGAACGCCATTACCTATGACCAAGAGTTGAATCGTATTTATTTGGGCACTGCAGGCTCTTACCCCACCATGGCAGGCTTAAGAGACCCAGAAGGAGGCGATAACCTCTATACCGAATCCATTGTGGCGCTGGATGCCGACACCGGTAAGTATATCTGGCATTACCAGCAGGTGCCCCACGATACCTGGGGCTATAACGCTACGGCGGACATAGTGCTGGCGGACCTAACACTAGAGGGCAAGTCGCGAAAGGTGTTGATGCAGGCACCCAAAAACGGCTTTTTTTATGTACTGGATCGCCAGACCGGCGAGCTCTTGTCGGCCAATAATTACGCTAGGGTGACCTGGGCGAAAGGTATCGACATGAAAACCGGTCGGCCCATTGAACATCCCGAAGCCCGTTATTATAACCGTCCTGATTTAAAGGCCACTGTGTACCCTAACATAGGCGGCGCCCACAGCTGGCAACCCATGAGTTTTAACCCAAAATCTGGGCTGGTGTATTTGCCGGTGCAGGACTTTCCCACTATCTACAGTGTCGACGCTGAATATGGCTTAACTTTTAAACCCTTGCCTGACCAGATTAAATTAAAGGGTCGCTTGGTGGCCTGGGATCCTGTGACTCAAAGTGAGCGCTGGCGGGTGGACCATGACCTGGCTTTAAACGGGGGAACTTTAGCCACTGCTGGGGATTTGGTCTTCCAGGGCACCGCCACCGGTGAATTAAGGGCTTACAGTGCCCAAAAGGGGGAGCTGCTGTGGAGTACCGAATTGGGTTCCAGCATGCAGGCGGCCCCCATTACTTATGCCATTGATGGCCAGCAATATATTTTGGCCCCAGTAGGACTAGGCGGCGAGGGGCGCATGACTCATGCGGATCAGGCAGCAGGGCCAAATGCACTAGGCCCCAGTCGTTTAATTGCCTACAGTTTAGGCAAACAGCACGCGTCGTTGCCGGTAAATAATCAACCCCCTCAAGTACCCAGGCCGCCCAAGGGCGATGCCGATCCGGCAGTCATTGCCCACGGGGCCAAGTTGTACAGTGCCATGGGGTGCTACTTTTGCCACGGAGAAAATGCGGTGGGCATGGCTGGCGGCTCAATTCCCGATTTAAGGTACATGAGCGCAAATACCCATGTGGAGTGGCCCGCGGTGGTACTGGGCGGCAGCCGTAAGGATAAGGGTATGATGCCATTTTATCGTTACTTGGAACATGAAGACTCGGAAGCCATTCACAGCTTTGTGATTGAGCAGGCTCGTAAGCTATACAATAAAAAAGCTGGGTTGTTAGGCGCCGGCAGTTTACTTGGGCACTAAACAATTCACCACTAACGTTTTAGGCGTTAGTGGTTATCAATACGGTTGGTGTAGTGCTCTCATTGTAGTCACAAGTGATAGTCAATCAGGCGCAAGTGATATTTTCATTTGGCCTCTCGTCGTTAAGCTTAAGTCACCAATAACCTCCACAGTTTTGTACCGGTTATAATTTTAAGTGTGAGAACTATTTATGACAGAGCCAACTTTCGAAGCCTTGCATCAACTGCCACAACGAGACTTGCCATTTTCGCTTGAGGAGTTTAGTGAACGTCTGTTAAGTGTGCGTAAGCGTATGGCCGATGAAAATTTTGACATGCTTTATTTGACCTCACCGGAAAGCATGTACTACCTTACGGGCTTCAAAGCTTGCTGGTACGGTGCACAAGGCCCCAGCAGCTGGCCACAGTATTACGGCATAGCGGTGCATCGTGACCACGATAAAATTATTCACATAGATATCCCTGCCGAATCTAACTACATCGACTACATCAGTATCCCCACTGTGGATAAACGCATTATTCCCAAGCGAGCGGACCTTTCCTTCATCGTAGATACCTTAAAAAATGAAGGCTGGTTAAAGGGTAAAGTGGGAATGGAGTTTGGAAGTTATCGTCCTAACCGAGTGGTGAGTGAGCAGTTGCAAAGTGCCTTTCTTGGTGGTGGTAGCAGCGGTGTTGTGGATGCCACGCATATTCTTCGCCAACAGCGCCGTATAAAATCCCCACAAGAGATTATATATCATGAAACAGCCGGTGAGATATTGGATGCAGGTTATCGCGCATTAGTGAATGAAGCCCGCCCTGGTATGACCGAAATGGAAGCCTTTGGCATTTTAAACCTGGGTATGCATAAAGCAGGGGGCGATCAATGTGCAATGCCCTATAGTTTTGCATCGGGTTCTCGTGCCATTGCGGGTGGCCATTGTTTGCCCAGTAATAAAGTGATGCAGAAAGGCGAAATATTTGGTGCCGACCCTTGTGGCTCCTATCACCAATACCACACTAACGTTTGCCGAGTATTTTCTTTTGGTGAACCGCCAAAAGAGATGATGGATCAATACAATCTTATTGCCAAAGCCATTAAACATGTGGAAAACATCATTCGCCCGGGAATGTCGGTTAATGAGTTTGCCAAAGACATGCGCGAATTTTACAAAGAGGTTGGTATCTGGGATCAACGTAATTGGGTGGGCGGTTACGAAATGGGAATAGGCTTCGCACCTGACTGGGTAGGGGAGTGGGAATTTACCTTGGGGAACTTCACTGAAGAAGGCAGTTTCGATGAGCGTACATTGGATGAAAACTTTGTATGTAATTTTGAAAACGTCTTCAGTGCCGGTGGTGCTATCGATACCCTAATTATTCGAGATGAGAAGCCACTGATACCGTCATTTTTGGATGGCAGTATTTATGTGATTGAGTAAACCCATAAATGACGAGCCAGTCAGCCTGGCTTGTCAGAACCTATAATTCACCTTGCAGCTTTAAGGTGTGAATGATTTCGTTTATTTTGGGTATTAATCGTTTGGCCTGTGTTCTATGGGAGAAGGCCATATGCCAGCTATAGGTTTTTAAGGGTTTTGTCAGTGGAATTATTTTGTGTTGTAGGTCT
>MAAL01000068.1 GCA_002163245.1 Gammaproteobacteria bacterium 42_54_T18 | reverse complement strand
CTGATATCTTAGCCATCATCTCGCGATGTTCTTTCATTGGGTCTGATATCTTAGCCATCATCTCGCGATGTTCTTTCATTGGGTCTGATATCTTAGCCATCATCTCGTGGTATTCTTTTAGTGGGTTTTTAAATCTATTCATTCACGTCTCTAATTTCGACATTGATAACACTAAGCCCTAACGCCCGCTTAAGTGCTTGATATAAACACTGACTATATAGTAACCATATAACGTAATACCCAAAATATATTCTGTGCTGCAACAACACAGAAACAACATGAGCCAGCTAGGTATAAAAACCCACAAGAAATACGCCATAGCTTTGTTGTCGTATCCTGATTATTAAATGTTTCCCAGAATAATTCTTTTTCTCTATTAACGGCATCAAACTCAGCATTAGTGTTAACTTTTTTTTCCGAAAAGCTAAGTGACTGAAACTGAATACCGAATTGTTTATTATCCTGCTTTTCTTTAAGGATATCTGGCCGCATATAAGACATAAGGTCTTTTTCAAGTTTTCCTTTATTTTTAAAGTCACCATAATCTGAATAATTTTTAATTATGTTCGGAGCACATAAAGAAAAAATAATATTCCCAGCCGTAAATGCCAACGCTGAACAATAAAACATTTGCCAAGAAAAAGGTAATACAAGATCAAGGTGCAATATATTCCCTGATATTTCTATTTCAATCTCATCGCCTAACTTGGAAAATAACTTTACAACGAGCGGAACGAGAACAAGCCATACATATGTTGATTTCACTAACTTATAGGATTGAACTAGGCTCAGTTTGTGCCAACCAACGTTTAACGATATCAAATGAACTCCCAACCTTATTGTGCCAACGCCGCATTAAGCGGACTAAAATGCCTTATAGTTTAGCTGCGTTTATTTTTATTATTAACTCTTTCAGGTTGTTATTTAGATTGTCACTAACTCTACTTGATACAACCGCATAACCCTGAATAATTGCTGAAGTTAAAGAATATACTTTATCCTCTTTATCATTTAACGATCCTATTTTCTGTTCAGAGTATACTGAGACTATTTTATGATATTCGATAATATCTTTGTCAGAAGGGAAATAAGAAAGATCATGGCTAAAACCATTTCTAAGCTTTCTAGTTTTATCCATAATATTAAAGACTTCTGACTCAATTTCATTTTTTTTAAGAAGTCCTATTAATCTAGTTTGTTGCTTCATGTTACAGGAAATCTTTTTATTTAAAATTTTCGAAATATACTCAAAATAACTCTCAGTTAACGATAGTAATAAGTAGGGTTTATGATTTTTGTAATTATTATCATTGCAGATTGACTCGAGGAGCATTTTAAAGTCAAGCAATTGAGCTTCGATTTCATTCATATAACACCTAAATTAATTATTAGTTAACAGCTTATTGTATAGACGTCTCAGTAATATCAAAACAAACATTAGAAAATATATGGCAAATAGATTTATTCATACTGAAAGGACTATAAAGCGCACCAAGAAGTCCTTAGCTGTGACCTGTTATTTATCAACTTTAATTTTAGACAAAGCAATATCAGTAATAGCGGTCACTTCACCATTAACAATGTCTGTTTTTACCGTCCAATTATTAGGAGAATCACCTACAATTCGTGCAGAAC
>MAAL01000136.1 GCA_002163245.1 Gammaproteobacteria bacterium 42_54_T18 | reverse complement strand
ATGGCTTGATATTGTTAGAACGATTCGATAGCTGGATGTCCAAGTGTCTACTCCGGAAATAAGTCAATATTGCAAAACCGTGCAATAATACAGGATTCATTCACTGGCTGGAATGTCTATGTCAACGAAGTCATTAAAATCGTCACAGAAGTCATCAAAATCACCACAAAAGTTTAAAGTACACTCGCCATATACCCCTGCTGGGGATCAGCCCGCGGCGATCGCCAAGTTGGTTGACGGACTAGAGGACGGTTTGGCGTATCAGACACTGCTAGGAGTGACGGGGTCGGGAAAAACGTTTACGGTGGCAAAAGTAGTGGAGGCCGTACAGCGACCGACCTTAGTGATGGTGCATAACAAAACTTTGGCGGCACAATTATACGGGGAGTTTAAAGAGTTTTTTCCCAATAACGCAGTCGGTTACTTTGTTTCCTATTTTGACTACTATCAGCCTGAAGCTTATGTGCCATCGTCGAATACGTTTATAGAAAAAGACTCCTCTGTAAATGAGCATATTGAGCAAATGCGTTTATCGGCAACAAAATCCTTAATGGATCGCAGTGATGTCATTATTGTTGCCACGGTGTCTGCTATTTATGGTTTGGGTGATCCTGAATCATACTTGAAGATGATGTTGCACCTGGAGAGGGGGGAGGAAATTGGTCAGCGTGAGATTTTGCGTCGATTGACGGAGTTGCAATACACGCGTAATGATCAAGACTTTCATCGCTCGACCTATCGAGTGCGTGGTGATGTCATTGACGTGTATCCAGCGGATTCTGAGCGGGATGCGGTCAGAATCGAGTTGTTTGATGATGAAGTTGAGCGCTTGAGTATGTTTGACCCTTTGACGGGGGAGGTGCTTCAAGTGCTGCCCCGGGTAAGTATCTATCCAAAATCCCATTATGTGACACCGAGAGAGAAAGTGCTGGGAGCGATTGATTACATTAAGGAGGAGCTTGATGAAAGGTTGGAATATCTTTCAAAAGCCAATAAGTTGGTCGAGCATCAGCGTCTCGGTGAGCGGACCCGTTTTGATATCGAGATGTTGCAAGAGTTAGGATATTGCAGTGGGGTAGAGAATTATTCGCGCTATTTGTCCGGTAGGGATTCTGGTGCGCCACCACCGACATTGTTTGATTACCTGCCTGATGATGCCTTGCTAATAATTGATGAATCCCACGTTACTGTGCCGCAGATTGGTGCCATGTATAAAGGTGACCGAAGCCGTAAAGAGACTTTGGTGGAATATGGCTTTCGGTTACCGTCGGCGTTGGATAATCGCCCTATGCGATTTGAGGAGTGGGAAGACCTTGCGCCACAGATGGTGTTTGTCTCAGCAACACCGGGCAATTATGAGGGGGAACATGCGGATCAAGTTGTAGAGCAAGTTGTTAGGCCTACCGGGCTGATTGATCCAACGATTGAGGTGAGGCCTGCGACCACGCAAGTTGATGATTTAATGAGTGAAATTCGTCGAACGGTGGGAGAAGGTGATCGGGTGTTGGTTACGGTGCTGACCAAGCGTATGGCTGAGGATTTGACGGAATACTTGCTTGAGCATGACGTAAAGGTACGGTATCTACACTCGGACATCGATACTGTTGAGAGGATGGAGATAATTCGTGACCTTCGCCTTGGTGAATTTGATGTGTTGGTAGGGATTAACTTATTGCGCGAAGGGTTGGATATGCCGGAGGTTTCATTGGTAACAATTCTGGATGCGGATAAAGAGGGTTTTTTGCGTTCGGAGCGATCCCTAATTCAAACGATTGGCCGTGCGGCAAGGCATTTAAAAGGGCGGGCGATTTTATATGCGGATAGGGTGACAAACTCCATGCAGAAGGCGATGGATGAAACGGATCGGCGTCGTGCCATGCAAGTTGAGCACAACAAGATAAATAACATTGTGCCAATAGGTGTTGTTAAAAGTGTGGCAGATATCCTGGAGTCGACCTATGCTCCTGGTGGTGCGCCAGGTGTGCGTCGTAAAGTTGCCGAGTCAAAAGGTGCCTATCATGTGAAGGCTGAGGACCTTTCTCCTAAAGTGATGGCTAAGAAGCTAAAAGTAATGGAAGAGTTAATGTTGCAGCATGCGAAGAATTTGGAGTTTGAAGATGCTGCAAGGGTGCGTGATGAAATGGCAGCGTTAAGAGATCAGGCATTATTGAGCGGGTAGAGGGAAAGTCGAATTGATTCATTAAGGTAAGTGCCGCTATGATGGGGCTAGGGTTTGATTTTGTGTGTTGTGGTATCATGCGCGCACTGTATATGTGATTTTAAAAGGATGAATTGTGAAGATATTGGTAACTGGGGCGGCGGGGTTTATTGGATCAACTCTAACCCACCGGCTGTTAGCTCGTGGTGATGAAGTTGTGGGGCTTGATAATTTAAATGACTACTATGATGTTAATTTAAAAATCGCCCGATTAGATCGGTTAAAGGACCATCCTAATTTCAGTTTTGTTCAGGGTGATCTTGAGGACCGTGGCTGTATTGAAGCGCTATTTGCCAAAGAAAAGCCCAATAAAGTGGTGAACTTAGCCGCACAGGCGGGGGTTCGTTATTCTCTAGAAAACCCGCACGCTTACATTGATTCGAATATCGTGGGCTTTGTGAACATTCTTGAGGGGTGCCGTCATAACGGCGTGCAACATCTGGTATATGCTTCCAGCAGTTCTGTTTACGGTGCAAATACCAATATGCCGTTTTCAGTACATCATAATGTCGATCACCCTGTTAGCTTGTATGCGGCAACCAAAAAAGCCAATGAGCTGATGGCGCACACGTATAGCCATCTATACGATATGCCAACAACAGGCCTGCGTTTCTTTACGGTTTACGGTCCTTGGGGAAGGCCAGATATGGCTCTCTTTATGTTTACGAAAAGCATTTTGGAAGGTAAGCCGATCAAAGTGTTTAACTACGGCAATCATCGCCGAGATTTCACCTATATAGATGACATTGTAGAAGGTGTTATTCGTACGTTAGACCATAACGCACCTGCAAACCCAGATTGGTCGGGTGATAACTCTGACCCTGCAAGTAGCAAGTCACCATATCGCGTCTACAATATTGGTAGTAATCGCCCAATAGAGTTGCTGCGGTATATTGAAGTGCTTGAAGATGCGTTAGGCAAGAAGGCCGAAAAGGAATTGTTACCGCTTCAGCCCGGAGATGTGCCCGATACTTACGCTGATGTTGGTGCGCTTGTTAAAGATGTGGATTATCAGCCGGGAACCCCGATTGAAGAGGGTATAGGTAACTTTGTTAAGTGGTACCGTGACTTTTATAAGGTATAAGTACCAAATGTAAGGCATAAGCACCAAAAACACTCAAGAATTGCACGCAATGCTAAAAAACTGTCGCTAGGGCTTGCACTTAGCTGGCCGTGGTGGTAATTTGCGCGCCTAGATATAGGCACGTAGCTCAGCTGGTTAGAGCACCACCTTGACATGGTGGGGGTCGTTGGTTCGAATCCAATCGTGCCTACCAAATTATTGGTAATTTGCTTGAGAAAATTCATAAGCGCTATTAGACTTCCCAAGGTCGACTTGGCAGGCTTATCGCCTGTTCAGTAAGCCCTTGAGAGTTAGCCCTTGCGGAAATTCTTGAATCTTATAAATGTTAGGTCCTCGTCAGATGAAGTGTGACGAAAATGGGCCGTATTGGAGAAGACGCTATTAAGCGAGATAAGCGCGGTGCGCAATCAAAAAGAAATCGAATTAATGAAGATATCACTGGCACAGAGGTGAGACTGATTGGTTCGGATGGTGAGCAAGTTGGGATTGTTACGTTAGAGGAAGCTCTAAAAACTGCCCAGGGTGAGTCATTGGATTTGGTTGAAATTGCTGTAGATTCGGAACCTCCAGTTTGCCGTATTATGGATTACGGTAAGCATATATTTGATGAGAAAAAGAGCAGAGCTGAAGCCAAGAAGAAGCAGAAAAAGACCCAGGTTAAGGAAATAAAATTCCGTCCTGGGACTGAGGAAGGAGACTACCAGGTAAAACTTCGCAACCTGACGCGGTTCCTTTCGGATGGGGACAAAGCCAAAGTTACGATGCGCTTCCGTGGACGTGAAATGGCCCACCAAGATATCGGCATGAAACTCCTAAAAAGAGTGGAAGTTGATCTCGAGGAAATTGGGTCCGTTGAGATGTATCCAAAAATGGAAGGGCGTCAGATGACAATGGTGATTGCGCCTCGCAAAAAGAAGTAGTACTCAACGTTTGATCAACACCGAGTACTTTATGATTTAATGCGTGATTCTCACGCCAACAATGCGGAGCATGAAAATGCCGAAGATCAAATCAAACAGTGGAGCCGCCAAGCGTTTTAAAAAGACGGGCAGTGGTTTTAAGCGTAAGCAAGCCTTCAAAAACCATATCTTGACCAAGAAGAATTCCAAGCGAATTCGTCAGTTAAGACCTAAACAGCAAGTTGCAGCATCTGATGTAGCAATGGTTCGACGTATGATGCCTGGCGTTTAATGCCATCATCACAGGTTTTTTTAAGAATAGGTTTTTTGGAGAGTAAATTATGCCACGCGTAAAACGCGGTGTTACCGCTAGAGCAAGACACAAGAAAGTCCTTAAAGAAGCAAAAGGTTATTACGGCGCTCGTAGCCGAATTTACCGAGTTGCTAAACAGGCTGTTATTAAAGCCGGCCAATATGCATATCGTGACCGTCGCCAACGTAAGCGTCAGTTCCGTCAGTTATGGATTGCACGTATTAACGCCGCGTCCCGTCTGAATGGTATGTCATACAGCCGCTTCATCAATGGACTGAAGAAAGCGTCTATTGAGATCGATCGTAAAGTATTGTCAGACATCGCTATTCACGATGCTGCTACCTTTACAGTATTAGTTGAAAAGGCTAAAGCTAGCCTAGCTGACTAATCGCGCTGATAGTGATATCTGTACATTTCTGTGGTACAACAGAATTGGTACAACAGAAACAGGGGAAGGGCGCAGGCTCTTCCCCTGTTTTGTTTTTAAAGCCCTACGTTTGGAAGCACGATGGAAGACCTACAAAAACTCGTTGATCAAGCACAACAAGCCATTAATGCCGCTAATGATGATCAGTCATTAGATCAGTTGCGGGTTCAATACCTGGGCAAAAAAGGCGAAATAACCAGCCTACTTAAAAGCCTTGGGAAGTTATCTGCAGAAGAGCGACCTGCTGCTGGAGCCAAGATCAATAAAGCTAAAGTGGCCTTGCAGGATGTTATTCAAACGAAAAAGGATGCGCTGGCAGCCGTAGCGTTGAATGCTCAGCTTGAAAATGAGCGGGTTGATGTAACCCTACCCGGTCGTGAAGGTTCGGTAGGTGGGTTGCACCCAGTCACTCGAACCATGAAGCGTATTGAAGCGTTTTTTGCGAAGGCGGGTTTCTCGGTTGTAGAAGGTCCAGAGATCGAAGATGATTACCATAACTTTGAAGCGCTGAACATTCCTGCTCATCATCCTGCGCGGGCGATGCATGATACGTTCTACTTTGATGCCCATACGTTGTTAAGAACGCATACCTCTCCAGTGCAGGTGCGAGTAATGGAAAGCGGTGAAGCCCCTTTTCGAATCATTTGCCCTGGTCGCGTGTATCGTTGTGATTCTGATTTAACCCATACTCCGATGTTCCACCAAGTTGAGGGTTTGCTTGTTGATGAAACCTCCACGTTTGCGGATCTGAAAGGTGTGATCGAGCTATTCTTGCGGGAGTTCTTTGAAAAAGAGTTACCGGTACGATTTAGACCGTCATACTTCCCGTTCACAGAGCCTTCAGCGGAAGTCGATATTGAATGTGTTATGTGTAGTGGTAAAGGTTGTCGGGTTTGCGGTCATACTGGTTGGTTGGAAGTGCTAGGTTGTGGGATGGTTCATCCTGCGGTATTTGAGCATTCAGGCGTTGATATTGAGCGCTTTAAAGGTTTTGCGTTTGGTATGGGGGTGGAGCGCTTAGCGATGTTGCGTTATGGCGTTAATGACTTGCGGTTGTTTTTTGAAAATGACGTGAAGTTTCTCTCACAGTTTAATTAGTTAAGTGATGCGGCTATTCAGGTGATCTTTAAATCTTGCTAGAAGAACCGAAGTTGAAGTTGCATTTCAGAAATCTCTGAGGCAAGGACGCCGAAGAAAGCATACATGGGTGTACTCGCTGCGTTTTCTGAAATGCAACTTCAACTTCGGTGCGGTCTTTGAGATCCGCTGAATAACCCCCGTCACAGTTATACAAAATATTGTCATTGTGTTGCGAGATCTAAGTGTTTTTCTGATCGCCAGTACACAATGTAAACTAACAGTCTTCAATTTGTGCGGTAAAGAACATGCAATTCAGTGAAAAGTGGTTACGAGAGTGGGTTAATCCATCAATTTCAACCGAAGCGTTGGTTGAGCAATTGACGATGGCGGGCTTAGAAGTTGATGGAACTGAACCTGTTGCTGGGCAGTTTAATAATGTTGTGGTTGCTGAAATCGAGTCCATTGAGCAGCATCCAGATGCAGATAAATTGCGCGTTTGCCAAGTTAATGTTGGCGACGACGAGCTTGTAACTATTGTGTGCGGTGCCCCTAACGCGAGACAAGGATTGCGTATTCCTTGTGCTAAAGTGGGTGCTGTTTTGCCCGGTGATTTTAAAATCAAAAAAGCCAAGCTTCGTGGCGTTCCATCTTTTGGAATGTTGTGCGGTGCTTCAGAGCTGGGTTTGGAAGAGAAATCTCCTGGTTTAATGGAGCTGCCAAGTGATGCACCTATTGGTACCGATATTCGTGAATACTTGGACTTGGATGATATCAGCATTGATGTGGATCTGACGCCTAACCGTGGTGATTGCCTTGGTTTGGTTGGTTTGTCCCGTGAAGTTGGTGTGTTAAATCGTGTTGATGTTACCCAGGTTCATATTGATGAGGTTGTAGGGACCATTGAAGAGGTCTTTCCTGTTGATGTAACAGCAAAAGCACAATGTCCTCGCTATTTGTGTCGAGTGATAAAGGGAATTAACGGTAAAGCAGAAACGCCTTTATGGATGGTAGAGCGCTTGCGCCGTAGTGGTGTTCGCAGTATTGACCCTGTTGTTGATGTTACTAACTACGTCTTGTTGGAGCAGGGGCAGCCAATGCATGCCTTTGATTTATCAACGCTGGATGGCGGAATATTGGTTCGTATGGCTAAACAAGGTGAAAAAATCACCTTGTTGGGTGATCAAGAAATTACACTCAACGATGATACGTTGGTTATTGCTGATAGCAGTAAGGCGTTGGCCGTTGCGGGTGTGATGGGTGGTTTGGCATCATCGGTGACTTCAGCAACCAATGATATTTTATTAGAAAGTGCATTCTTTGAGCCAGTGGCGATTGCTGGTAAGGCTCGTGGATACGGTTTGCATACGGATTCGTCTCACCGTTTTGAGCGTGGTGTGGATTTTGAGTTGCAACGCAAAGCCATTGAAAGAGCTACTGCATTGTTATTGGACATTGTGGGTGGTGATGTTGGCCCGGTTGTTGAGGCGCTATCTCCAGAGAATTTACCGCATATTGAACCGATTCAACTTCGTCGTGATCAGATTGAGCGTGTATTGGGCTTCTCAATGCCCGATGCTGATGTTGAAGATATCCTTGGTCGTTTAGGTATGGATATTGTCACAACGGATGCTGGGTGGCATATCGTTCCACCTGCTTACCGTTTTGATGTGCGTATTGAAGTTGATTTAATTGAAGAGCTCGGTCGTATCTGGGGTTACAACAAGTTACCGATTCGGCTTCCTGCAATGGGATTCTCTGCACAAGCAACACCAGAGAACGAGATAAACATTGATACGTTAAAGCAGCGTTTAGTGGCGAGGGATTACCAAGAAGCGATTACTTATAGTTTTGTCGATAAAGACATTCATGAATTGATGGCGCCCGGTGAAAAGGCGATTGAATTAGCCAATCCAATTTCAGCTGATATGTCTCAAATGCGATTAACGCTGTGGGCGGGACTTATTAAGGCGGCTCAACATAATATTAATCGACAACAAACACGGCTTCGATTGTTTGAAAGTGGATTAATATTTAAGCCACTTAATAATGCGGGTGAAGGCAGTAAAAGTGCCGCTGATAATATTGAGCAAACTAAGATGTTAGCAGGCTTGGTTTATGGTGGAGTTCAAAATGAAAGCTGGCATGGAAAGGTTGCTTCCGTAGACTTCTTTGATGTTAAAGGCGACCTTGAAGCATTGTTGGCAACCGGGGGCGCGGAAGCTGAGTATGAATTTCTACCGACTGAGCACCCTGTTTTGCATCCTGGGCAGTCTGCTGTTGTTCGTCGCAACGGAAATGATATTGGATATATTGGAGCGTTGCATCCAGCAATCCAAAATAAATTAGGCATTTCTGGCCAAATCTACCTTTTTCAGGTGAAACTTGCCGAGCTATTAACGGGTAAAGCACCAGAATTTAAAGAATTGTCGAAATTTCCTGAGGTTAGGCGTGATTTGGCGGTAATTGTGGAGGAAAAGATCTCAGCACAGACTATACTGGAAAATGTGCGTCAAACTGCCGGTGAATGGTTAACTAGCGTCGTATTATTCGATGTATATCAAGGCACTAACGTGGAAGAAGGTCACAAGAGCATTGCATTTGGCTTGACCCTTCAGCATCCAGCGCGCACTCTTAAAGATGATGAAGTGAACGAGATTGTAGATAATGTTGTTACTTCGTTAAAAGATAAGCTCAATGTAATACTGAGGGAATAACGATGACTGCTTTGACAAAGGCGGATTTGGCAGAAAAACTTTTTGAAGAACTCGGTTTAAATAAGAGAGAAGCCAAAGAAATGGTGGAACTTTTTTTTGAAGAGATTCGAACCTCCTTGGCGGGAGATGAGCATGTAAAATTATCAGGTTTTGGTAATTTTGACTTGCGAAAGAAAAGTGAGCGACCGGGAAGGAACCCAAAGACTGGCGAAGAGATTCCAATCTCTGCGCGTAAAGTGGTGACATTTCGGCCAGGTCAAAAGTTAAAGCAGCGAGTAGAAGCTTATGCTGGAACCCAGCAACAACAGTGAATTACCGGTAATACCCGGGAAGCGCTATTTTACGATTGGTGAAGTGAGTGAGTTGTGCGATGTAAAGCCCCATGTATTACGATACTGGGAGCAGGAATTTACTCATTTATCACCGGTGAAACGCCGAGGTAATCGCCGTTATTATCAGCGTCAAGATGTGTTGATGATTCGACAGATTAGGGCGTTGTTGTATGACCAAGGTTATACTATTGGCGGAGCACGTCAGAAGATGGATGGATCTGATGCCCAGGAAGATGTGAGTAAATCATCTCAGTTAATTCATCAGATGATTAAAGAGCTTGAGGATGTGTTGGTAGCGTTAAAACATTAATAGATAGGAATGTCAGTTAAATTGAAGGTTCTTGGTGTTAATTGAAAAACATTAAGTTCGTTATGCTAAATGTTAAAAAATCGTGCCAAAAAAGGTTTTATAACTCTCTGATTTCTTGTATTATTTCGCGATCAAAAAGTGTCGGGGCGTAGCGCAGCTTGGTAGCGCACTACAATGGGGTTGTAGGGGTCGGAGGTTCAAATCCTCTCGCCCCGACCA
>MAAL01000174.1 GCA_002163245.1 Gammaproteobacteria bacterium 42_54_T18 | reverse complement strand
CATAACTTCAATAAATTAGAAACTACTACAACCAAATATTTATCAAAAAAATGCATTAGAAAATATATGCCAAAAATTTAATGGTTAATGTCTTCAATGCGCACTAAGGGAACATTAGCACTAATGAATAGTAATACTAAAACAACCTCCCCTGCTTTTTATCAATAAACAATTGTCGTTGCTCAGCACATATTTGGTAAACAGACTGCTGAGTTAAGTTATACTTTTTCATTAGCTCCCGGTGATTATGGCCATTAAAATCATGGTACAAGTTAGCATCACGCAACGCTTTTTTAAGTTTATCGTTACGTGGTAAGTACACCATACCACCACCTAAAAAGTGGCTTTGACGTATAATCAAACGTTTGGCAATGCGCCAAGCCTCGTTATGTTCAAAACCATCTTCTTTTAATTCGGCTACATTTACTGCTATTAAATCAGCCAACATTTTAGGCCAGGCCCTATCGTCATTGGCTAAACCATCGCTATGTGCCAATAAGTCATTGAGGTTATCGTCATTGCCTAGTAAATCAGGATCTAATAATTCTTGTTGGCTCATACTGTTTCCCCTTGATTAGATTGCCTAAACTTCGCTAATTGTTCCTGGCGAAGACGGTCATTCTCCGCATCACTTAACTGGTGGTAGTGCTTAACTTGAGCATTTCCCATATCGCTTGCTTTTTTAGCGCCATTTATGGGGTGATTAAACTGCTCTTTAAGCCCAGTTAAAACCTGCTTTAAATAGTTGTGATTGGTTAACGGCTTTACCGTTTCACCGCTTTGTCGTTTACTGTAAATATTTCGCACGGTGGCATCACAGCCAGCCGTTAACAATTGTAAATTAGCGGTTAAGTCTAATGCTTCGGTAAGTAGCTTTAACGCTCGGCCATTGTTTAAATCACTTTTAGCGGGACGAAATAGACCGACATACTGCAAAACACTACTACCCGTTTTGCTGTTCAACTTAGCCAGTGTGGCCATTAATTCTCTACCTGCTTCATCCTGAACCATGGCATCAAGGTGCACAGTTGCGTGACACGTTGGACATCTGCCTAATTTCATAATTCTTTACTTACTCCTGTGGCTTCATCAAATATAAAACAAAGGTTTTGATAACTTTCTTGCTTAGGTGCGTTACCAGAAAGTAAAGCAGTGCAATGACTTAACGAGGTAAATCTTTCATGAAGGCGCAGCGCTTGCCATTTGTCCTCAAGCCATTTAATTAACTCACGCTTGTGCCAGTTCTTAATGATCTCTAAAACCTTATAAGCTTGTTGGCCATTTAAAAACTGACAATGAAAACTAATATTTTCACCTAACGTTTTTCGATTAAGCATGCGACTAATGTAATTATCAAGCGCTTGCTCTGAGCTATCACGTACAAAGCCTTGTTGGTGCATGGTTATCCAAATAGCACGAATTTTTCCGCTTTCAGGCGATACACTACGGCTAATTTTTGGCGCTACACGCTTATTGGTGCTGCTCTTTTTTTTCACTTTAAAGCCAATGCGTTTAAAATGTTCAAGCACCTGCTCTAGCTCTTTAATACTCATTTTGGCGCAACTACTCTTGTCTGTTAGTTCAGTTAAAATGTTACGATAAAACTCTTCATCAAGGTTCAGTTCACGCTTAGCCACATGAACAAGTTGAATTAATCGGTTACGCATTTTTGTCTCATGAAATAGTTAATAATTGATACCAAAAAAGCCGCAATTAAGCGGCTTGTCAGTTTGTTTTTTATTGAGTGTTTATAAAGAAAACCTCATCATTATTGATTGCTTTAATTCATAGTTTGGTCGTTTAAGCCGCCACTTCTTTAGCATTTACAAAGCCGTTGGCTTGCTCAAACTCAGTTAAAGACTCCACCATTAAACTTGTCTGACCTTCACTACCAATGACCCAAAGCAAAGCCGCAATAACGCCGTCTTCAAAAGTGGCATCTTCACACATTACCGTGCAGTGTTTATCTTGGGCTGTAGTAGCTGCGCCTATTTCTTCTATGATTTCTATACTGCTTCTCATGCTGCCTCCTTATGCGCTGGCAATATCTAAACTAATTTGCGCCATGGCATCCTTAGTATTACGTTGATACAAACGCAGATACGTTTTAGAGCCAGTAATAGAGATTGAATCTGCAATAGCTTCCATCGCTTTTAACCACTGCTCATCTTCAATAGCTAAACGACGTAAACCTAAAATACGGGTAACTGAGATATTGCCCTCTTTATCCGTTTGAAAGGCATGCTCAACTAATGCCTTAATGTTGTCATTACCGCCTTGGGTCCATTCATGGATGCAACTATCGATGAGGGATTTAGCAACGATTAAACGCTCATCAAAGGTGATGTTTTCATTAATGTTACGCTTAACCATTAAGTTACCGTCAAAGCTAACCAAGCTGGCATTACCTTTTTTACCGCCAATTTGTTGGCCGTAGGTTTGCGCACTAAGGTCAATAAAGTCTTGAATTCTCATTAAGGCTTTTACTTTGAACGCCTGCAGCTGCTTGGAAATAGCTTGTGCCTCGCTGGTTAACTCTTTGACTAACTCATCACGAAGCAAGTCAATTGCTTCAATTTTAGATTCTGGTACCAAATGGCCAGCAGCATTTGTTCTATAACCTACTGGCTCTTGCTGTATTTGTTTATCTGCTATTTGTGTTGTCATAACTACTTACCTCTATGCTTTCCAAAAAATGATGCAACCGTTATGGGTGCTAAAATTAAACTCTTCTCGTATACCGTTTTTAGTGCCTCGAATAACTAACGATTCACCGATTAGATTTCGTGGCGTTTGTATTTCAATACGCGGTTTTTGACGTGCCATTTCTACATTTAATATAGTGATTCCACGTTGTACTAAATCAGTAATGGTGCGCTGTGCCTTGTTCATTTGCTTAATGATCATGTTGTTTTGTTTGTTGTGCTGTTGTTTGGTTTTAATCATTCTTGTTTTCCTTTTTTTCAATACCTTTAATTAAGCGGTTGTACTTAATGCCTAATACTTCTAGTTCACTAATAAGTAGCTCGTTTAAGTGCTGAGCAGTAGCAAAACTATTAGCACCATCAGCTTGTCGTGTTAACCGACGAACAGCGCTTTCATAGTCATAAGCTTTAACACTGCGAGTTGCATCAAAAGCTATGGTGACCGGACGCTTTAATCGCTCAGATAAACTGCTATGAGGACAACCACTACGACAGGCTTTATAAAGCTGCATGTACAGTGGATTACTTGAAACTCCCTTGCGCGCTTGGTGTTGCATGCACTCATGCAAAGGCAACTCACCTAGTACAGGGCAATTAACACACTTTTGTAAAAAAGCGCCTTCAACTAGTTTTTCAATACGCGCCATATCTCCTGGATATTTTTCATTAACCACTTGAGATATACAGGCCGTTGATACACCTAGCATTCTGGAAACTTTAGGTTGCCCATGCTCAGCAACTTGCTGACGAAGCACTTCAAGCCACTTGATCATGATTGTTTTCCTTATGCGTTGCGTTTGAACCAACATTAAACAGATAAAGCTTTTGCTCGTTTTGATCCCAACAGCCACCTTTACGTACGATTGGGCATAAACGACCAGTATCTCGCAGTAATTGGAAAGTGCTGACTTGCCCTTTAATTTCACTATTGGCTAAAGCTGTATTTACTGAATTCTTAACTCGTACATAGCCTGAATTGACTAGTTTGCGTAAATACAAACTGGCATTCGCTTCTGTTACTGATGCCAGACAAACTAAGTCTGCAGTTGAAACTACACGTTGAATCTTCAAACTATTCCAAATTTTTTGACGGCCCGTTTTTTTATGTTGACGTTTTGTTGCTGTACTTCTACCTGATGTTAACCGTGGCTTAGAAGCCGCAATAACAGCGAAATGAAAAATACGTCCTACTTTTTGCTTAACTGCGCACCCTTGTTCAACAAAAGCATTTAATACGTTGCGACAATGGTTTTTTGATACCGCTAATTCATTAGCTATATCAGCACAGCTAACTAAACAATCCTTTGCAAGCATGTGTTGCCAAATCCGTTGACATACCTGATTTTTATTGTTTGTTTTCACTTTTATACTTCTTATTAATTAGCAGTTAACGGCGGCGGCTATCTAGGAATATTTCACGAATATCAACATCATCAAGCGAGATTTTGTCTCTATCTGCTGCTATGGCTTTACGTTCAATTTTCTCTAGAGCGGATAAGATACGACGTACTTCACCATTGGCTTTTCGCTGAACAGCATCAAGTAGGTCTTCTTCAAGACGGATTTCATTTTCTAACAACTCATCAGCAAATAGGGCTACGTCTTCAAAATCAGCTGGTTGAAACTCTATCCATTCACTAATGCGGTTAAACAGCTGCTTACGATGGCTAATTCTTCGCGCAATTTGGTCCATACCAATAAGTAATACTGGCTGTTGAGTTAAATCGTAAATATCACGTAGAGACTCCATGATGCGAGCAGAGCCAA
This sequence comes from Gammaproteobacteria bacterium 42_54_T18, assembly GCA_002163245.1. Classification (GTDB taxonomy): domain Bacteria; phylum Pseudomonadota; class Gammaproteobacteria; order Pseudomonadales; family Ketobacteraceae; genus 42-54-T18. The sequence continues at coordinate 5,158 of MAAL01000174.1, read as the reverse complement.
TAACGTAATCCACTTCATCAACAAACAACGAAAGTTCTTTATAACGCATGCGTTCAACAATATCGTCAACCATACGGCCTAGCGGATACTTAGGCTCAAGCCCCATTTCAAAGGCTATTTTGGTTAATAATGATGAAGGTGTATCTGTTGCACGACAGCGAACATAGATGGCATCAACGTGGTCTTGGTTAAATAACCAGGTCATGGTAGTCGTTTTACCAAAGCCACTTGGACCATGTACAAGGCCAATACCTTCAACAATGGCGCTACGGCTATTTAGGTTGTCAAACAACTCTTCACAGCGTAAAACGTTTTTTACTTCGACAGTTTTCAATTTCATAGGTATTATCCTTATGTTAAATGCACTTTTAAGTGCGGTTTAATGCGCGTCGCCAGTTAGGTTCGAGTCTTGTTGGTGACGTGCTTCTTCTAAAAATTTGTTTATTCTTCTCGCAGCCATTACATGGCTACGCATAAAATCTTTAAACCACTTACTTTCTTTTTCCGTTAATGGTGTATGTACTGATTTACGGGCGTAATCCCAAGCAACTTCCTGCTCTGTTCGAAGTGTTTTAGCATTAGTTTCTGCTGCCATTGCTTGTTGTCTACTTCGTTGCTCACGCCTTGAAGCAATACCTGCTAATTGCGCTTCGCTGTAATTAGGTTTTGAGCTTGGCTGTGAGCTAGGTTCAGATCCATCACTACCTGCAGCAGAGGTTGGTTTAAAATCATCAAGTGCTGAAATCATGCCGTTTTCATGTGGTAATGATGGTTGAGGAAATGCTGCTAAACTGCTGTTTTTAGCCTTGTGGTAAGCCAATTCTTTCGCGTGAATTTCATCTACACCAAAGGTATCAGCCAGAGCTTTAGCAGTTTTCCTAAAGTTGCTAAGCACTTTGCGCTCTTGTTTACGACGAGCTTGGAAGGCTTGAGGACTAATTTCACGACCAACTAACTCTTGATTAACCGCTTCAATCCAGTAAACATCATCACTAATGACATCAATAGGATATAAAACAGCACGACCAACATCGCTCGGGTCTACAAAAACACGAACCTTTACGCGGTCCCATACAGCTTCCATTAGCTCTGGCGCAACATATTTAACAGCCCCTGCTTTAACCATGCCGCGTACAACGGTGGCGTCACTTACATAGTTAAGCAGTAAGTTAAGGGCATCAGGATTATTAATCATGCGTGGCTGATAGGCTGACTTTTGATAAACGTTAAAAGGGGTATCTTTTAAATCGCCATGCTCTTGATGGTGATAACTGTATTCAAGCCAGTTATCTAAAAATTCTTGTAACTCACCACCCGTAAGCTTTAGTTCTTCAACTTTTTTATCTTCACGCGTTTCTTTTTTACTAATACGCTCAGCAAAGCTTTTAGCTGCTTCTATTTGTTTTCTGTCACTAACATTGTGGCCAATGTAACTGGGCAGTTTTTCAACTATTGAATGACTTAGCGTTCTAAAGAAGCGCTCAACATAAGGCTTTTCCCAACCGGAATAGGCCTTGGTTCTATGCTGAGTAAAATCGAGCATGCTAAATAAAGTACTGACTTTTTTACTAACATAATCACTACCGTTATCGGTAACAGCCAAGCCGCCTTCATTGATCATGCCCCACTCTAAAATAGTTTTACGTAGCAATAAGCATATGCCCTCACTGCTTGATGTAGGGGCAACCCAAAGCTTGACTCTACGAGTAAACACATCAATAACAGCAATAATGCTATGCCTGCCATCTTTAAGCATGACATCTGCCGGAGTTGAATCGAACTCCCAAATATCATTAGGACGCTCTAGCATTTGGTGCATATAAGCATGACCAAACAAAGGTCTATGCTTGCTGTTATAAGCATCAGGGTTGGTGACATAAGCGAATTCTGCACTGTGACGTTTTATCCAGGTGTTAACCCAACGTTGTACTGAACTAATTGAAGGAATTTCCCAATCAGGGTGATCCGTTTGTTGCATGATCACTAAAGACTGATGAATTGCTCTGGGCTTTTTCGCTAAGTGTGGTTTTTTAACTAAAAACGCCATTAAAAATTGTTCAACCTCTGGCTGACGACTAATAACAGATTTACCACGAGTGCTAGTGTAGTTTCCCGCCAATGCTGTTAAACCGCCTTTATCAAGGGCTGATTTCCAACGATATTTAAAGTTCTTAGTTAACTTTTTAACATTGTTATGAACCCATTCAGGTAAAGACAATTGCTTAGTATTAAAATCGAGAAGAAACTTAGTAAGGCCATCCATTTCTTTGCCAATACTTTTATAAGGCTCAATATAAGCGTCATAGCTCTGTAATATTAAAAGCTTGGCTTGCGCCCTATTCTGTTGCTTTTCTGCTAAGCCATTAAACTTCAATAAACCTTCCTCACGGTTTTCTTGTGTTTGCTGAGTAGCAATGCCTTCTTGGCGATCTAACTCAACGGCTAGTTTTCGTGCAGATCGAGCTGGAGCTACTTCAGCATTGGCTAATTCCTTAGCAGCTTGTTTGGCTAGAAACTGCTGAGTGGCTTGTGGCAAAGAGCTGATGTGGTATTCGAAACCTTTGCCGACTTGGCATTTTCGTTTTTGCCAATCTTCCCTGTTTGCTAACTTCCTATTCCCTTGTACCGTTGAATGAGTTCCAGAAAAGCTAGTTATCTTAGATAAATTAAACCATTCCTTACTCATATGACCCACCAACTAAATCAAAATCAATTGCTTTAGATAAATCACTTAAAATCTGCTTAGATATTTTCCCCCACTTAGGCTTACATCCCGTATTGGGCGCAAATAGTTGTATACACTTCTGTACAGTTCTTGGATTGTAACCGTTCAAAAGTGCCCAAGATCTACAGCTTAATCCTTGCCTAACTAGAGCTGCATGTATTTGATTTGCATTCTCTATTTTCATTATGATTCTCGCCCTGTAACACACTATGTGATAGTATTTTTATTTGTTCGCATTGCGTAAGTTATCCACTCAAATGCAAACATCATATTTATACGCACTGCGTATGAATGTTACTTTATAGTTTCCATTCACACGCGTCAAGCACATTTGTGACGTTTCTTTTCATAAACATACGCACAGTAAAAGAATAAAACACAAAAACAATATAAAATAGTTGGTTACATGAAAAAGAAACAAAAAGAAGACAAAGACAACAATGTTTCCTTTCCTGATAATGAAAAAGAAACATTCTCTGCGCGATTGGAACAGGCTATTGGGGTCACAAGCATACGCATGTTTGCTAATGCTATTGATATTTCCGAAGGTGCACTTAGAAAGTACTTAAAAGGGATTTCATTACCACAAATCGATAAGGCTATGCTTATAGCACAAGAGGCTGGTGTTTCTTTAAATTGGCTAATCACAGGTGAAGCCCCTAAATATATAGGTAATCAAAACAAACCTATAAGTGATTCTTCATACGGGTGTGCAACTGTTACGGTTGAAGAATTCAATGAAGAATACGCCTTAATACCAGGCTATCACATATCAGTGAGCACGGGCCATGGCGCGTTGAATAGTGAAGCAGAAGTAAAACGCCAGCTTGCATTCCGCACTAAGTGGTTAAGATTCAGAAAACTCAACGCTTGTGACCTTGCGGTTGTATTCGCCCAAGGTGACTCTATGGAGCCAACCATCAACAATGGCAACACTATATTAGTAAATATTGAAGATAAGCAGCTTAAAGACGGCTCTATCTTTGTTTTACGCTTTGGTGAAGAGCTTTATGCCAAACGTCTACAAAAGCGCTTTGACGGCTCTGTATGCTTAATTAGCGACAACAAAGAGTATGACGAGCAAATAGTTAAACCAGACGAGCTAGAACAACTAGAGATCATAGGTAAAGTTGTTTGGATCGGTAAAGACTTGTATTAAAGGGATCAAAATGAGAATTGAAAAAAATCTAGCGTTAGAGCGCTGCCCTCACTGTAGTGTTCACAAACCAAATTTAGTTTTGCTAAATAGCTTTAATACAGCTGCACATGATTTAAAAGGTGAGAGGTTCTGGGGAATATACTCATGTTCTACATGTGGCTCAGTAGTAACAGCAGGTGCTCCAAGGGGGAGAGGCCATGTAGGTATTGTTTCAGAGGTATATCCTTCTCACGGAAATCTATCAAGCGATATTCCTCAAAGACCATTTAACTACTTACAACAGGCAATTGATAGCTTACATGCACCTTCAGGTGCAGTTATGCTGTGTGCGAGCTCTGTGGATGCAATGCTTAAAGAAAAAGAATACCTAACTGGCAGTTTATATAAACGCATAGATCAAGCCGTTGAAGAAAACCTAATGACCTCCGATATGGCCAGCTGGGCACACGACGTGAGATTAGACGCTAATGATGAACGTCATGCCGATGAAGATGCTGAAATGCCTACTACTGCTGATGCCAAAAGAGCAGTTGATTTTACCAAAGCATTAGCTGAATTTTTGTTTGTACTACCGGCTAAAGTGCAGAGAGGCTTGAAAAAGGATTAACTTATGAATTCATGGATGATGGAATCGATAGCGGTTTTACTTACATCAAAGAAAATCATATTCATTATAGTATTTACTTTGATGTGCCATCTGGCAATGAACCTATGGCTTGATTACTACATTCAAGCTGAAACGGTTTCAGGCAAGTACTCTTTCATTCAAGAGGCCATAAACACTAGATTACTTCGTCATTCAAACAAAGCATCCAATGCGATATTAATTTTAGGGCTAGTAGCTATAGTGAAAGTATTCAAAAAGGAAAGGAACAAACTTTTTCGATAAAAGCTTTTCTCAATTTATGCGGTTTATAAATCAATTACTATAAACCGTCCTCTTATTTCTCATTTTGCTACAATTTTTAAAACTTCTTTAATAATTCATTAAAAGCCTTTTAAATAAAGCCTTCCCACAAATTCCCGCCAATTTTTAGATTATCTCGGTATTTCTCATTCTTATTGACTGGTTACATCAGCGAGAGTTAAAAGGCTTAGAGGCAAGGCATTGAATTATCGCTAAGTGATCAATAAATTAGTCCGATTGGTATAAATGACAGGCATAAAAAAACCTAACGAACTCGTTAGGTTTTTAATAGGTTACCTGTGAATTATTATTTCGCGGTAATCAATTCTTGCTTATTTTCAAAGTTAATAACCAATTTGTCTTTTTT
>MAAL01000047.1:319-10058 GCA_002163245.1 Gammaproteobacteria bacterium 42_54_T18 | reverse complement strand
ATTATGTGCCAAGGCCTAATTTTCCTTTTGTATTACGTTGTTTGTTCGCACTTGCATTGTAACACTTATCGAGAATTAGGCCTTTTTTATGTCAAACTGTGGGACAGCAGTGAATTCCAGTATATTGCGTACGCTCTAGTTCCGACGTCTGCCATAAGAAAGGAATGCTTACCGGTGCTTTAGGAGCAGCGAAATTATTCGGCTTACCTAAGTCATGCTCAAGAATCGTATTCCCGATAGATCCAAAAGCATCCAAACGACCAATGCCGGAATTCCCTACCGTTTCCGTTGCTGATAAAATCCGATCCAAACTCGCTATCACTTCATCCAGTTCGATTACAAGCTCATCCATATTTTCTTGCGTTCGCTCAATATTTAGACGCTTAACAAACCGTCTAAATTTCGGCCTTTTATTTTTTGTAGCTTCGAAACTCAACTTCAAATTGTTCACAAACCCAACAAAATCACTTAACGACTGGCCGCCCTCAATGCGAATTTCTTTGCCTTGATAATTAATCTGTCCAGTATGGCACGCGGCACAGGTAAAGCCCACGTGCTCACTGCCATCCACCGCATCGATATCTTTAACAAAACCAATTGGTAATCGATCCGGGTTCAGCGTTTTATCATAATATTTGTCAGCAGGTAAATAACCCCATCGTTTCAGTGATCGATCACTACGTAGCAATTTCATAGAATTTACATCTTCAACCGCCAAAAAGAAATCGTAAGGTAACAGCTGTGAACCTTGAGTAAGGTTATAGAACAACTCCCTCTGAGTTCCCTGTTCATCCCACCCCTGATCAAGGCACACCTGTTGTGCGATAACATTCGAACAAACACTCATTGCAACAATCGCTGCAACACAGGTTCTCACCCACTTCATTTTGCGCCCTGTCTTTTTAAATCTTCCACTCTCTGTATTCATAATAACTCCTGATTTATCAGTCCTTTATAGCTTTATTAGTTAAAGCCACGCAAGAATAACAGATTATAACTACAGGTTGCGCCCTTTAATCTACAAACACCGCTAACCATGACATTAAGGGGCAATCTTTCTCTTTGATCGCTTGCTCTACCCCTTATGACCCGCATTCGGCTCAACAATATCCTCAGTATCAACCAAATTCCACGGCAAGCCTTCTTGCCTGAAGATACGCTTTTTTTGTAATGGGTAATCGGCAACATCATGGGCTAAGCGCTGACCAACAACAATACAACGCAAGACTGAGCTACCATTGTTCACTAGCTTATGGGCCTCACCACCCGCCCGATAACCAATAAAATCCCCCGCCTTTACCAGCGTGACCGTATCACCAATGGTTGCCTCAGCAACACCATCAAGAATATAAACACACTCATCTTCATAATAGTGCTTATGAAACTCTGTGGATTCTCTTCCAGGTTGAATTTCGATGATATGAAAGCCAATACCCGCCAACCCGGTTAAATCCCCCAGAGACTTATTCCTGCGCTGAGCGTTGTCATTGAGGAAATGCGTTTTATCAATGCCTTCGTAATCTTCAATTTCTTCACGTGTGACGATGTACTTGTCCATGACTCTCCTCTCTCTCCCCTTTGCCCACAACCCCTTACACCTCGTTATTATGCTACGTAATAGTTACCTACATATTCCCAACTAGAACTGCTGCGTAAGTTTGCCTGCAGCACTTTTGGAGTAACTTTACGATAATCAACATCAATTAAAGGCCCATATCCATGTGAATCAGCTGCTAGCTCATAACACTCAACAACAAAGTTTGAACAATAAAATGCCCGGTCTGTATAGGGGTCATCTATCAGTTTTTCAACCGCTTTTTTGGCACCGCTTCCACGAGCTGAAATGGTGAACATACCTTTTAGTGCTTTGCCCTTACCATATCCGCCGAACTTACTACTTTCGCTACGATGTGCAAGGAGCTTCTGGGCCCAATCCATCGCCTTATCCGCAAGTAATGAGTTGTTCTTCAGGCGAAAAACCTGATATTTAGAATCTTTGGCTTTTGTAACTAACTTGGCATCCTGAAGACCACCTTTTCCTGAGGCTTCCAAAATCCCACCTACACCATCATAAATTCCCGCATGAGTAACATTAGAGCCTGCATTACTTCGGTGTGAAACAACAAACTGACCTGTTGCTATCATACCGTGTGTAAACCCGCCCATTTCCTGCTGAATTAAAATATCTCCACTATCCATTTGTAATAAATTTAACTTGTCACCTTTCATAGCTTTCTCCGTCCCTGTGTATTTGTTATTTTTTATTTTTTATTTTTTATTTGTAATATTCTAATAGTTGTCTTTTTATGTTTTGGTAAATTTATTTGAATCGGTGTTTCGATTCAGTAAGTAAATTATTACAGAGGAATTGCTGTTGTGAAAGGGCCATTCTCGTGAAAAAGTCATGCTTTTGAAGAGTATAAATACTGACTCGCGGTTAAATCCTAAAAGACAACAACGCTTACGAATATTTAATCAGAACGAAATGATTATTATTGAACAAAAAACAATCCATTCCAGGCATTTTTTTAAGCGATTTCAAACGTGCTCTTTCTCACTCTACACATATCATCGTGTATCTTTCTAACAAACTCTGCTTTCTTATGTACCTTATCGCTTCCTAGGTCTAACACATAGTGACATGAAGAATAGCTTCTGGCTTTCTTCTCATATGTACCCACCCAACGCATACGCTCCCTTAACCGCTCGGCCTTAATCGGCCAAACACCAGGGTTGGGTTTTAATCGATCAACACCAATTCTCCAAGGTTTGGGGCTTACCCTTGCCCTAAAACAATCTTGATTTTTGCACATCTGAATATAAATATTATCGGACTGTAAATCCTTTAATAAATTGATAGCTGCATCACTGGCCGGTGAATAGGTGTCATTCATTAAAAGAACCCGATACCCCATGGGCGTCCGATACAATCGAAGGTGAAGCTCTGCATTCTCACTAGATACCCTCTTGATCTGCTCCAACGCCTTTTCCTCAGGCCCACCATTAAACCATTGAATCACCTTATTAATAAGGCCCGCTAGTATTGGCGTGAGAATAAGCGCAATGATGACTCCAACAACCAGTGGCACCCATGACATATAGATCCATGCAGCTACCGGCGCTAGAGATGAAAGCAACACAAACGCAATGACACTTACCGTAAATGATGCGTTGTGTTCAAAATCGATATCGGCAAAAAGTACATCAGGGGTGTTCAAACAAAGGGCACCATAGGAGTTTCTTGATATAACCACATCCTGATGTGTTGATATCACCTCTTCACGAATGGGAATGCCTTCAGCACCGTTATAGGATGTTTTATGGTCGATTCGACGAACATCACCTTCCTTTTCGAGGGTTTTGACCGCTTCACTCAATCGAGAATCTGCGTGTTTTTTGGCATCCAGTTCATTTTCATCAGACCAACCGAATCGCTTTATGGTGAATTGTTGACCGTTGGCGATCTTTTTAGTTTTTGATTCTGACCAGTATTTTGGGACTATCATGAGATTCCTGTGAGGGGTGGCTTGCTATACGTCTTGTTTTTGCCCATTGGTGAAGCAACAGCTTACGTTTAAATGCTTCGCCAAAAAATACGCCAAACGATTTGTGCTAAAGCGTAGCACATAAATTGGACAGCGTATTTTAGATCAACGCGCATATTTTTAATAACTTTGCTTGACGAACAATTGCACTGCCATCAACACTGAGAACAGCACTCCTGAATTCGTTAACTATAGGAATGTGTAAAGTTTTTTGAGCAGTAATATTAGTGAAACTTAAGAATGATAAAACTTAATACCACCAAGTCCCTCTCTGGCTGACTAAGGGTATTCGACAGACTATTGCTTAGAAAATCAGAATAAATAGAACGCAAGGAAAGTTCCCCTCAGCGGGAAACATACAAAAAAGCATAATGATTTTACAAAATCTTTTTGAAAATTGAATGGAGCTCTATAAAGATGATCAGTAGTGAAAATGAATTTAAAAACACCCTAACACCCTCTGTTAATTTAGGAATTGAAAAATCAATTTACACAGGTACAGGTGTTCATCCAGGCTGTGTAAGCGGATTTTTCTTTTCTTCTCTCAAAGAAGCCAGAAAATTTCATGAATTTTCAAAAAAACAGGGAACTGAGGTAAAGATAATTATCGGCATCGATGAAGGAAACTGCTCAGACCTTGAATCCCTAACCTTTTCTTCTGGAGTAATATCTACAAATAACAGCCCTAATGCATGGTGTGCAGTACAGGCAAAAAGTGAGGGTCTACCTACCGTTATCGGACTTCCTGGTATTTTTAATGATAATTACATGTCAAGTCAATCACGATCACTTAGCCTTGTTTCCGGTGGTAATTACGATTTCATAGCACACGATTATTATTTTGATGAAGATCTGTCTATTGTAATCCAAGAAGGTGACCTGATCACAATAGACGGTTCAACAGGCGCAATATATATGGGGGAGCAGGAACTTGTCGTTCCTATCCACTTGAAAGTTTATCGTCTACTTACCGAATTAATCTATTATTCAATAAAACTGCATGGCCCTATTAAAGGCTGGGAGGAGTTTCACAGCACCACCCAGTATGCAAAGAGCAATGAGCAGCTTGTTAAATTAATTGGATCAGAGGAATTTATACAATATAACGAATCTATTCTAAAAGCCGCATCAGGTGCTCCGATTAAAGTGTACTCAACCGCTCATACAGAAAAAGGTATAATTTATTCCAGACTCCAAACCGCACTAATTCAACTGGTGTCCGGCGTAGTGATAATCTCCCTTTCCAATGAGCTTAGTGGCGTAGGTCTATTAAGAACAGAGCGTTACTTTAGAAAGAAAGAGGAATTGAATAGCTTGAGGGCGTGTATTTTAGGAAAAGCTGTGCTTACCAATGAGGCACACGCTGAAGCATTAAAGGATCTAGAAGATTTTGAATATCGTACACTAACCGATCTTTTGATGACAAACGCTAACGCAATGACGGTTATTCGAACCCTATGCATGCCGCTTAATAAACTTTTTTACAACGGCCTTGATGTTTGTGGAATGTTACATCAATACCCATCCCCAAAAAGCACAATTGAAGTCGCTAAAACTATAGAGGATAGATTCAAAGAAACTGATACCTTTCATGGTATGAGAGGAGCCAGATTACATACGATAGACCATGAGCTTACAAAGTCTCAGATAAGGGCAATACTCAAGTCAACTTCAAGATTAAGTGAAGTCGCAGACAATGTTGATGTAACAATTTTAATATCCATGGTTACCTTATGCGAAGAGGTAGAGTTATATATTAAATTATACGACGATACATTTGACGAGCTTACGGAACAAGGATGGAAACTTCCACAATTAAAATTAGCCATCATGGTGGAAACCAGCGCGGCTTATATTTGTTTGGAGGATTTTATAAAGCTAAAAGGTAAGCACATAAAATTGGAAGGGACCTTGTTTGGCGGCAATGACTTTACCTCAGCAACGCTTAATATGAGTAGAAGCGATGCCGAAAAAAACATTGTACCATCCTATTTAAGCAGAGGTTTTTTTGAATCCAATCCATTCTTGAGCTTAAACAAAATTGTACTCCGGGCAATAGGTAATGGCCAAAAGGTGATTAAAGACAACGCTCTTTATCCATTCAGAAATGGATTCGGCGGAGAGCAAGCCGGGGATTGGGATACAGTTGAACGATTAACAAACGAGGCTGTACCCTTTGGACTTGATTATACCTCCACTAGTCCAGATAGAATTACGGAAGCCATTTTCAGTTCCTATTCTGCAAAACGAAACAATCTGACTGAAAAAAATATTGACCCTGTAAAAGGATTGGCTCTGTAAAATGAAAAACCAGAAAATATTCTTGAATAATGAATGGACAGAGAAAGAAAGGGCCTGCATTAATGTATACGACCATGGTATTCTTTACGGTGATGGTATATATGAAGGAATGCGCGCATATAATGGAAACATTTTTAAGCTAGATGAGCATTTACTTCGCATGCGAAGGTCAGCAAAATCTTTGTGTTTAGATATACCTTATACAGATGAAGACCTCAGGGGTATTTTATATCAAGGGTTAAGGGTTAATGACCTTCGAAATGCATATTTTAGAGTCATCCTAACTCGCGGTGAAGGTTCGATTGGACCAGACCCTTCGAGCTGCACTTCCTCTAAATTAATCGTTATTGTCGAGGATATCCCACCATTACACGGACCCAATAATAAAGGCATAAGAACTGCGCTAGCCGTTGTAAGGCGGACTGCCATTGATTCGGCGACGGCTCAAATAAAATCATTAAATTATTTGAATTCTGTATTGGGAAAAATTGAAGCTAAAAGGATGGGGGTAGATGATGTAATTATGCTCAATGACAAAGGGTTTATTGCGGAGGCCCCTGTTGCAAATATCTTTATTGTACAAGGGAAAAGTGTCATTACACCCAACAAGTCATCTGGTATTTTGGATGGCATTACACGTCGATCTATTATCGAAATCATGACAAATCAAGGAAACCCAGTCATTGAAACTGACGTAACCCCCTATGATTTGACAATTTCGGATGAGATATTTCTTTGTGGTACTCATGCTGAGATTGTTCCCGTTATCGAACATAACAGCCAAAGCGTTGGGAAGAGACAGGAAGGCACCATAACGAGCATGATTCGAAAAGAATTCGACAAAATGATTAGAGGGATTTAGGAAAGTGAGCCTTGAACTCAATTAGTGAGTTCAAGGCTCACTTTCATTAACGAGGTCCATAAACTTATATTTTGAAACCGAAAAAACACTAGAAGTAATTACGATTATAGGAATTCAATGACAATACAACCGTTTATTCCGCTTATAACTACAATAGCATTCTTGATTGCAGGAAAAGGCGCTAAAACTGCAGTTTTCAGTGGGTTATTAGCATTTATAGCCGTTGTACTGATCGGTGATTATCACTTTTCTGCTTTAATGGCTATGGATGCGACATGGAATAGCGCTGTTTTAGTATTAAGCGCTGCATTTGTTATTATTCCAGGTCAATACTTTAATGAGCTATTACAATCGCAGGGAAATATCCTAGGGCTGGTAAAATGGTTGGACCAATTGCCAGTAAGGCGGCCCGTTATGGCTTTGATCGTTGTTCTCGGTGTAGCCCCTACAGTAGAATCATTGACGGGGTTCGGTGTCTCTCTTTTTCTAACCGTCCCTCTCTTAATACATTTATACCCCGCAGATAAAGCGTTGAAGTTATCCTTACTAAGCATGAATATTATGCCATGGGGAACTCTTGGCCTCGCAACTGCGGTAGGAGCTCAGATAGGGGGCGTGTCAACTAGTGAGCTGGGGCAATACACAAGCATCGTAAGTTCGTTGGTTTTCCCCTGTATTGGCGTTTTGAGCGGGCTCATTGTATCCGAAGGCAATGAATATAAGTTTAATTGCTTTGCCGGGTTGGTATTAGGTTCTCTATTATCCTGTTTTCTAGTCCTTTTTAATTTTTACTTCCATACAGAGTCTGCAGGAGTGTTTGCTGGACTCTGTCTGACACTAATTGCTGGAACCCTATTTCTAGAACGTGATAAGCCGATACCCCGTTGGTCAAAGCTTCTATCAATATCAAAACCGTATTTGATACTCTTGCTACTGATTATCGTTAGCGGCGTTACCTATAATTTCTGGGAGGCTCTTGCAGAAGAATTGTCTATAAAGGCCGAGGGGGTGACGTTTAACTGGTTAAAAAGTCCAGGAACCATGTTGCTGTTGGCAGCGTCTTATTATCATATATCTGGCGGAGCAAAAGTTAACGTCAGCTCAATTTTGACAAAAAGTGCAAAGCCAATCTACAGTATTTTTCTCTTCCTGTTTATGGCACAACTGATGTATCAAGTGAACATGTTTTCTGAGATGGGAGAGATCCTATTGTCACTTGGAGAGAGCAAGTCATTATTGATAAGCCCTATTTTGGGAATGGTAAGCGGGTATATTACTGGGTCCAATCTCGGGGCTAATACTCTGATGATGGGAGTCCAAAGTGTCATGGGTGAACACACAAACAACAAATTGATTTATCTGGCTGTTCAAAATAGTGCGGCGGGACACGCGGTATTTTCATCCATCCCGATAATAGTCATGGCCATTACTATTTCCAAAACCGGAGGCGCTGTTGTTAACGAGGCTGATGTAACCCGGTATGCATTTTTTTCCATGCTAATACTGCTACTGGCTGTGACCCTGACTGCGACCGTTATGGGGTTTGTTTTGGAACTATGATCTATAAGAGAGCATGAATCAAATGAAATTAAAGATAATATTTTATTAGCATGCAGGAGGAGTAATTTTAATAATGAGGGAACGATCAATGGACTACAAATTTTATACCGCAGATGTTTTCACCAACAAACCCTTTAACGGTGAAAGGATTACTGTATTCCCAAATGCTGCCGGCCTTAGCGATCACCAAATGAAACTTATCGCAAATGAGAGCAACGCACCTGACACAGTGTTTGTTTTTGACGACGCAGATAAAAACACAAAGCAATTACGTATTTTTACCGCCTTAAAAAAAGAAGTAAAACCATCAACACACACGCTAATTACTGCCTCCTTCGCCCTTACCACTATTAAGGCTTTACCATTAGATTCATCAACACCGCTCTATTTCAAAAACAACGACAATGTATCAGAGATTTATGTGGCTAATGACAAAGGTAAACCCGGTGTTATTTGCCAATCACAAGATACACACGCGGTTATTGATCGTTTTGTGCCAACCACAGAAGAGCTTGCAAACATGCTCTCGTTAATACCTGCAGATATTGGATTTGATAACCATCAACCGCTTATAGTCTCCTGCAATGCTCCATACCTCATCGTACCCATAAAATCATACAACGCAGTTCGTGCTGCACGTTTTGACACCAAAGCTTGGAGCCAATCCTCGGCACCATCCTCAGCAGCACTGGGTATTTTATTGTTCTCTAATAATACAGATAATAACGTCGCAGATTTCCACACTCGCCTTGTTGGCCCAGATATCGCAATTCATGAAGACCCACCTGTAGCCCCAGTAATCGCCGATTTTGCCAATTACCTCTGCCAAAATTCACGAATACAAAAGGGGACTCATGTATTTTCCGTACAGCGTGGAGCCAACGATCAGCGCCAAAGTTATCTACATTTAGAAATGGATAACAAACGACAACAAAATCTCACGATTCGTGTCGGTGGTTCTGCCGTAATGATGGCTGAATCCACACTATCACTGTAACGACTCTATAAACATAACCTCAATCTACCTTGTTGCATCCAACAATCCTATCTAATAGCGAGGTAGATGGTTCTTATCCGTTTTCAGAGGGGATATCGTACTCTAGCATTAGTTTTCTGGTCAGTTTAACCAACGCATTATATTGCTCTACCGAAGGCGATCATTGATGTATTGGATATACATTTTTTAATTCAAGCACCCTCTAGTACGTAGTTACGCTCAACATTCTTTGTGATTTTACCCCACATAGATGAGCGCACTCTGCTTTGATGCTGTTCAAATGATTGTTTATCTTCAAATTCTTCGTAGACGTTAAACCTAGACCTATCATTCTCATCTTGAGTTACATTAAAAACCAAACACCCAGCTTCTTTTCGGGTTAGCTCAATATGATTTGGTAGCTCATTCAAAACATCGGAAATATCGCTATCGGGGACGGTGATAAATCCTTTCAAAGTAACTTCGATAGTGTTC
>MAAL01000047.1:0-310 GCA_002163245.1 Gammaproteobacteria bacterium 42_54_T18 | reverse complement strand
TGTTCCCAATCTTCTGCGTCGGGTATGAGAGTCCTTTGCGGGCTACGTACTTCCGTCAAATCCTTCCCCATGTGGCTGGCTCTCCCAACCTCAGAGTACTATGGTTGATCCGACTTCCACCTGACCATCGGTGACTATCCCAGTTACAGGCTTCGTCACTTTCCCTACAGTATGAACTTATTGCCGAGCACCAGCGCAGTACTGTTTCCGCTTTGCTTTGTGTCTCTCGCATTTCAGTTCTCATTAATAAACTCCCGTAAGGGCTCAGATGGATCTCTCAAGTTCTCAAATACATCTCTATGTACATGCC
>MAAL01000125.1 GCA_002163245.1 Gammaproteobacteria bacterium 42_54_T18 | reverse complement strand
AAAGGCTGGTTTACAGTGGAAAAGGTTAATGAACATGAGCAGAATTTCAGAAAGCTAAGTTTTGGGCGGCTAGACCTGGTATTGGTTAATCGTCATGTGGGAGGGTATATACTAAAAAAAACAAATATTGCCAATATTCAAACTTTGCCTGTTCCACTAACCAAACAGCCAGCCTATTTAACCTTCTCTAAAAAAAGACACCATACCCGTCTTATTCCACTATTTGATGCTGAACTTCAAAAAGCAATTAACAACGGTACTTTTAAAAAAATAGTGGGTAAGTATATTGCCGAATAACGCCTGCTAACCCCTGGTCGCTTTATTCCCTGGCACATATTAACCGTTTTTAGGCTGGCTTTACCAAGATAGAGCTTGGCTTTAACCCTAATATACACTTCGCTTCTACCTCCAATAAACGCCATTTTAAATTTACTTTTATGAACTAGATTCAAGCCTAATTATGACTATTACTTCGCCCCGTTTTGCATTTTATCTGTTGTTATTTGTGAGTTTCATCTGGGGGGCTGAGTTTGTCTTGATTGACCTCACCATTGCACAACTTCCTACTCACACCTTTAATACCCTGCGTTTTGGGCTGGCCGCCCTGGCGTTATTGCCTGTGTATTATTTTTCAAAGGAACGTCATCAGCTAAAACCCATGTTGGCCCTGTTGGGGTGTGGCCTATTGTTGGGGTTTCTATTGTTCGTGGGGTTTTATGGCCAAACCGAGGGCATGCGCTACACCAGTGTTTCCAACGCGGGTTTCATCACCGGCATGAATGTGCCGCTGGTTTCTTTGCTGGGTTTTATACTCTTTAAAAATCGTACCCGTTGGACCGCCTGGGTGGGCATTATCACGGCTACCCTGGGGTTGTATTTGTTAACCATGGGGGACGAGTTTACCTTTAATAAAGGGGACCTATTGGTATTAATTTGTGCCTTTTCCTTTGCTTTGCACATTATTTTTACCGGTCGATTTGTAAAAAATTCACCGGTACTTACCTTGTGTATTATTCAGTTTTTTGCCGTGGCTGCCTTTAGTTTATTGTCGGCCCTGTTAAGTGGTGAACCATTGTTTTATTTGGTGGGGCAGGAAGCCTTAAGCTGGGATCAACAGGTATTTAAACCCATTATTATTTTCTCTATTTTAATTGCCGGTTTGCTGGGTACTGCCCTGGCTTATTGGGGGCAGTCAGCCTGTCAGAAAATATTAGCTCCCCATAAGGTGGCGTTGATATTTGCCAGTGAACCCATATTTGCCCACGGTGCCGCCTGGTTATTCCTCGATGAACACTTGGGTGCATTAGGCGTGGTGGGGGCAGTGTTTATTATATTGGGTATGGTGATTTCCGAGTGGGGAGATAAGGCACCCAAACCAAAAATAGAGGATTCAACGGCGGCCAGCCTTGCCAGCCAGTAAACCAATCTGTTTATAATTTGTTATGAAGGCCCGTGCTGTTTGCGATAATTCAAAGGTCTTTGTTTGGCCATGCGTTTAAAGGCGCGGTTAAACGCACTGGAATCGGAATAGCCTAGCATTTGAGCCAGCTCGGTAATGCTCACACTGCTATTACACAGGCTTTCCTTGGCAATATGAAACACCAGGTTTTCTCGCAGGGTATTAAAGGTGGTGCCGCTTTCTTTGAGGCGGCGATTTAAGG
>MAAL01000177.1 GCA_002163245.1 Gammaproteobacteria bacterium 42_54_T18 | reverse complement strand
TTCGTACTAAGCAGGTGCATGTCTTGCCTAAAAGGGCGCAATGCCCTCATCTAAGAATAGTTCTAAACAAGACTGAATGACTATATTGTGGAACAACTTGCCGTTGAACCAGGATAGAAACCGAGGCAGAATACGAAATACATTAAAATCTAATTGAAAGATGAATAATGATGAACAAAGCAATCAATTTACTCGCCTTCTAAGCTGCCTACACCATGACCGAAAATACCAAGCTGCACCCTCGTAACCAACACGGCGAGGGCTACGATTTCACCCATCTAGTGGCGCAGTCGCCCGGGCTTGAGGCCTTTGTTCGCCGCAGCCCGGCGGGCCTGACCACCATCGATTTCCACGATGGGCAGGCGGTGCGTGCGCTTAATCAGGCGCTGCTCAAAACCTACTACAAGATTAACTTCTGGGATATTCCCGCCAGCTATCTGTGCCCGCCGATTCCCGGTCGTGTCGACTATATCCACCATCTGGCGGACCTGCTTGCCAGCGACAACAACCAAAAGATCCCCCGTGGGCGCAACATCAAGGTGCTGGACATAGGAACCGGTGCCAACCTGGTGTACCCTCTCATCGGCCAGAGCGAATACGGCTGGCATTTCACCGGTGTTGATATAGACCCGGCAGCCATCAAGGTGGCGCAGCAGATCTGTCAATTCAACAAGCTGAAGATCAACCTCAAGCTACAAAAGAAACGCGAGGATATCTTTAGAGGCGTGATAGGTCCACACGACCGTTTTCATCTCACCCTGTGTAACCCGCCCTTCCACGCCTCCACCGAGGCCGCCAGCAAAGGCGCTCAGCGCAAGTGGAAAAATCTCGGTAAGGGGCAATCAAACAAGCTCAATTTCGGCGGTCAAAACGCCGAGCTTTGGTGTCCCGGCGGCGAGATGAAGTTTATCGCCAACATGATCGAACAGAGCGTGGAATTTGCCGACCAGTGCTTGTGGTTTAGCTCGCTGGTGTCGAAGAAAGACAACCTCAAGCCACTCTACAAGCTGCTGGAAAAAGCCAAGGTCGCCGAAGCTAAAACCATCGACATGGCGCAGGGGCAAAAGACTAGCCGTTTTATCGCTTGGAGCTTTATCGAAAACGACCAGCGACGCTTATCCTAAAGAAGGCTACAGCTCTGCTAATGAAGGACGAGATCAATTCATTTTTTGAATTAGGCAGAGGTTCAGTGGGAAGCCGTTCTATAACCCAACATCTGCGTAATGGTACTTGAAGAGCTGAAGAAACTAGTATTTAACAAAGGCATCAACATGATCAGAGTATTTACATTTGTATTTCTAGAAAAAGAGCGCCTCGCGCCGACATCCCAATAGACTGTGCTTCGAGCGTTAATATAACCTAGGACTGTGACAGCTAATGGGTTACGCTTTTTCAATGATTATCCGATAATAGAATGTGTTAGGTTTGTCTGTAGATTTTTCAGCAATCATGAGCTTTTGTTCCACCTTACTCTTTCTCTGAAGCAATCTGTCAACGCGGTTTAATGCGTGCCCCGGGAAATACATTTGTGTGATCAGCTCAATATAACCCTTTTTTGTCACCTTAAAATGAACATGTGGTGGTCGTGACCAGCCACCTCCAACTGGGTAAATACCTGGCAACACAGATTTAAACCGAAAGCCTCCTTCCTGCCCGCTCTGAACTATCGCCCAACCCTGAAAATTGTCGTCCGCAGGTGCTGGATTTGAGTCATGTGGATGAGAATATCTCCCTGCAGCGTTAGCTTGCCACAGATCGACTGTAGCATCTTCTACAGGGTTTCCTTCTGTATCAAAAATACTCCCATGGATGGTGATATGCTCTCCCAATGCTTTCGCTGTTCGCCCCCTGACTTTCGTAAGGTCAAAGTCCTTATCTTTCTGCACAACCACCGGATAAAATGGCCCCTCTATTTCAGTAGGTGTTGGCTGACTTAACACCAAATTTTCACTATTCCCCATTGCTTGACCTGCGACACCCCAAGCTCCTATTGTTCCAGTTTTGAGAAAACTACGACGATCCATTTAGATCTCCTTTAAGTAAAATGAGGTTCAGCCGATGCGTGTTGTGCAGGGCTTCACTATACACTTGATCCGACGAATTATAGATAGTCAACCTGAACGGTAGCTGAACGGCTTAGGAAGAATAAGTAATCACTTTCAATCGAGGAAAATCGAGCGGAATGGCGTTATTAAGGTGACTCTCCTAAGAAATAATAATGTCCGTATTATTGGAAATGGGCCGGAATTATAAATTTCCCACATGGCCGCTGCGTGGAAAAAGTGAGCATATGACGGGTTTTTATGGCTAGATAACTAGTCACTTTACATAAGGCCGCTTATGCACAGCTGAGCATAAGCGGCTTCCTGGGTGAAAGGCGAAGAGCATGACTGGCTCCTTGTCACCTGTAGAACAGTTTTACGCGCTAGCTGCGTAAGCCGAAAATCGCCCAACTGTTTTTTACGTCAGGTAGATTATTTGCGACGGAACCATAAATCTACATTCCCACTACAGCGTTAAACGCTTTCTATACCAAAAACTTCTCGATAAACAATCACGTAAGCGAGGATAAACATGGGAGCAACCCAGATCAGACCTAAGCCAAAGGGAATCATGGCAACAAGAAATATCAACATCATGACCAACCAAAAACCAAAGAAACTAAACCAATGTTTGGTAATCGCTTTACGAGAGGTTTCCATGGCTTCCCATACACCCATATCACGATCAATAATTAGTGGCAGGGTAAGCATATAAGCAAACGACAAATAGAGACCTGGAATGATGAGAAATACAAAACCAACAATGATAAATACATTCATTAATGCACCCGCGATGACAAGTGGCGCAATCTTTCGGAATCCGGAAAGAATATCCCCAAAATCAAAAGGCTGTCCCTGCACTTTCTTCATTGCAAGAAGCATCATACCCGCAAAAAAAGGTACTGATATTGTCATCATAAGTAATTGGGTAACTATTTGAATAAGAATAAAACCTAATCCTGGCTCTGCTCCCTCAGTCCCCAAAAGTGCCAGTAGCATAATGGCAACAAAGATTCCTACGTACATTAATACGGCTGCACCAAGGATATAACGCTTAACACCTTTGGTTTTACCCCAAGCTTCTGAGATGACATTCGATATGTTTATGGTGTAATTTCCAGATAGTCCATCCTCAAGTGTGCTGTCGCTAGAGCTGTTCTTTTCAACAAGGTCCGATTGAGGGGCTAAATATGATTCATTCATTGATGTTCTCCATGTGATATTACTTCCCAAAAAACGTTATCTTAATGTTTTCTCGGAAAACTTGATACCCCTACATGAAGGGGCTCCAGGCCGAAACCCGCCAAATGTATCAATGATGGCTAAAGCTCTTATGGGCTGGGCGCCCTAGAGCCGGTATCTGATTGACCGCTAGATGGTGTTGAACTTTATACAATCATATTTGGTTAACATCATCATGTTTTAGCAGCACCTGTGTACACTTTTATTGGATATAATTGATAATATTCCGGTTTAATACATTAGTAAGTTGAAAAAAATGATTTTCAACTTAGAATCGACCTTTTATCGGTACAAAATAAATCCAAACCAGTGATATTCTAAACTCGAAAAGGCTTTGGGCAATTCGACACCTACTCTGTAAACCTCATGAACGCCGTTGCGTCGCCACCTTTGGTATATTCTCGGGTTTCGACCTGGAAGGCCAAGTTATGATTTCGTTATGTAACAAGTACAGATATCTACACAAATAACGGGGTTAGATACAAAGTATCAAAATCTATCTTTATGAGCCTTGGTATAAACAACTATGACAAACCGACTACCTCAGAAAACCACTTCGACTATATCGACGCTCGATGATCTTGCGAAGTTGGCAAACTACTCCCTCATGGACACGCTAAACTGTGACCCAGACGCGACAGAAAATGGTGCCGACCACGCGTCGCGACAAGTCTATACGGGCCATTATGTCCCCGTCAATCCTACTCCAATCAAAGACCCAGAGTATGTAGCGCACAGCAAAAACTTTTTTTCCGAACTTAGCTTCGCGGACAGTATGGCAGAGTCCTCCGATTTCGTCCGCATGTTCTCCGGCGACATCTCTCAGGTTCCAGAGCCGATGCGCAAGGTCGGTTGGGCGAGTGGGTACGCACTTTCCATCTACGGCACAGAATACATCCAGCAGTGCCCGTTCCAAACCGGCAACGGATATGGAGATGGCCGTGCAATTTCTGTGCTTGAGGTCGTCATCAACGGTCGACGCTGGGAAATGCAGCTGAAAGGTGGCGGCCGCACGCCATATTGCCGCGGCGCGGACGGTCGTGCTGTCTTGCGGTCGAGTGTCCGCGAGTTTTTGGCTCAGGATCACATGCACGCACTGGGCGTGCCCACATCACGGTCTTTGAGTTTGTACGTTTCAAAAATGGAGAAGGTAAAGCGACCGTGGTACTCGGAGGGATCGCGATCGGAGAATCCCGACATGCTTATATCTGAAGCCGTAGCCATATCGACACGTGTCGCACCGTCGTTCATCCGCGTTGGCCAACTCGAACTTTTCGCTCGCCGTACCCGTAAAAACGAACACCCGAAAGCGATGGAAGAACTCGAGAAGATTGTGTTGCACTTGATTGACCGTGAGTACGCTGACGTTGTCGATAGGCAACTCAGCACCCCAGAAAAAGTGATGTTGCTGGCGCGCGAGTTTCGTAGCCGCCTCACGTCACTGGTGGCGAACTGGATTCGCGTCGGCTTCTGCCAGGGTAACTTCAACAGCGACAACTGTGCAGCCGGTGGTTTTACACTTGATTATGGCCCCTTCGGCTTTTGCGATGTGTTTAAGTCGGATTATCAGCCTTGGACGGGGGGCGGTCATCACTTCTCGCTCATGAACCAACCCAACGCAGCGCAGCGCAACTTCGACATGTTTTGTTCGGCGCTAAGGCCGTTGCTGGCGTCGCATCAGGGCTATTTGTTAGAGTTCGACGAGATTCAAAGTGGATTTTCGAAAGTAATGCACATGCAAATGAAAAAGATGTGGGCTGCCAAGCTGGGTCTTAGCTCTTTGAACACAGCGTCTCACAAGGCACTTTGCAACGTACTGCTCAGCGAGCTAGAAACGCTCATGAAACAAATGCCTGTCGATTACACCATTTTCTTCCGTGAGCTCTCGTCGATACCCGGCGACATTGGCCCACTCAAGAAAAGCTTCTACAATAACTCGGCGCATGATGCAGACCCCAAAGAGATGGACAAGCGCTGGGCAGAGTGGCTCGCAAAATGGAAAACGCTCCTCATTAGCTCCAGTGACGCGAATGCTACGTCGTCCCGATCTAATGAGGAAATCTCTAGGCAGATGAAGCTTGTCAACCCAAAATACATTTTGCGAGAGTGGTTTGTTATGCCGGCTTATCAGCAAGCCGCTGCGGGAAATTACTCACTACTTCGAGAGCTGCAGGGCGTGATGTCACAGCCGTATGCCGAACAGTCGAAAGAAATGGAGGATAAATACTATAAGTTGAAACCGCCTGAGTTCTTTGCTGTGGGTGGATTGTCCCATCTTAGTTGCTCTTCATGATTATTGTAGGGTATTTAGTTGTTTTAGGCGGGCTACTTTTTCTTTACGAAAAAGAGTTGGTCATTGGCGGCAGTGATGGCGGCGGCGGGGGCGGTGACTAGCCCTAAGAAGAAAACAGGGGTGTCCAATCTAATGACTGCTTTGTCGCACCATTAACCAGATACTTGGGCCATCCAATAGATCAATACGTTTGGTAACGTTAAAGCCATGACCTTGATAGAACGCTAGATTATTTTTATTGGTGTTTTCAAGGTAAGCTGGAACTGATTCTTCATCGCAGCGCCGTAAAAGATCTTTTATCAATGCAGAGCCGATGCCTTTTCCTCGGCCTTCTGCATTTGTTCCAATGGCAAGCAGATAGTAATGAGGGAACTTGGGGTGTGAAAACTCTAACTGAAGTAAAACCTTTATTCCTCTGAAAAGATTCGTTAGGTTGGAGATCTTTATGAGGTGTGCTGTGTTTTTTAAAGACAGGAAGGGTTTTGGCTTCTTGTTCGGAGGAGCCCATAACATGGCACCGTTTCCGCTTTTGTGGAGAGAGGCATATCCATTGTTTAGGAAATACGGAGCCATGGTGTTAAAAAAGAATTTCTGATAGGCCGGGTTCGATGAAATCCAGTTAAACACGGGGTCTTCCCGAAACGCCTCAACTAACGTGTCGATTACTAGCTTTGAGTGATGGCTTCGTGCTTCTTTTACGATCATCGAGGTTTCTCTTGTATTTTATCTAAAACAGCCAAGATTATTCTTGATTTCCCGTTCTGGCATTTAAGTATATTACTTGCGGAGTAAGCGTATTAATTTTGCTATGGCGTTGCCAAAAGCTTACTTTTTACCATAATAACTGATAGTCGGTCCGCTACCTTCTGGTATTGAAAAATAGCCTAAACCTTCAGTATCCCACGTAACGGCTTCCCCTTGTCTTTCCACAGCATAGGGAGCGCTCATCGGGTTTTGTGCTAATAACTCAATCAAACTTTGTCCATCCTCCCGTTGCCAGTAGAGCATCTGTAAATAGGTTTTAACGATTACTTCATAACCATCGGGTGATATGTCCGCTGCAACGATATTATCTCGAACGCTTCCAAAGGGTGGCGTCGGTAAGGTCAATACTTTCTCCGCAACACCCGTTGATCCGTTTGGAACATCGTTTGGTACGCGATACAGAACTTGGCGTGACTCTCTTTTTGTTAAAATGTATAGCTCATTTGACCACGGGTCGATGAATAACGCTTCAGCATCCCTTGGTTGATCTGGGTATTCAATGGTGGTGCTGGTAATTGCGTTCGAAGGGATAATGCCATCTATTGCGGTTATCCAAGGATCGTTGATTTTGTGTATGGAGAGGGATGCTCGGGTGCCTGGGTTGTCTCCGATATCACCCACATAGATAATTTCAACGCCGGTGTTAGGGTCTTGTCCGATAGTAATGTCTTCCCAATCTACGGCTTCAACACCCTGCAAGTGAAACTCGCCGAGATGGGTGCCAGTTGCATCCAGGGCTAATAATCGAGCGGTATCTCCAGAATCATTATGAGCCCAGAGTAAACCCGGGTGAGCACGGCTGGCGATGATACCTGAGATCTCGGTGGCTTCCGAGAACTGAACCTTTCCTGTGATTTCCCTTACTTTAAATAAGTCTGTTTTTTGGTAACAGCCAATGAGTACACTTATTGCGACGCTCAAACCTAGCCATTTGATGGATGTTGTTTTTGTTGCATGTTTTATCACGATTGTTACCTAAAATGGAGCGGATATATAAAGGGTGCAAGCCTATCACGTCGTCGCATATCTTTACAAAACCGATGCTGGGCTGATGGTCTTTTTTACAGTAAACTCGGTGGCTGCCATTTGTTTAGTTTTTGGACATGCCTTGTTCAAGTTCTCATAACGGCATATTATAAAAAACTACATAAATACAAGCGCTTACGCTCGTATTAAAATAATAAGAATACACGACAAAGAGCCTAACCTTCAATGCAAGCACGCCATTTCTCCGTAGTTACTCCTCAAGTTAGCCATTTTAATGGTTTTTTCAAACGTGTAGACCTGCCAGCGCTCTTTTTACTGTGCTGTGAATGATGGTTTTATCACCTTAACTTATTGAATTGTCACTAAATTACGCTAGGTTTGATAGAGCGATAAGATTGCGTCAAAGCCGGTTGGCTAACAAAAAAGTAGGAAAGCAAATAGATGAACATTGTCGATTTTTTATCTGAGTTACGACAACTCGACATCCAGATTTCACTGAATGGTGACAAGCTCAAAATTAAGGCTCCTCAAGGGGCTTTAACAAAAGAGATCAAAATTCAGCTAAAAGATCGTAAACAAGACATCATTGACTTCTTTTCTGGCGCGCAGAAGCAAGATGAATCTAAGAAAATTGTTCGCATAGAAAGCCCTGTTGAGATCCCTTTGTCCTTTGGACAGCAGCGATTGTGGTTTTTCGAGGAGGCGAACCCAGGCACCGTTGCTAATAATATGTCTGCGGGTATACGGCTTAAAGGGCCGCTTAATACCGATATTATTCAAAATGTATTTGAAGCGCTGGTTCAACGTCATGAATCTCTTCGTACTACATTTTATGTGGATGAAGAGGGCGTGCCGTTTCAACAGGTTAGTGACTCGCTAGGTTTTAGCACTGAGTTCTTAACCATTGAGGGTGAAAGCGCATACCAAGAACAAAAGGTCGAAAAGCTACTTGCCCAAGAGGTAAAACAACCTTTTGATTTAAATAATGGTCCCTTATTGCGCGCTAAGCTTATTGCATTACCAATACTTGCTACGAACGAATGCCAAGAACATATTCTGATCATTGGAATGCATCATATTATTTCCGATGGCTTGTCGGTTGCTATTTTAATGCGTGAAATTGCCATGTTGTATTGGGCATTTAACAGCAATATGGCGTCACCTTTGCCACCCTTAGAAATTCAATATCCTGATTTTTCTATCTGGCAGAGACAATACTTAGAAGGTGAAGGGTTAGAAAAACAACTGGGTTATTGGGAGAAAAAACTTTCCAATGCACCAATGTTGTCAACGTTTCCAAGCGACATGACACGACCTCCAGTGCAAACATCCAATGGTGCAACGCAGAGAGTTGAGTTTCCGGAAGGGTTTGGTCGACGTTTGTCGGATTTTGCAAATCAAAATGGTGTGACACCATTTATTGTTTTGTTAGCCGCGTGGAAAATGCTGTTGTCTCGTTACAGTCAACAAGAAGATCTTTGTGTTGGTATCCCAACTTCGGGTCGAGGTCAGCCCGCGCTAGAGCCTATTATCGGTTTCTTTGTGAATAGTATGGTGATGCGTACTGATATTTCTGAAAACCCAACCATTGCCGATGTATTAGAACGCGTTAAACAAACGGTTCTCGATGGTTTGGATAATGATGACATTCCCATTGAGATGGCGGTGGAGCGTTTAAAGTTAAGTCGGAATCCTTCTTATACTCCGTTGGTGCAAATAGCTTTTCAGTTAATGGCGGATACACGATCACAAGCAGATAATACAGCGGCACCGGCTCAAGCTGGTGAGGTTACTGTTGAAGCGTTAAAGAAAGAGTCTGTTAGTGCTAAGTTCGATATAACCTTGTCCATGACACATAGTGATCAGTTGGTAAGAGGGGACCTGGAATACAATACAGATCTCTATAAGCCGGATACGATCAATAGAATTTCTGAACAGTTTAAGCAGTTGGCAGAGTATTTATTAGTGGGGGATTTGTCCATCCCATTGAATACCTTGTCTGTCGTTAGTAATGATGCACTTGTTGAAGAAGTGTTGGGGGATACAGCTGGAAGCTACGAAACGGTATTACCTCTGACGGCAATGCAATCCGATATGTTTATGGACAATCTCGTAAACCCTACTTCATTCCAAAGTAGCCACGGTTGGCAGATTCATATTCATCGCCCGTTAGATGTTGCGTTATGGCAGTCGAGCTTGCAAGCGCTGTCAGATCATAGTGCGATACTACGTGCAAAATTTGTGGCAACGGAAGCTCCCTATCTAGATATGGGTTATTTGGCTATTGCCAAAGAAAAGGATATTCACTGGGAGTTTATCGATCATTCTGATGATAATATTTCTGAAGAGGAGCTTAGTGAGTGGATTACAAAAACGATTTATCGTCCGTATGATATTCAGAATGATGAACTCATTAGTTATTATCTTGTTAAATTAAAAGAAGATCATTTTGTTGCAATTACCGCCGTACACCATGCCATTTTGGACGGCGCAGGACTCAATAGCCTGTGGGTACAGATCACTGACCGTTATGCTGCGATAAAAAATGGTGAACATTATCATTTTGCAGATGATAATGTTGCTGATTTTGTCGCTGAAAATCGATCGAGTTTTGATACACAAGAACATCGATTGTTTTGGCGGGATCAGTTGGCGAGTGTTGAGCCATTGGATTATACGGTGCCAGCCCCAATTCCTGCACCAGCACATTTTGTTACCCGCGAATCCTATTTGGATACAGAGCACTGGGCTGGCGTTAAGAAATATTGTCGAAAGCAGCGTATAACCCCGGCGTTGTACTTTAAGTGCTTGTTTGGTTTGGTGATTGATAATTACTGTCGCCCCGATGAAGATTTTTCAATTCAAGAAACCATGGGTGGGCGTACGTCGGCAACGGCTGAAACCTTAGGTTGTTGTATTCAAGAAATTCCGTTTGTTTTTAAACGAGACATTTTACATTCTAACAAAACTTTTTCTGATGTTCTTATATCTGCAAGAGCCTATCAAAAAACCATAAAAAACCA
The DNA here is from genome assembly GCA_002163245.1 of Gammaproteobacteria bacterium 42_54_T18. Taxonomy (GTDB): domain Bacteria; phylum Pseudomonadota; class Gammaproteobacteria; order Pseudomonadales; family Ketobacteraceae; genus 42-54-T18. Next base: position 67,077 of record MAAL01000177.1, on the reverse strand, counting down.
CCGAAAAGTATCCATTGGCGTACAAGCAGAAATGTCGCCGAAGGGTAGGGTTGGTTTTATGTTTAACTTTTACCAATTTTTAGCACATACAGAATTTTTGGGACAGACGTTTAACCCAGAAGGCACTCCCAGTGACCCGGCAAACAATGTTCAGTTTGTAGTGACTGAAGTTGCGGGTGAACTAAAACTGAATTTGTTTTTCCATCAACATCTATTTTCCGATTTCTCAATGTTGCAGCGGATTTCCGCATTAAGTGAGCAGATTGTTGATGCTCAAGTTGAGCAACTCAATGATTTGCAATACGTTACTGATCAGAATGAACAAACCTTGCTGCTTTCAACTTGGAACGATACTCAACAGCCATTTGATTTGACTTTATGTCTGCATCAGCGATTTGAACAGCAGGTTTCTTTGACACCTGATAGGATTGCTGCAGTCGATGATAATGTAACCTTAACCTATCAACAGTTAAATCAAAAAACTAACCAGCTCGCCAATTACCTTGTTGAAAAAGGAGTGGGGCGGAATGATTTGGTGGGGTTGTGTGCTGATCGCTCTGTAGGGTTTCTTATTGGTATTATCGGCATTCTTAAGGCAGGTGGTGCTTATGTGCCGATGGATCCTAAGTATCCACAAGACCGTCTTACTTATATGCAGGAGAATTCAGCGGTAACGGTGTTACTAAGTCAGAAGCATTTAGCAGAAAAGGTAGTTGCTGCGAAAAATGCTCATGTATTTTATTTGGATGCCGATTGGCATTCGATTGAGCAATATAGCACTGAGAATCTGTCTGTTACGGTCGCGCCAAATGATCGAGCGTATATGATCTATACCTCTGGGTCTACGGGGCTACCAAAAGGTGCAATCATTCGCCATGATGGCGCAGTGAATCATATTGAAGCCGAGCGAGTTGATTTAGAATTTCCAGAGGCCTTTAGCTTTTTACAAACGGCGCCGTCATCTTCTGATATTTCGGTTTGGCAATTTTTAGGCCCTGTTATCTGTGGTGGTAAAACCGTTGTTCTTGATGATGTAACAAATGCTAAGAAGTTGTTTGATCTGGTTAAACTGCATGATTTGGACGTCGTTGAATTGGTACCCGTAGCGTTACAGCTATTAATGGATCATGTAAGAACTCTTCCTGATATAGAAAGAGGGTTGCCTCAGTTACGTTGGATGATGGCTACAGGGGAGGCGGTGTCGGTTGACTTGGTGAATGATTGGTTGGCGCTTTATCCTAATATTCCTGTCGTGAATGCTTATGGTCCAACTGAAGCTGCTGATGATGTTATTCAGTGTAATATTAAGGAGCCTATAGAGGCAGGTCAGCGTTCAGTTCCAATTGGTAAGCCGCTTGCAAACTTAAATGTATTTGTGGTTGATGATCAATTGCGTCTTGTACCTGCGGGTATTCCTGGAGAAATTTGTATTTCGGGGGTCGGTGTCGGGGAAGGTTATTGGCAAAATCCAGAGAAAACCGAAGAGGCGTTTGTTGTTAATCCTTTTGAGGGGGCGCATGACGAAGTGGTGGGCTCCACAATGTATCGTACCGGTGATCTAGGTCGCTGGTTAGCGGATGGCTCTATTGAGTACCTTGATCGTGTCGATAATCAAGTGAAAATTCGTGGTTTCCGTATTGAGTTGGGCGAAGTGGAAGCGGCCGTTGCAGGTGCACAAGGGGTGCGAGAAGGCGCGGTTATCGTTAAGAAAGATATGCCTGGTGGTGCGGCACTGGTCGCTTTTGTTATTGCGGCTGACAGAGATGGTTTTTCAATCGCTAGTGTTCGTACGGAATTGCGAGGGAAGTTACCGGACTTTATGGTTCCTGCTGCGATTGAGTTGTTGGATGAGCTACCTACAACCCCCGCGGGCAAGGTTGATAAGAAAGCCTTAGAAAAACGTGTTATATCCGTTACAGACGAAGGTGAATATTGTCCACCAGAAAGCATTGAAGAAGAAAAAGTCGCCCAGATTTGGCAAGAAGTCATGGGTCGTGAAAAAATCAGTGTGCAATCCAACTTTTTTGATTTGGGCGGTCACTCATTACTGGCTACTAAAATAGTTTCTCGTGCCTCGCAAGTATTTGAAGTGCATCTAACGGTTCGTGCTTTATTTGAGTTCCCTACCGTACAAGATCTTGCTGCAAATATTGTTGGATTACTGGCTGGTGGAGAGAGAAAGGAAATAATTACCGCTTTATCTCGTGATGCTATCGCGAATAAAGATATTCGTGTGCCATTGTCCTTTGCACAGCAGCGTTTATGGTTGCTGGATAAGATTGATGAAGGTTCTACTGCCTATAACGTGCCGTTAGCGATGCGTATTAAAGGTAACCTTGATGTTGGACAGTTGGGGACAACATTAACTACGTTAATACAGCGTCATGAAGGTCTTCGTACAGTATTTAAAGAAGATGACGATGGGGCTTATCAATGGATTGTCGGTATTGATGGGTTTTCTTTGGCTCGATCAGTTGTTGTAAACGAAGGCGCGATTCGAAATGCGGTGGCGAATGAGATTTTACAACCTTTTGACTTGGAAAATGGACCACTGATTCGTGCAAGTTTGATCACTGTTGGGGATGAGGATGACAGTGATTATGTGCTGGTTATTGTTGCGCATCATATAGTGACCGATGGTTGGTCGATGAATATCTTGGGTCAAGAATTAGCAACGCTTTATGTTGCGTCCAATATGGGGTTAGAAAATCCTTTAGATGAACCCCAACTTCAATATATCGACTATTCTCTGTGGCAGCGTGATCGTTTGGATGGTGAAGCCTTTGATAAACATTTGTCCTATTGGGAAAATACACTAGAAGAATTACCTAATCTTAATTTACCAACAGATTTTCAACGCCCGTCAGTACAGACGTATGCTGGAGCATCTGTTAAATTTGAGTTACCTCAAGATGTTCGTGATCAATTAGAATCCATTGCTCATAGTAATGGTGGAACCTTGTTTAATGCCTTGATGGCAGCGTTTGGCGTATTGTTAAGCCGTTATACGGGGCAGAATGATTTTGCTATTGGCTCTCCAGTAGCGGGTCGTGATCATCCTGATTTAGAAAAAATCGTAGGATTTTTTGTTAACACGCTTGTGGTTCGCTTGCGTCTTGAGTCGGTTGATCGCTTTGATACCTTGGTCAAAGCCGTTAATGAATCGGTTGTCGGTGGGTATGAGCATCAAGAAATTCCATTTGAACAAATAGTTGATGCCGTTGATCCAACGCGTGACATGAGCCGTTCGCCTCTGTTTCAAACCATGTTGGTTTATCAAAATATGGATGTTGATCAGCAGCAAATGGCAGAGAATGCGACGCAGGCTGGTGACATTAGCTTGCATCCGGTTACCTATGATGTTGAAACTGCAAAGTTTGATTTGACGTTGTTTGTATCCGAAGCAACGGAAGGTTTGTCTGCATCTCTGCAATACAATGCCGATTTGTTTGAGCGAGAAACCATTGAAGGTTTGGCTCATCACTTTGTTAGCTTATGCCAACGTCTAGTAAACTCCCCCGATGCATTGCTTGCTGATATTAATATTTTGGATGAGTCTGAAATAGACGTACAACTTCATCAATGGAATAAAACCCAAGTTGACTATGATAAGACATTAACCGTTCACCAATGGATTGCAGCTCAAACAGAAAAAACTCCGAATAATATCGCCGTTGAATTTGGCAATGAGAAACAGACTTATCAAGAATTGGATGTGGCTAGTAATTTGGTTGCTAGCCATTTGATATCGTTGGGTGTTCAACCTGGTGATTGTGTTGGTTTTTGCTTTGATCGCTCTTTGCATATCATGACAAGTATTTTAGGCGCATTAAAAGCTGGGGCTACCTATGTACCTCTTGATGCCAGCTATCCTGAAGGTCGTATTCGTTACATCATTGAAGATGCGAGTATTCGATGGGTGTTAACAAGAGCAGGTATCCAAAATTCGCTGCCGCAAGGTGATTGGCTGTATGTTGATGTAGAAAAAGAGCTGAATGCCAGCGATCTATTTGATGAGGCGAAACAAGGTCAGAATAACGCATCAATTCTTGTTGAACCTGATGCTGAACGTTTGTTGTATCTGATTTATACATCGGGCTCTACAGGGCGACCAAAGGGAACCGGTGCCTATCACAGATCTGAAGTTAACCTGTTGGCATGGTATGCACGTGACTTCTCTTTGACTGTTGATGATAATCTAATGTTGATGAGTGCATTGGGATTTGATTTGACGCAGAAAAATCTTTTCGCCCCTTTGGTTGCTGGCGCCACCTTAGTTATACCCAGTGTGCAAGAGTATGATCCTGAAATATTGTCGTCATTGATTGAAAAGCATAATGTAACCTGGATTAACTGTGCACCGTCTGCGTTTTATGGTTTACAAGATGATCCCGAGTCTTGGTCAAAAATCAAATCCTTAAGGCATGTATTCCTTGGTGGAGAGCCGATTAACCAACCGAGAATAGATAGCTGGTTAAGAGAAACAGACTGCCAGCTTATTAACAGCTATGGACCAACTGAATGTACAGATATTGCCGCCTGGCATTGTGTGGATGTTGAATCGGATCTGAGTGGTACAACGTTACCGATAGGTCGACCGAATGATAACGTGCAACTCTATATATTGGGTAGTAATGATGAGTTGTTACCTATTGGTGCGATAGGTGAATTGTGTATTGGTGGTGATTCTGTCGGCCCAGGTTATCTCAATAATGCAGAATTAACCGGTGAAGTATTTATTACTCACCCATTTAATGGAGGAAGCAGTAAGATTTATCGAACGGGTGATTTGGCTCGTTATAGACGCGATGGCAAAGTGGAATATCTTGGTCGGCGAGATCATCAAATTAAGTTACGCGGTTTCCGGATTGAAGTAGGGGAGATTCAGTCGGTAATTAACGAGCAGTCGTCTGTAGTGGATAGTCTTGTGGCAACACATTCGTCAAGTACCGGAGAGCAGTTGGTGGCGTGGGTGGTTGTCAGCGGTGTTGAGACACTCAATGAACAGCAGCGCGAAGATGTTCAAGCAGTATTGAAACTATCGGTGGGGAATTTATTACCGGCACATATGATTCCTGCGGCTTGGGTATTAGTCTCTAACTTTTCACTTACCCCTAATGGTAAGGTTGATCGTAAAGCGCTGCCGTTACCATCGTTTGCTTCCTCTGGAGAGGTGATCTCCGCAAGAAGTGATCAAGAAGCTCGCTTAGTCTTGTTGTGGCAGGACGTGCTTGGATTGTCTGAAATTGGTGTTACACAGAATTTCTTTGAATTAGGTGGACACTCATTACTTGCTACAAAAGTAATTGCACGTGTAGCTAAAGATTTGAATGTTAAAATGAGCGTCCGATCCCTTTTTGAAAATCCTACTATTGAGCAGTTCGCATCAAAAATATCAGATGCGTCCAGTGTTATCGAGCACCCATTATCTGTTGTTAATCGTGATCAACGTATTGCGTTATCTTTTGCGCAGCAACGATTATGGTTGTTAGATAAGATCGAACCGGGCTCTGTTGCCTATAACATGCCATTAGCTATTCGCATACAAGGGGAGTTTAACCTTGATGCATTAAAGGCTGCTTATCGAGACCTTGTTGCACGACATGAGTCATTACGTACCGTATTTAAAGAAGACGAAGAGGGCGCGCATCAAACCTTTTTATCAAGTGACACTTTTGACGTTGTTGAATCTGATATTTCTCAAAGCGGATTTGACCAGAGTGTTAGTGATCAGGATGTACTCATTCAAAGTGCATTATCGCAAGAGATTGTTCGACTAGTTGCGATAGAAATCATGAAGCCATTTAATTTGACGTATGGCCCGCTAACGCGAGCTAGTGTATTACATATTGCACCTAATGATGTGGTGTTAACGATTGTTGTACACCATATTGTCACAGATGGTTGGTCGATGAATATTCTTGGCCAAGAACTGGTGTCATTGTATTTACGGCATGCGGGTGAAATAGCTCCTGCGTTAAAACCGTTAACGTATCAATATGCGGACTTTGCTAGTTGGCAAAGAGATGTTCTTACCGATTCGGCGCTATTCAATAAGTTAGCTTACTGGAATGCTCAGTTAAGTGACGTTGAGCCGTTGGCCTTACCAACGGATAAAACACGTCCATCGATTCAGACATATGCTGGTGCAAGTATTCCATTTGTTGTGTCGGACACGGTTAAACAAGGGTTGGAGAGACTCGCTAGAAAAGAAGGGGGAACGCTTTTTAATAGTTTGCTAGCGGCGTTTTCTATTGTGTTGCACCGGTATAGCGGACAGCATGACTTCTGTATCGGTACGCCGGTAGCCGGTCGCGAAAATTCCGATTTAGAAAAGATAGTCGGGTTTTTTGTGAATACCTTGGCGCTACGAATGAATGTTAACCCTGAACTTTCTTTTAGTGAATTAGTTCAGCAGGTTAAACAAACGGCCTTGTTGGGTTATGAACATCAAGATGTTCCTTTCGAACAAATTGTGCAAGAGGTTGATCCTAGCCGAGATATGAGTCGCTCACCGTTATTTCAGGTGATGCTGAGCTATCAAAATATGCCTGTGGAGTCAGAGGGCGGCAATAGCAATCAGATGATGTCTATAAAACCCGTTGAGTTTTCGGTCGAAACGGCTAAGTATGAACTGACGTTAAATTTTAATGAGCCAGCCGCGGGATCGACTGATGGGCTGCAAGCTTCGCTGCAGTACAATACTGATTTGTTTGCTGAGGTAACCGCACAGAAATTGGTAAAACATTTTCTTCAGCTGTGTGATGCGATAGTGGCAGTGGAAGGTGTACCAAGCCCTATCTACACTATCGATTTACTTAATGATGAAGAGAAGCAGCGTCAGTTGGTTGCATGGAACCAAACGCAGGTTGACTATCAACAAGATATCACAATCGATTCACTGTTTTCATTGCAAGCTGAGAAAACACCTAATGCGGTTGCAGTTGTGTGTGGTGAGAACAGCCTTAGTTATGCGGCGTTAAGTGGGCGTGCTAATCAATTGGCACGTTACCTACAGTCACAAGGAATAGTGGCGGGCGATGTTGTTGGTTTATGTTATGACCGTGCTTTGGAACTGCCGGAATGTATTCTTGGTATTTTATTGGCGGGGGCGACGTATGTTCCACTTGATGCCAGTTATCCTGCAGAGCGCTTAGCCTATATTATGGATAATGCAGGGATTACCACGGTTGTTACTCGGTCGGACCTTCTCCCTGAAGATAATCATCGAAACTTAATATGCTTTGACAATCAAGAGCAACGTATTCGTGATTTTTCTGTTGACCCGATACAAAGTGATCAGGACTCTAACCGCCTGCTTTATATGATTTATACATCAGGGTCCACAGGGCGCCCTAAAGGAACGGGAGCAACCCATTACGCAGAAAGCAATCTATTAAATTGGTACTGTCGTGAATTTTCCATGACAGAGCAAGATAATGTTTTGTTAATGAGTGCGATAGGGTTTGATTTAACGCAGAAGAATATATTTGCGCCGCTTATATCAGGTGCAACCTTGGTTATACCTGACGTTCAAGAATATGACCCAGCTCGTTTCTTATCTATCATTGAAAGTGAGCAAGTGTCCTGGATAAACTGTGCCCCTAGTGCCTTTTACCCTTTACAGGATGATAGTGATGATTGGCGAAAGCTGCAGTCTCTTAAGTACTTGTTCTTGGGTGGGGAACCGATCAACCTGCAACGTTTGCAGGGTTGGCTGTCTTCAAGCACGCAGCCATTAGATGAACCATGCGAATTAATAAACAGCTATGGTCCAACTGAGTGTGCCGATATTGCTGCATGGCACCGGATTGATTTGGCTGTGGATATAGCTGCGGTGAATTTACCGATAGGTCGCCCTAACGACAATGTGAAACTCTACGTTTTGGGGCAACATCAAGAGCTACTACCTATCGGTGCTATCGGCGAATTGTACATTGGTGGTGACAGTGTTGGACCTGGATACTTAGGTGACGCTGAAATGACGGCTTCGGCATTTTTCCTCAATCCGTTTGTTTCTAATAAGGATGAAACGGATAAACAAGAAAGAATGTACAAGACGGGTGATCTGGCTCGATACCGTGCTGATGGTAAGGTTGAATATTTAGGTCGAATTGATCACCAAGTCAAGTTACGCGGATACCGTATTGAAACTGGCGAAATACAGTCAGTTATTAATGAGCAAGAAAATATTACCGATAGTTTAGTGGCGGTATCAAACTCTGAAGTTACTGGAGACAGTTTGGTAGCCTGGGTTGTTGTTTCTCAAGCGCTATTGGAAAACGATACTGAAGGGTTTACAAAAAATGTAGGTCGTCAGATTGCTAAATTGTTGCCATCCTTTATGGTGCCTCAGCACTTTGTTCTGTTGAGCGAATTCCCTTTAACTCCCAATGGAAAGGTCGATCGTAAAGCTTTACCCAAACCTATTGAAGAAGGTAGCGTCGAACTTGTACCAGCAGAAAATGCAACCCAAGCCATGCTTGTTGATATTTGGCAGTCTGTTCTGGGTGTCTCTGCCATTGGTATAAAACAAGATTTCTTCCAGCTAGGCGGTCATTCGTTGCTAGCAACACAGGTTGTCGCTCGTGTTTCCAAGCAAACCAGTAGAGCCGTTTCTGTCAGGATGTTATTTGAATCGCCAACGATTGAACTGTTTGCAGAAAAAGTTGATATTGCAGAAGCGGAAGATAGTAGTCGGCCTGAAGTTCTTCGTCTAAATAAACAAGATAATATACCGCTCTCTTTTGGTCAGAAGCGTTTATGGTATTTTGAGCAAATGAACCCCGGTTCAAGTGCCAATAACATGCCAACAGCGGTGCGTGTGAAGGGCGCTTTTGATATTACAGTATTACAAAAAGCCTACGCGGAACTCTTGCGCCGGCATGAGTCATTAAGAACAACCTTTTCAGCTGATGGTGAGGGAGTACCTTCGCAGCGGATACATCAGAAATTCGATAGCCCACTGTCATTGCTATCTTTTGTGCATGATAGTGATGGTGAAGGCAAAGCACTTGCTTATGCTGCAAATGATAGGGCAACTGGATTTGATCTAGAGGAAGGGCCGCTTGTTCGTGGTACTTTACTTATTATTAAGGATGAGAAAGGTAACGAAGATTCAATTTTGACCTTCTGTCTGCACCATATCATTTCTGATGGTGTATCGATGGCCATATTGTTACGAGAGCTGACGACGTTGTACGTTGCCTTTTCAAATAAAATGCCTTCACCTTTACCCGAGTTGTCGTTGCAATATGCTGATTTCGCACAATGGCAACAGTCGTATTTAACGGATGATGCGTTAGAAGGGCAATTGGCTCATTGGCAAAAGCATTTACAAAACGCACCTGCTTTATTGACCCTGCCCACCGATCGGCCGAGACCAAGTGTCCAGACGACAAACGGTAATGTAAAGGGTTTACAGTTCTCGCCAGAGTTTAATCAGAAGTTAACTCAGTTTGCTAGAGAGCAGGGTGTGACACCCTTTATGGTGATGTTGCTATCGTGGAAGTTGTTGTTAAGCAAATATGCGCAACAGGATTCCGTTTCTGTAGGTATACCAACGGCGGGGCGTCCCCAGCAATCGTTAGAGAATATTATTGGATTCTTTATCAATAGTATGGTGTTAAACACGGAGTTACCGAGTAGCCTATCTGTTACTGAGGCACTGCAACGTGTTAGAGAGTCTGTCTTAGGTGGCTTTGCAAATGCAGATGTTCCCGTAGACATGGTGTTAGATCGATTGCAGGTGGAGCGTAATCCTTCCTACACCCCTTTGGCTCAGGTTGCATTTCAGTTGAATACGGTTGATACCATTGCGCCTGACCAGCAATCATTGGCTGCAGAATTTGGCGGTTTATCTGTAGAGCCTTTGTCTCTGGGAGGAGTATCGGCTAAGTTTGATATGACACTTTCGTTATCACAATCAGTGGAGCAGTTGTCAGGTGATTTGGAGTTTAATACCGACCTCTTTGATGAAAATACGATGGATAAGCTTATTCATCATTATATGCATCTATCAGAAGCTATTGTAAATAACCCTGCGCAGCGAGTGGCGAATGTCGAGTTATGTACTCAGTCAGAACTGATGCACGCGCTAAATATTTCAGTGTCCCAGTACACTGATGTATTGCCATTATCTGCAATGCAATATGATATGTTTATGGATAACCTTGTTAATCCGTCAACGTTGCAAAGTAGCCATGGTTGGGCGTTGCATGTGCACAACGAAATAGATGAAGCGTTATGGCAGCGATGTTTACAACAGTTTTCTGATAACGCACCTATCTTGCGATCTCAATTTGTTTCTGCAAAACCTGCTTATTTAGATGTGGGTTATTTGGCTATTCGTAAACAGCATGTTATTAATTATGAATTTATGGATGTGTCTGATAAAGGGTATAGCAGTGCAGATATCAAACACATTACCGATAAAATAATCTATCGGCCTTACGATATTTTAAAGGACGAGTTTGTTCGCTTTATTACTATTAAAGTGGCAGATAAGCACTATGTATTAGTCGCCGCGGTTCATCACGCAATACAAGATGGGGCGGCGCTGAATGCATTGTGGGAACAGGTTACAGATGCATACACCACTTTGTTAAAAGATCCTCAAGCGGAGATAACGTTTAACGACGAGAACTTTGCCGAGTTTGTGGCTGTAGACCGTTCGGTGATGGACACATCAAGTGTCCTGGCGTTTTGGAAAGATAAACTTGCTGCAGTTGAACCTCTCGATTTTACAGTGCCAGCCCCGATACCTGAGCCTGCTGCTTATCGAAGCCAGGAATTTTATTTGGATAAGACCCATTGGGCTGAAGTTAAACAGTATTGTCGTAAGCAACGTATAACACCTGCTTTGTACTTTAAAGTGTTATATGGGTTGATGATTAATACCTATTGCCGACCTGATAGTGATTTTGTCATTCAGGAAACCATGGCCGGTCGTGGGAAAGGGCATTACACATCTCAAGGTTGTTATATTCAAGAGATTCCCTTTGTTTTTGGAAAAGATGATTTTTCTTCTTCCAATGATATTGCCTCGATCTTTAATGTTGCTCGACAGTTCCAAAAGGAGATAAAAAGATATCGATTGATTTCGATTGGTGAACAAATTGCATTGTCACCTCGTGGTCGTATTGGGTTTATGTATAATTATTATCACTTTTTGGCAGATAGTGAATTTCTCGGTGAAGTTATTGACGCTCAGGGAACGCCTAGCGATCCAGCTGAGAATATTCAGTTTGTTGTTACCGAAGTGCGAGGCGATTTAAAGATCACGCTGCTTTACCACCCGCATGTATTCGAAGATTTTGGCTTGGTGGATCGAGTGGTAAGTCTTAGTCGTCAGATTGTATTGGGTGATGCGGAAACGCTCGGTGATTTGCAATATGTTACTGAAGAGGAAGAAATCACAACTTTATTGACAGACTGGAACACTACAGCCGAAGATTTTGATTTGTCACTTTGTTTACACCAGCGTTTTGAGCGTCAAGTCCTTCAAACACCAGAGTCTATTGCGGTTATTGACGACAATGTACAATACAGTTATCGCGAATTGAATCAACGAGCAAATCAATTGGCGCGATATTTAGTGGGTGCTAATTCCCGTGTTGGTGACCTCGTTGGCTTGTGTGCAGAGCGTTCTGCTGATTTTCTTGTCGGTATTCTAGGGATACAAAAAGCTGGCGGTGCTTACGTGCCAATGGATCCTAAATATCCACAGGATCGAATTACCTACATGCGAGATAATTCTGAGGTAGAAATTGTACTAAGCCAGCAACACTTGTCGGATAAAGTTGAAAGTGATGGTAGTGCACGTATTGTGTATCTGGATACTGATTGGCAGAAGATTAATAATTTCGCCTCGGATAATCTAAATATCGATATTCCGACCGATAGCCGTGCTTATATGATTTACACATCGGGCTCCACAGGCAAACCGAAAGGAGCGATTGTTCGTCATGATGGTGCGGTCAATCATATTGAAGCGGAGCGTAAAGTTCTTGGGTTTGAAGGAGCCTTCAGCTTTTTACAAACAGCCCCATCTTCATCCGATATTTCTGTTTGGCAGTTCTTAGGGCCGGTTATTTGTGGTGGTAAAACGGTTGTATTGGATGATGTAACTCACGCAGAAAAAATGTTTGCGTTAGTGAAAGAACATCAACTTGAAGTCGTTGAGTTAGTGCCGGTAGCATTACAGCTATTAATGGAATATGTTCGTCAGTTACCTGAAGTGGATAGAGAATTGCCCAACTTACGTTGGATGATGGCAACAGGAGAGGCTGTTTCTGTTGAGTTAGTGAATGCCTGGTTAGCATTGTACCCAGAGGTTCCCGTAGTAAATGCCTATGGGCCAACTGAAGCGGCAGATGATGTTATTCAATGTGCGATAGAAACCCCGCTGCCTGTTGGTCAACGTTCTGTGCCTATTGGTAAGCCATTGGCAAATTTAAGTGTTCTGGTTCTTGATGACGAATTACGGTTGGTTCCTGCTGGTGTGCCTGGAGAGATTTGTATCTCTGGAGTTGGAGTGGGAGAGGGCTATTGGAATAACGTTGAAAAAACCAATGAGGTTTTTGTTAATAATCCATATTCCAAGGTTGATTACCTTCATCACCCTTTATCAAAGATTCAAGGCGATATCATTTATCGAACGGGTGACTTAGGTCGCTGGTTGGTAGACGGTACGGTTGAGTATCTAGATCGTGTGGATAATCAGGTAAAGGTTAGAGGGTTCAGGATTGAGTTAGGTGAAGTTGAAGCTGCGGTCAGTGCACTTCCTGCTGTGCGTGAGGCCGTTGTTATTGTCAGAGATGATATGCCAGGCGGTACTGCATTGGCGGCTTATATTGTGGCAGAAAATGTAGCGGGGCAAAAGGTTAGCCCTGTTGATACATTTGATGTTGCCGCCGCACGAGCGACCTTAAGAGAGAATTTACCGGATTATATGGTTCCGACTGCTTTGATGGCGATGGAGCAGTTACCGTTAACACCTGCTGGAAAAGTCGATCGTAAAGCCTTACCGAAACCACAATTGATGGTATTGGCTGGAGGAGAGTACGTAGCTCCCCGAACGGATATGGAATCTGCGTTAGTTGAAATGTGGGAAGCATTACTTCCTGTTGAGCAAGTGGGAGTAACGGATAATTTCTTTGATATTGGCGGCCACTCACTTATTGGTGTTCGCTTGATGGCCCGTGTCAGTCAAGAGTTTTCGGTGTCATTGCAAATAGTTGAACTGCTTAACGCACCGACTATTGAACAGCTCTGTGAGACGATTAAGCGTTCCGAAGGAGATACTGAGTGGACTCCATTAGTAGCGTTAAGAAAGGTGAAAGAGCGTACTGATACTGAAAATGAAGTAACACCTATTTTCTTCATTCACCCAGTGGGTGGTGATGTATTATGTTACACCGATTTGGTTGCCTGCCTGCCAAGTAATATACCTGTTTACGGGTTGCAAGCGAGAGGGTTTGTTCAAGGTGCAGATGTATTTGCTTCATTTGATGAAATGATCGATTGTTATGTTGATGCAATTCAGGCACAACACCCAACAGGTGTTTACCGTATCGCTGCTCAGTCTTTAGGTGGTGTTATTGCTATACGTGTAGCAGAAAAGCTAAATGCTATGGGCGGGTGTGTTGAATGTATTATGATGTTTGATACATTTACGCCGTTGGCGATGATTTCAGATCAGCTATCGAATGTACAAGTCATTGAGTCTGCAATTGGTCAGCCATTGCCAAAAAATGTGCGGCATTTAGCGGAGTCTGGTGATGATCAATGGTTAGAAACTTTGTATAAAACGGCGAAGGCTGCACGTATGTTACCGGATGATTTGACTCTGGCGCAGATACAGTCAATTTATAATGTTGCGATAACAAATCATAGGTTGGTGTCGCAGGCTGAGTTAGGTGATGCTGATTTGTATAATAGATATTGCATTGCGCACTATGCCGCGAGCGATCGAGTGTCAGGTGAGAGTTCTCAAACTGACTGGAAAGCCAAAGGTTATCAATTTAATTACATTGATGTTCCAGGAGACCATGAGTCAATGATTCGAGGTGAGCATGCGGTATCGCTTGCGAAAATGATTGCTGGCGATTAAAAAATTACTGTTAACGTTATTGTTCTGTTTATAGTTATAACGTTAACAGTATGGAGAGTTGCTGGGGACTTTAAGATTAAAGAAAACTGAAGACTAAAGAGAGTTAAATGTCTCATGAAGTTCTTCGCCTAGAGCAATTAACTCTTCAGCGGTAGCGAGCGCTTTCGGAATACCAAGAGTTACACTAAGGGTGTCCTTGGTATTTGTGATGGCCATAAATAACCCTCTGTTTTCTAAGGCTATAGGGATGCCGTAAAGTGATTTCCCTGTAAAGTTCTTATCGCTTAATTTACCTGGATCCCGTTCTCCTACATAGGATACGGTAGCAGTCATCCTATAAAGGCCGGAAGCGTGAATGTTTTTTAATGTTTCCGATTTTGTGTTCATCATGGCTTTTGGAAGCCAGTTGGCAAGATATAAATTTGAGGGGAAAACGGACAAATCTGCCTTACTTCTCATACCATTTCTAACTGCTTGTTGAATGCTGCTAATGGTTGACTCTTCATTTGTTTCTAAGTCAAAAGCGCCAGAAGCGTTGGCTAATGTGAAGTCCGCCCCTTTTCCCTGATACCAGCGGAGATCGGAAGGGATACGGAAGAGCGTTCTTCCTCCATTGTTATGCTTTTTTGCGATAATACTGGCGGAGAGTACGAGCTTGGCCAGTATCTGTTTGCCATCTGTTGGCCAATCACAGCGATGCCAGCGGCAATATCGTAACTCTGGTTTTTTGGACGTAGGGGATAGCGATGCGCAGTTGCCTTCGAATAGTGTTCTCTCTGGGGCTTCGTGTTGTTTTATGATGTCCCATTCGTTGTTGATACCCTTGGAGCCTTTTAACGGTTCATTATTTAAGGCTCGGAAGCATTCGTCCATCCAATGTAACATTCCCATACCGTCAGTGATGGCATGATGTGTTCTAAACAGTATTCTAGGGGAGGCATTGCTACTTTCGATTAGAATAATTTCAGCATTAGGGCTATTGCGTGCATCAAAAGGTTTGAAAATATCAGGAGTGTTCTCGGAGCTGGTACCGTCCCAATCTGTGTTTACCTTTCTGACGGTTGGTAGAGGGCCTTCGTCGTCCCAGTAGCGCCATCCCCAGCGTCCTTTTAGTTGAAGTCGGATGCCTGGGTTAGCAATGGCAGCTTTTTCTGATGCAATTGTCCAAGCATCGAGATCAAGAGTGCCTTCGCCCTCTAGAAAGAATTGGTTGCAGAAGGGCGTATAGTCCGGTTTATCTGTGGCGATGTAAGTTGCTTCAAGAGGCGAAAGAGGGCGATAAAAGCTCATAATGCATTATTTCTTCATATATTTTTGTTGTTAGATGTACCCTAGAGTACACGGTGGGTTCTTTTTAGTATAGTCAGATCCAGCAGGGATCCATCCGTCTGTGAGCCACATAGATATTTTGATGGATACACTCTGTGTTCGGGCTTGGTGTTGCAAATCCTAATTGGTTTTTAGGGGCAAATTGAGTAGTATAGGCGGCATTATATCTGTAGGGCGGTGGCGAAAGTCTTGCCTTTAAACAAAATAACAAAAAATAGCATAGGAAAGCGTGTTAATGAGCACCGATGTATTTTCCCAATATGAGTCCGAAGTTAGATCTTACTGCCGATCTTTCCCTGTTGTTTTTAGCAGAGCTAAGGGCGCAGAGATGTGGACAGAAGATGGAGAGCGTTACATCGACTTTTTTGCAGGTGCTGGCGCATTAAATTATGGCCATAACCCTGACGTCATTAAAAATAAATTAGTGGGATACTTGCAGTCGGATGAGATTGTTCATGGGTTGGATTTATTTACTGGCGCAAAGCGCACCTTCCTTAAAGCATTGCATGAAAAGATTTTAGTTCCAAGAGGATTGGACTATCGTACGCAGTTTTGTGGCCCTACGGGGACAAATGCTGTTGAGGCCGCCATTAAGATTGCGCGTAAAGTAACAGGTAGATCTGGTATTTTTTCATTCCAAGGGGGATTTCATGGAATGACCCTGGGAGCGCTTGCTGCTACGGGTAATCAATACAATCGAGGTGGGGCAGGTGTGGCTTTAGGTAATGTACACTTTATGCCTTATCCCCATGGGTTTATGGGAAGTTTTGATAGCATTGAATACATGGACACTATTTTGAGTGATTCTAGCTCCGGTTATGAGAAACCTGCAGCGATGTTGCTTGAAACGATTCAAGCAGAAGGCGGTGTTATTGAAGCGCCGGTAGAGTGGTTACAACGCTTACGAGCATTGTGTGATAAACATGACATACTAATGATCGTTGACGACATTCAAGTGGGTTGTGGCCGCGCGGGGTATTTCTTCTCTTTTGAACGAGCGAATATAGTCCCCGATATTGTAACACTGTCCAAGTCTATTAGTGGTTATGGGTTGCCTATGGCAATTGTTTTGATGAAACCTGAATTGGATAAGTGGATGCCAGGTGAGCATAACGGAACATTCCGAGGCCATCAGTTGGCGTTTGTTGGTGGTGCTGCTGCGATCGATCTGTGGGAAACTGAGAATGTTCAGCAGCAAGTGAAAGAAAAAGCTCAATATATTTCTGAATTTCTAACTAAAGACATTGCGTCACTTAACTCTAAAATTGAAATACGCGGCATTGGAATGATCTGGGGTGCTGATTTAAGTGATTTAGATGATCAGGGCGTTACAGACAGAATATTGAAGCGATGTTTTGATGCGGGTCTTATTATTGAAAGCGCTGGCCGAAAAGGACAGGTAGTGAAATTATTGCCTTCATTAACCATTCCCATGGAAATATTGAAAGAAGGTTGTGAGATTATTAAGAGAGCATTTACAGCAGAGCTAGGTTAATTGTGAAGAGGGTACACGGAGGTACCCTCTTGTTACGACTATAGTGCATTGTATGCGTCGTGCAGTTCATTGCCAAGTTCAATAAGTTCTTCATGGGTAACAAGTGCTTTTGGGGCGCCGAGTGAAAAGCTAAGCATGTCTTTTGTGTTGCTTGCACCAATAAAAATACCTCTGTTTTCTAGCGATATCGGTACGCCGTAACGACCCTTGGCAGCAAAATTATCGTAACTGAATGGTTCAAGGCTTTGCTCCCCTAAATATGAAATTGTGCCCGTCATGCGGTAGCGGCCAGAGCTGTGGATGTTTTTAATGGTTTCTGCTTTTGCATTAAACATAGCTTTAGGAAGCCAGTTTGCTAGGTACATCTTTGAGGGGAATACCGCTAAATCCGATTTGTTTCTCATGCCTTGGATAATTCCCCTTTGAATACTTTTTACGGTGGATTTATCAGTGGTTTCAATATCGAAGGCACCTGATGCATTCGCCATCGTAAAATCAGAACTGCTTTCATTGTACTTTCGAAGATCGGAAGGGATTCGAAATAGCGTTCTACTATCATTGCCATGTCGATTCTTTGCGACGGTACTGGAAGCTAAAATAAGTTTTGAAACGATTTTGGTATGTTTTCCTGGCCAATCACAACGAATCCAGCGGCAATACCTTTCTTCTGGGTTTTTTGATATTGGAGACAGAGATATGCAGTTGCCATCAATAGTGGGCTCTACGGTAACTTGATTTTGCTTTGCGATATCCCATTCGTTAATCGTGCCTGTGGAGCCTAGTAGAGGTTCTTTTCTTAGGGCGCGAAAGCACTCTTCTATCCAGTGGGTCATTCCCATTCCATCGGTAATGGCATGGTGGGTTCGAAAAAGGATTTTAGAGGAGGCATTTGGGTTTTCAATCAGTATGATTTCCGCATTTGGGCCTTTGCGGGAGTCAAAAGGTCTAAATATATCAGGGGCATTCTCTGAACTTAAACCGTCCCAATCCGTTGTTAATTTTGTTACGCGCGGAGTTGCACTGCCCTGATCCCAATAGCGCCAACCCCAAAAACCTTTCAGTTGAAGACTTAGTCCAGCGTTCACCTTGGACACTTTTAAAGAGGCTTCTTCCCATTGCTCAAGATCCAGCTTGCCAATGCCTTCTACAATGTATTGGTTCGTAAAAGGGGTGTGTTCAGGGGTTTCTGTAGCAATATAGGTTGCTTCAAGGGGGGATAGTGAGCGATAGAAACTCATGATTTATCACCTTCCGTGTGTGAGCTGGTGCGTTGTTTTTATTAGTCGCTCTAGAGTACACCCGTGAATTGCTTTAGTATAGAGTTTGCAGAGCGAGGGCTTATAATAATATAAATGCCTAATAATTATAAATAGAAAATCTACTAGAAGTTCCTTTTATGTCCGGATTGAAGTTGTTCTATTTTGTCCTTTTTGGTCAAGCCATATCCCTTTTAGGGTCTACTCTCACAAATTTTGGTCTCGGGGTGTGGGCGTACCAGCTTAGCAATGAAGTCACTAATTTCACCACCATTGCAATAGCCTCTACGTTACCAGGTTTATTGTTAGGGCCTTTTATAGGCACATTAATTGACCGAGTTAAGCGTAAAACAATTTTGTTTTTCGCACAATTTGGTAGCGCCGTTGTGACTGCGGTATTAGCAGGGCTTTATTGGACGGATCAGCTTCAGGTTTGGCATATCATCGCAATTGTACCCGTAGCATCGGTGTGCGCGACTATGCTACAGGTAGGGTTTACTTCCTGTATCTCCCTCGTTGTCCCAAGAGATCAGCTTAGCAAAGCAAACGGTATGATGGGGCTTGGTTTCGGTAGTGTTCAGTTAGCAGGCCCCTTATTGGCCGGTTTGGCGATTGACACCATAGGGATGCGAGGCATTTTCCTTATCGATATAGCAACATTTATCGTTGGTTTGCTGACGATCGCGATTGCAACGATACCAACACCCAAAAAGGATCCAACAAAAGAGAAGTTTACTTTTCGCCATATGTATCTCGATTTACGCGATGCCTATCGATATATGAAGGAGAAAAAAGGGATACTGGGTGGTTTGTATGTATTTACCCTTGTGTGGTTTAACGTATCTATTGTGCAGGTGCTTTTCCTGCCGCTAGTGCTAGGGTTGGGTACCCGGACAGATCTAGGCCTTGTGCAATCAATGGGCGGAGTGGGAACATTAGTGGGCGGAATATTGATGGTTGTCTGGAAAGGGGCTTCTCGACAAACCTACGCTATATTAGGAACGTCGTTATTTATCTCTTTTATGTTGATAATTATCCCAATAGGACAGCAAATTTGGATGTTGGCATTGGGGGCGTTTATTGTTATGGCTGCTGCACCAATTGCAGCAGCATCAAGTCAAACGCTATGGCAAAAAAAGGTCGAAGCTTCATATCAGGGCAGGGTATTCAGCCTTAGGAATACCATTATGCGATCTGCCCAACCGTTGGCATTTCTATCGGCCGGATTTCTTGCCGATAACTATTTTGAACCCTCCATGATGGAAGGCAAAGTGTTAGCCCAGTATTTTGGAGATATATGGGGAATAGGTCAGAGTCGAGGGGTGGCTTTGATGATTTCTTGTGCAGGGGCGTTGAGTATGGTGTTCGTCGTATTAGCATGGATGGTACCGGGTGTTAGAAGGGTGGATATCGATTTACCTGATGCGGAGGAGCCTAAAATTGAAGTTCCTGCGGATGGTGAGCCAAAAGTGGAGGTGTCTTAAAAGATTTTAGTAAAGTAATGTATCTAAATGATTTAGGTGCATTCTTTGTCTGTATTATGTCTATGTAAAGCAAGGGTAGGTCAAACTGTAACATTGCGTAAGTACACTGTTACAGTTTGTAAAGTTGCGTAGTATTTACATTTGTGGTTGTTGACGGGGAAAATACTCTGGCGCTATATTGACTATACATTGAGCTATTAATGGTAGTTTCTTGTAGATTTTTTGAGCTTCTGGCACATTTGTGCCATATTGTTCGGAGAGTAGTATCATCTATTGCCAAATAGAGTCTCCTTAAAATGTTTCCAGCGTTTTACATCTGAACTTTGATGAGACGCGAGAGAATTGATCAATAACTATAAAAATAAGACATTCGACCGGATATCGTTATGGGCGCATTGAACAGCAGTATTCCTGATATTTCAGAAAGCGTGTGGTTCCAGGTACAAAAACCTGTGTCAGAACCACGTCTACGTTTATTCTGTTTTAACTATGCAGGCGGCAACGCATCTGCATATAGGGATTGGTACCAACAACTACCTGATGATGTAGAGGTTTGCTCGATCCAGCTTCCTGGTAGAGGAGCTCGATTTAAAGAGAACGCTTATACCAATCTTGATTCACTCCTTGGTGCATTAGAATCCGCCATATCTCCATACTTAAATGCGTCATATGCTTTTTTTGGGCATAGTATGGGGGCGCAAGTCGCATACGAATTAGCTCGAAAGTTAAGAGATAATGGCCAAAAAGAACCTGAATACCTCTTTGTGTCTGGGCGTAGGGCACCCCAACTTCCAGCAAAAAGAAGACCTATTCACGGCCTGCCAGAAGATGAGTTTTTAGAGGAGATTCGCCGGCTTAACGGAACACCAGAGGCAGCCCTAAATAACCCCGAATTAATGGAGCTAGTTAGCCCAATACTTAGAGCTGATTGTGAAGTCATTGAAACGTGGGACTATGAGCCCTCCGAGCCGCTCACTGTTCCAGTTTTGGCGCTGGGTGGTGCCAAAGATGACAATGTAGGTATTGATGAGCTTGAAGATTGGGCAAAAGTCACCAATGAGCGATTTGAGCTGCAGTTGTTTTCTGGAGATCATTTTTATCTTCATTCCGCAACGGACTCTTTGCTCAGTTGTTTGACCACAGTGCTGGATAAAGCTGTTGGTCGTTCAGATAGTTTGTTTTCAAAAGTTGTACAAAAAGCGACCAGAGGCCTTTAGTTTTTCAATTTTTACAAGGCAGGGAAGCCTTTGTTGTCAATATTCTTCTATTTGTACCAATGTTTGTAATTTATTGTTGTTACTATTTAATTTCTAAGCGCTTTTCCGCTACTATGTCGGCAGCTATGCTTGTGTTTAGCACCCCAGAAGAACAAATAAAGGTCTACAATTTCATTTGGCACTGATGCATTGGTGTAGATCAAAAATCAAAAAAAAAGCAGATTTAGCATGAATAAAGCACTAAAGGTTGTTTTACCTATTTTGGTCATCATCGGAGCTTTGGTTGTTTCCGCCTTATTATTTTTGAGCCGGCCTAAAGTTGAACGTCATCCTGTTGAGATAAAGCAGCCACTTGTATCGGTGACCCCGGTATATTCCAAGGCGCTTAGTATCCCTGTATCAACAAGGGGGACCGTTACTCCAGGTACCGAGATTCTTCTTACCTCAGAAGTTAGTGGCCAAGTTCTCTCTGTTTCAAATCACTTTGCTAATGGAGGCTTTTTTAAGAAAGGCGAAACGTTAATTAAAGTTGATGATATTGAATATCAGGTAAATATTAGTCGTGCCAAGGCTAATGTATCAAAAGCCAAGCAAGCTGAGCTGCAAGCTAAAGCAGAATTTAAAGCAAGAAGTCGAGTGAAGGGCGTTAAGCGAGACGACTACGCCTCTGGTAAAGCCCAGTGGGACCAAGCAAAGTCAAGTTTGCAAGCAGCTAGAGCTGAGCTTGAATCAGCCCAATTACAGAAAAAACGAACAATCGTTAAAGCCCCCTTTGATGGGCGTGTTCGAGCAAAATCAGTAGACGTAGGCCAGTATATTCGTCCGGGTGCACAGCTAGGAACCATCTATGCGGTAGATGTGGCTGAAGTGCGCTTGCCTCTGTCAGATCGTCAACTCGGTTTGGTTGATGTGCCGTTACGTTATCGAGAAGCGGCGGAAACTGAAGGGACCCCCGTTGTACTTAAAGGGCAGTATGGCGGAAAATCCTATGAGTGGATGGGAAGGATTGTGAGAGCGGAAGGTGGTCTAGATGAGAAAAACAGGCTGCTTTATGTCGTTGCTCAAATCGAGGACCCATATGCTCGAGATGTTAATCAGCCAGATAGACCTCCGCTTTCTGCGGGTACTTTTGTTGAGGCCCAAATTGCAGGTCGTTACCATCAAGGGGTTTTTACTGTGCCTCGTCGAGCGCTTCGCAATGGCAACCAATTGTGGTTGGTTGATGCGGATAAACGTTTGTTTCGACGCCAAGTTGATGTGATGTACAAGGGTAAAAATGAGATTTACGTTAATGGCGGGCTTAATAACGGTGAGCAGGTTGTTCTCAGTCAGCTTGATATTGCAGTAGAAGGTATGCAAGTTAGAACTAAGTTGGCCGCGCCACTTGAGCAGGATGATGCCCCTGCTAGAACGGATGATTTGATGAGTGGTGCTGTTAAAGTACGAGAGCAGCTCCTGCAGGAGCAGCGTTTATCTACTGTTTCAACACCGCCGGCTACACGAAATTCGAAATCAACATCTCAAGGCTTTACCACAGACCAAATATCAAACGAACAAATGCGTGCGATTGCTCAACAGGCAAAAGCAGCGATGGATCAAATGGATGATTCTACTAAACGTAAGCTTGAAGATAATGTTAAAAACATTGTTGAGTCAGTTAATGCTTCAGTAACAGCGATAAATGATGTGCAGCGGAAAGAAAAGGAGGTTGAGACAAAACCTTTAAAGGAGGTCGCTGAACAGGAAACTTCTACGGATGAAATGTCCCCTCTAGCGGCCCTTATTGCAGAAGATGAGGCTGCAGCACAGACCGCTAAAGCAAAAGAAGTTATTGATGTTGATAAGACGGCGGGTCAGCCAGATATTGTTCAGCCAGTTGCTACAACGCAGCAGGTTGAGGTTGTACAAGAGGTTGCTTCAACTACGGATATTACTCAGGCCGTTGCGCCGCGACCATTAGCGGAAGCTGCACAATGAATGCAGTTATCGCTTGGTTTGCCGAAAATAAGGTTGCTGCCAACCTGCTAATGGTTTTTATTCTGATCGCAGGCGCGCTTTCGTTAGGTAGTGCTCGAAAAGAAATATTGCCGAACATTTCATTAGACTTGATTACTATTACTGCTGCATATCCTGGAGCTTCTCCAGAAGATGTGGAAAAGTCGGTAATTACTCGCATTGAGTCTGCTATATATGATGTTGAGGGTATCAAGTCCTTAGAGTCCAGGGCAAATGAGCATCTAGGCCTTGTGACTGTAGAAATTGCCTACGGTTATGATGTTAAAGAAGTGCTTAATGAAGTAAAGGCACGGGTAGATGGTATTGGCACCTTTCCTAGTGATGTAGAGCGGCCAATCATTAAGGAAATATCTGTACGGAACCTGGTTGCCTATGTGTTGATATCCGGCCCAGCGGATATGCGATCATTAAAGAATATTGCTAAAAACATCAAGAGTGATTTAACGGCTTTAGATACGATTAGCCAGGTAGAACATACGACAAGCAAGCCTTTTGAGATAGCCATTGAGGTGTCTGAGTCTTCGTTGCAGCGTTATGGTCTTAGTTTTACTGAGGTGGCAGCGGCAGTTCGACAAAGTTCTCTTGATTTACCTACAGGGGTAATAAAGACTGCACAAGGCGATATATCTATTAAAGCCAAAGGGCAAGTGTATTGGGGCGATGAGTTTGAAGAAATAGTCGTGAGAGCGTTGCCTGATGGTGCTCAAGTACTTGTTCGTGATGTCGCAAGTGTTACCGATGGTTTTAAAGCTGGATTGTCTTCAGCAGAGTTTAATGGGCAACCTGCGGTTGCATTAAGTGTGTATCGTGTTGGTCAGCAGAATATTTTAGATATTTCTGATGCACTTAAAGAGTATGTTGCGAACCCTAGAACATATGTGCCCGATAACATTAAGGTAGAAGTTTGGCAGGACTCATCTGTCTATTTTAAAAGTCGTATGGATTTGCTGACAGAAAATGCTGTTGGTGGGTTGGCGTTATTGTTTGTTATTTTGTTGATGTTTTTACGTTTTGGACTGTCATTTTGGGTAAGTCTTGGTATCCCTATCTCATTCATGGGAGCCTTTTGGTTGCTGCCATTGTTTGGTGGCTCTATCAATATGATCTCATTGTTTGCTTTTATCTTGGTACTAGGAGTTGTTGTAGATGACGCTATTATCGTCGGTGAAAACATTTTCACGCTTCATCGAAAAGGCGTTGTTGGGTTAAAAGGGGCGATATTGGGAGCCCAAGAGGTTGCCAAACCCGTAGTGTTTGCTGTGCTAACAACCATCATTGCTTTTCTTCCGATGGTTTTCTTGCCGGGCCCGGAAGGTAAGTTGATGCAGGTTATCCCTATTGTTGTAATCGCCACGTTGATTTTTTCGTTGCTAGAGTCATTGTTGATTTTGCCTGCACACCTATCGGGAACCAAGGGCGATGATATTGATAATATTCCAGTGTTAGGCAAAGTTCAGGCGCGTTTTTCATACGGCTTAGAGCGCTTCATTAACTATGTGTATAAGCCTTTCCTAGAAAAATGCTTAACGTGGCGTTATATGTCGTTGTTTTCTTTTATCGCCATATTAATTGTTGCATTTGCATTGGTGGGTTCAGGTTGGTTGAAATTGGTAATGTTTTCAACAATCGAAGGGGACACTGCACGCTCAGAAGTTACGTTCGCACAAGCTGCGCCCATTACTGTTGTGCGCCAAGGTATTAAGTCTCTTGAGAATGCTGCATTTGAGATAAAGCGTGAATTAAAGCAAGAGACGGGTGAGGAGCAGATACTTCACATATTTACCACTTACGCTAACGAAACAAGTGGCAGTATTGTTATCGAGCTGGCGGCATCAGAGAATCGAAAGATTTCTGGAACTATGATCACTGATCGTTGGCGTAAAAAGGTCGGAGATTTACCTGAAGTAACGGAGTTGACGTTTAAATCAACGTTAAGCCAAACGGGATCATCGGTTAACTTGGAGTTGTCATCAAATAGTTTAGAGGATTTGAAGGCAGCCTCGGAAGGATTAAAAGCAAGGTTGGCGGAATACGACGGTGTTTACGGCATTACCGATTCTTTCCAAAAAGGTAAACAAGAGCTTCAGATAGAGTTAAAGCCTGTGGCAAGAAATTTGGGCTTAAGTCTTGATGAAGTCGCTGCGCAGGTTAGGCAGGCATATCATGGCGCCGAGGTTCAAAATCTTCAGCGCGGTGAAAATGACGTTAAAGTCGTTGTTCGTTACCCTGCAGAAGAGAGGTCTTCTTTGTGGTACTTGGAAAACATGTACATTCGCTTGAGAGACGGAAGTAGTGTTCCTCTTCTTACGGTTGCGGATATCCAATACGGTGTTGGTGCTGCTTATATCAAACGGCATAATCGACGTCGTATTATTCAGGTAAATGCGAAAATTGACGATAGTATTAGTTCGGAAGTTAAGGTAATGACGGCAATCAAAGCTGAATTTCTCACCAGTATTGCGGATAACTATCCTGGCATGCGTTGGGCTGTGGCGGGTTCTCAAAAAGACAAAGCAGAGTTTCAATCCTATTTAAAAACGTCGTTCTTTTTTGCATTACTGGGTATGTACGTGATGATGGCGACGTTGTTCAGGTCATACGCGCAGCCGCTGATGGTGATGTTTGCAATACCATTTGGGTTAATAGGGGCTTTGATTGGCCACATGCTGCTTGGTATGGAGGTGACTTTGTGGTCTTTGGTTGGAATGATTGCAGTAAGTGGAGTTGTGGTTAACGACAATCTTGTGCTGGTTGATTATATAAACCGCAAGCGAGATGAGGGTGAAAGTTTGATGGACTCGATTCGAGAAGCAGGAGCTGCTCGTTTTAGACCTATTATGCTGACATCGTTAACGACGTTTGGTGGTTTGACGCCATTAATGCTTGAGACTAGTTTGCAAGCGCAATTCCTAATTCCTATGGCGGTCTCTCTCGCGTTTGGTGTTATGTTTGCTACTGTTGTGAGCTTAATACTTGTGCCGGCGGCATATTATATATTGCATGACTTTGAGTCTGCTTTGACGTCGATTTTGAAAGGCAAGCCTAGCGCCGATGCGCTGCCTGTAACAGATGGCTTGGCAGGTAGTGTTGATGGTATCGCTGGGCTGGCAAGTGCAGCTGTGCCTACCTCTGGCTCAGATATGGATGAAAAGCGTCAGTGGCATGTAGGTCTAGATGAGGCTTATGAACAGGGCCATAAAGATGGTTTGACCGGTAGTACACCCAGAAATGCTCCTTATGATCTAGAGGTGTTAGTGGCTAGTTGGGAGGCTGGTTGGGATGATGGGCGTGAAGAGCTCGAAATGAGTGGCGGCAAGCCAGCAAAAGGCTAATCTTTAGAGTGAGTGTAAATCACTAAGGTGAGAAATTTGAGTTTGTTAAGAACAGCAATGGTTATTTCGGTATCGCTACTGGTTGCAGCCTGTGACGAAACAGGCACGTCAATCGGAGAGCCCAACAAGGCGTCGGCAAATGTAAGCCATCAGGAACCCCAAAGGGATTTTGTTGTGCTGGATGATGGCGCACGGTTTAGTGGGGAAATCATTCAAGGGAAGAAACAAGGCTTTGGAGTGTACATCTGGGTTAATGGTGATCGGTATGAAGGTGACTGGATTAATGATGTGATGTCTGGCTCGGGTGTATTTACAGATAACGCTGGCCGTACCTACGAGGGGCAGTGGGTTGATGGACAATATGGTGGCGATGGCACCTATAAATGGCCGAGTGGTAGCGTATACAAGGGGCAATTTGTTAATGGTCAAAAGAATGGGAATGGTACCTATACCTGGAATGATGGGCGTGTATATGTAGGTGAGTTTCGAAATGATAAGAAAAATGGTACAGGTTCTTATCAGTGGCCAGATGGAAGGAAATATACCGGGCAATTTATTAACGATGAGCGCACAGGTCGCGGGCGTTTATTGAGTCCTGATGGTGAAAGTTATGATGGGCAGTTTTTGCAAGGTGCTCAGCATGGTAGTGGTAAGGCCAGCTATCTCGATGGCAGTGTTTATGACGGCGAGTTTGATGAAGACCAGAAGGCTGGGCGTGGCTCCATGAAGTGGGCTACAGGAGAATTGTATAGCGGGGAGTTTGCTAGCGATGTTCCAAATGGCAATGGCACAATGCAATGGCCAAACGGGAACCGTTACGAAGGTAAATTTATCTCAGGTATTATGCAGGGGCGTGGCAAGTATTATTGGCAAGATGGGCGTGTATATGATGGCGAGTTTAAGCACGGCAAACGTACAGGAAAAGGTTCGTTGCAGTGGCCTTCAGGCGAGCGCTATATCGGCGATTTTATAGAGGATACAAGAGAAGGGCGTGGAACCTTTAGCTGGCCGGATGGTAGCAAGTACGTTGGAAGCTTTAACCAAAGTCAGCTGCATGGAAGAGGGACTTGTACGGCCGACGGTCAGACATCGCCATGTCGGTTTGATAAAGGTGTTCGGATAGAGTAATACTGAATAAACGTCATCTCCCTTTGTGTGGGGTGGCGTTACTGTGTCACAGCGTCAAAGTCGGCCAAGGCTTCTTTTGCTGTTTGATGTCTTGTTCTAGGGTTGGGGTCCAGCAGTTTCGCAACAACGGTAGAAATTTCTATTCCCACAATGTCTTCTAGAAATGTATCGCTTGGTTTCTCTTTTGACGCTGCAAACAAAACCTTTTCACGTTTAGACTTTCCAACGTTCCAGCGACGATTCTTAACTAGCTCATAAAATAAAATGCCTGCTTGATAGAGGTCGCTGCGGTGATCCCATATTTCTCCTTTTGCTTGCTCTGGAGAAATAAATGAGGGTTTGGCGAGCCATTGGTAGCTATCTTTGTGGGCTTGCTTGACGAAGTGAGAGCAGCCAAAGTCCACCAAATAGATGCGTTGTTTGCTGTCAATTAATATGTTCTCAGAGCTAATGTCTCCATGCGCGACAGGTTTTAATCGTTCTTGCACATGCACCAGCTGCTCTAAAAGTTGCTTAACAATATTGGTAGCAATATCTTTGATCAGCTCAGGAGGAAAGCGGTCCTTTTCTTGAGAAAGGTTTATTAAAGGCACTCCTTCAATAAATTCATAAGCGTAATATGCTTTGCCATCAATCAGGCCGCGAGATAGGTATTTGGGAAGAAAAGGGTGGTGTAACTCTTTAACTATTTGGCTTTCGTTAGAAAATTGTCGACGTACAGCTGCATGATTAAGCCACTGTTCTCTAACAAGTTTTACGGCAAGCTTGGGTTTTCCTGCTTCTTTGGGAATGCCTTTCATCACTACGCAAACGCCACCTTCGGTGAATGGCTCTAATCGGTACTGACCGATATTAAGTTTCACATTAATAGGTTTGATAGCTTGTAGGCTTTGTTCTGCGTTGGACTTAACCGGTTTTCTTGAAACAGCGGCTTTTGCTCTAGAGGCTTGCGCTGGTTTTGGCGCAGCCTTGGGTTGTGCTGGCTTCTTTTTACGCCACCTAAAAAGCTCGGATAGCTTCATTGTAAATTATGTCCCCAATCAATCCCGGTCGTGGTTAGATCCGTCTAGGCTTATTTGTTTAGTGTTATTATTAGCACACTCTCAATAATAGAGCGAAATGTGCATTAACAGGTAACTTTCTGTTAAGTATTGTTAAATCAAGCAATGGACGTATTCTACACACCCGTCAACGGCATGCAATGAACATTACGCTTCAAGCTGTATCTTACTGATTTAATGCGAATTTATTTTTTAAAGAAACTAGTGAATTTAGTTAACGGTTTCTCATAAATAAAAATAGCTCAAAAATAGAACGAATGTTTTACTTTCAAGGGGTTGACATAATTTCCCCTTATGTAACTATGTCCACCAGATGACGACCTGCATGAAAATGATCCGATAGGTTGGAGTCGGCCAGGCGAATGATATGAACTGCACTTAAGACAGAACAATCAAACGTCTAACAATAAAAAACCTTGTTGTAATAAAGATGTTGCCTCAAAGCGATGTTAACTACTAAAAAAATACAAAATTAAAAGGGCTTAAATAATGAAAATGAATACACGTAAGAATGTTCGCGGTCAAGGCATGTCAGAATACCTAATCATCGTTGCATTGATTGCTGTTGCTGGTATTGCTGTAATGGGTTTGTTTGGCGGCGCGGCGCGTAACCAGGTTGCTGGTATGGCGCTAGAGATTTCTGGCCAAGAAGGTAGTGGCTCTACTGGGGATGCACAAGCGGATGCAACGGCTGCAGCTGCAGATGCTAATACGGCAAAAAGTTTGAATAACTATACTGGTGGTAACGCAGCTATCCAATAACACTGAGTGTTATAAAGCGAGGGGAGAGAGCCTTACCTCTCTTCTTGCTTGTTCCAAATTTCTCACCTAACTGTTTATGGTGACCTCAAGTGTATAATTATAATAAAAAACAAAAAGGGCAGGTTTTAATCGCAGGTATGGCGCTTTTTATCGTAGCCGCCTCAGTATTCTTCCTTATTTTTAATTCCAACCGCGCCGTTAATGAAAAAATGCAGCTTGTTAATGCTGCGGATGCTGCTGCTTATTCTGGTGCTCTTACAGCGGCTCGACAGCTTAATTTCATGGCGTATACCAATCGAACAATGATTGCCAATGAAGTGGCAATTGGCCATATGGTGAGCTTCCAAACCGAAGTCAATATGGCGCATGATACAGTGACTAGCGGTTTAACTGGGTTAGGTGGCGGGTTGATAGATATTATCCTGGACGCACTTAAGTTAAAAGGTGTTATGGATTACTGGCGTGAAGGCATGGAAGTTGTTGGTGGCGCATATATATTGACTGTTGATGCAACGAATTCGATGTACAGTGATTTTCAAAAAGATGAATATGACATTTTAACCGGAACTGGAGGAAAGTCCTCCATTATTGAGCACGCCATGGGCCAAGTTGCCCAGCGATATGTGAAAAATGATAGTGTTAGCATATTGGTCAATGATGAAGCGGAGCTAAATGAATTGGCGTCTAACAGTAGTGATGCTGCGAAAAGTAAAGCTAAGCATGCTCTTGAAAATAATGATTTTTGTTCTTTGGTGATGTTTGCGGCGCCAGGAGATTCGGCCGACAACGCGAGTGAGAAAGAAAACAAAGGCAAGGCTATTAATGCCTATTGTAAAAGCAGCGGTAATGCTAAACCTAAGGGTAGTAGAGACAATCCGGTTGCGGATAGCGGTGAATTGGTTACGTTATTAAATCGCTCTGCAGAAACGGCACCTTCATCGGCATGGATTACTGATAGAAATAAGGATTATGAGTGGTTATTGGGTGTTGATGTTTCCAAAAAAGGCGCCACAGCTGCATCTTGGGATAGTAGTAATAAACGTTATAATTGGTCCTCCGGATCATATAATGCTGCGGGAGAGTGGGTTCCTGGTGATGACACCATTAAAGGTGGGGATTTTATTATAGGTGTTGACGGTAAAGGTAGTAGTGACGCCGTGAAAATTGGTCAGTTTTTTGCTTCAAACCCCGTGGGTGGTATTGTTGGGGGAGCGGTATCGTTTTTGATGAATACGCTAGGTATGTGTAAAGACGGCCTTGATTGTGATGCCATTAAGAATGGGGAATACAAAGGAATTCAAAGTTATTCTATGATTAATCCTGCGTGGTCAGAAGCCAAGGTGACTGCAGTGCTAAGTCAGAAGGGTAACTGTAATGATTTGCTTGGTCGTGATAATGATACAAAGCAGGCGCTGAGTGGCTGGAATGATGACCAGGCACGCTATGGATCCAATTGTGATGCGCAGGGTTTAACTGCAATTTCTCAGGCTGTTGTGCTTTATCAAAGGCCTGGCTGTGAAGGAGCTGGTTGTAAAGGTTACGATCTAACTCATGTTAATACAGAAAAACCAAATCTGTTTAATCCGTTTTGGACAGCAAAACTAGTGAATTAGGCGGGTGAGAGATGAGACTTTATAGTACAAATAGCCATTCCAAAGGGCAGGCGGTTTCAGAGTTCATTGCTGTAGCAGCAGTGCTTGTCCCGTTGTTGTTGTTGGTAGCCTCCTTTGCTAATTTACTTGATGTCAATACAACAGCGACAAAGGCGTCTCGTTTTTATGCGTGGGAGCAAACAGTATATAGCACCAATCAAGGCTTAAGCTCATCAGAAATAAATGATCGCATCAAAGAAAATATTGATGATCTGTTGTTAGATATCGATTCAAAAAAATGGTCTGACTTCGCAACAGGAGGGGAGAGAACGGTAAACAATCTGCCGTCCTTAGTCGATAAAAGCCTAGGGGTGGCGTTTAAAAGTGAAAGAGTGGGTAGCCCAACGGCCAACTTTATAGGTGTCCACTCAACCTCAATTGGTCGCCGAGCAGGGTTAAATGCGGATAGTTTAATGGCGCCATCAATCTCTATCCCTATCGATGCCGATAATTCCTTGCTAAAAATTGTAGATGTGGTGAATTTTCGGGAGAATAATTATCAAAATCAGGCTGCCCCTTACGATGAAATTGCAGGGCAGTCTCGTTTTCACATTGAGGCTAGTGCACCGATGATAACTGACGGATGGGTGCCAGAAGATGAAGATAGCTTTACTGAGGCTATAGTCCAGTTATCTCGAGGTGGTAATACATTGGGTGTGTTTGAAAACCCTCTAGGCTTCGGCAGCAGCATCATTAATAACTCGCTTAATTTTAAAGAAATGGAGCTAGGTCGCGGTACAGGCGGTCTTGGTGTTGTATCTGGTAAACAGTCAGAGCTATTGCCTTCTGACCTTGGTGATTTTGTTGAGTAACTGATTTGTTTCCTGTATTCGCACGAATTTCTTGTTTTCTCCTCCTAGTGTTGACATGCATTTATTCCATTAATGTTCAGGGTAAGGCAAGAGACCCATTGCAAGTTCAGCTTCCTAACTTACCTGTCATCCCTGGGGCAAGTTGGACGTGGGTAGGGCAGGATATGGCACTTAACGGTGTGCCAATGTCGATAAAAACGTTTGAGTATCGAGGTACAGAATCTGAGTTAGAAAGGTTTTATATTTCCCTTTGGAAAAGTAAGGGGCATGGGCAATATAGGGCAAAGGATCTGGGCAAGTATAGGATTATTGGTCATGAGCTAGATGGATTTTATGCTTCAGTTCAATATTCTCAAGTTGGAGGCCTGGTTAAAGGTAAGCTGGTTGTTACTGAGGTGCAAACTCGGACGAAACGTCGTTACAAAGTAACAGTGCCCCAGCCGCCGTCAAGTAAGCTTCTTAGTCGAATTGATAGTTTGGATGGTAACAGGCGAGCGGAAACCGTTACATTCGAAAGCACGAAAGGCGTTGATTTTAACAGTCGTTACTATGAGAATCAGTTAACAAGAAAGGATTGGTTGTTGGTTTTTCAGCGAACACCGTCCAGAAACCTGAGTATTAGGCATTATAAAAAGGGTTCTAGTTTGATGCAGGTGACTTGCAAGCGGCTTCCTGGGGCGCGAAAAGGGTCACATCTAATTGTTCATCACATTAAGTAGGTTTTAATATGATCACGCCTTTACCAAAAACAAGCAGGTTACGTGGTCAGGTCATGACCGAGTATCTTATTGCGACCATGTTCTTGGTAATACTTGTTTGGTATGCCATTGTTGGTGGCACTACAGACCCAAAGACAAAAAAGGGTGGTTGGGCTGATACTGAGTTAACACCAGGGACTGGCACTTATTATGATGAGTTTCATGATACGGCGGGTTTAGAGGCTCCGGGTTTGGTGCAGGCGATACATAATAAACAAGAGACATTTGCAAGTGCTATTTATAAACCATAATTCTAATTATAACGTACGGTACCACCTATGAAATCCAATAATAAATTAACAATTTTGCTCATGTTAGGTGCGTTATTAACTGGCGGTGCAAGCTGGTACTTAACCCAAAACTATATAGATACCCAGGTCTCTGATTATAAGTCTAATTTTGATGAAGAAAGGGAGGCAATATCGGTGGTGGTTGCCAATCGTAACTTGAGTGTTGGTGATGTGCTGAGCGCTTCGACAGCATCGATTCGCCAGGTACCAAAAGCTTATGTCCACAAAGATGCTATCTTGCCAGGTCGCTTTGGAGCGGTAGAGGGGCGCCAGATATTGCATCCGATAAAAGAAGGTGAAACTATCCTTAACGTTCACGTTAATTCAGTGAAGGTTGATGGCCTGGCGAGTTTGTTGAAAAATGGACAAAGAGCTATTACCTTGCCAGTCGATTCTGCTGATACATTTTCTGGTTTTTTAAAGCCAGGAGATTGGATTGATTTGTATATCACGTTGCAAGATGGTGAGCGAGATAGAACGGTGCCTCTTATTGAGGATGTTCGCGTGTTGGCAACGGGCGGGGATATTGATGATGGTATTGCTTCTGAAGACTCATCTTATTCCGAAATTACTATTGGTGTTTCTCCTGCTGATGCTACACGTTTAATACACGGTCAAAGTGTCGGTGATATCTCTGTATTGTTGCGCAAACCAGAGGACGAGGAGTCAAGCTATGAGGATTATGTTACAATTGACAACTTGATCGATATTCCACAAGATGTAGCGCCTGCACCTCAGCGCCATACTGGTTGGGGGTTTGAGTTAATTAAAGGCGGTACACGCTCTTAGTCAGACATTGTTTATCTATTATAAAAATAACGATATAAAAAGAAAAAGATAAGGAAGAATTGCTTTATGCCATTACGTTTAACCCGTTTTTGGGTGAGAGTTTTTTTTGTTCTCGTTGCTAATTTAATCAGTCTACAAGCTCTAAATGCGGCCGAAGGTTACGCTGATACTGTAACTATTGTTGAAGGCCAGACAACGCTCCTACCGTATCCAAACGTTACTCGAGTTTCTATTGGTCATCCTGACATCGCCAATGCACAAGCGACAGGGCCTGATGAAATATTATTAACAGGGTTAAAAGCCGGGGTTACAGACCTTCGGGTGTGGACCGCTGTGGGCAAACAGAAACGTTTTTTGCTTCGAGTAGTGGATAATTCATGGGTTCAGGTGCTGGAGATAGCAAATATAGTCTTAGCTGACGTGGAAGGAGTGAATGCCCGAGAGGAGAACGGCATTGTGTTTATTGAGGGGCGAATACTCAGGCAGCAAGACGTAAATATTATTGACGATATGAAGAAGAAGCTTGAAAAAGAAGTAAAAAAGGGTTCTGTTGTTTTTAATGTAGTGAAGCCAGCCGTTAGTTTGCAAGCTATGGTAATGCTTGATGTACAGGTGGTAGAGGTAAGACGGCAAGATTTACGTAACATTGGCGTCCAGTGGAATTCTATTACTACTGGAGACGATGGAGGGCCTAGCTTACACCTTGGTGGCCCAAATACAGGGTTTACGTTGTCTTCTGATTTTGGCTCAAAAATTAATTTGCTAGAAAGCAAAGGTGTTGCGAGAGTGTTGGCGCAGCCTAAGTTGGTCACCAGAAGTGGGTCTAAGGCAGAGTTTTTGGCGGGTAGTGAGGTTCCATTGCCTGTAGAGCAAGATGGAACAATCGTTGTTACTTTCAAACAAGTGGGTGTGATCCTAAATATGCTGCCTATCGCAGACCCTGATGGGTTTATTTCGACAAAGGTAGAAATTGAAGTAAGTGCTGTTGACGAAAGTATTCAGGTGCTGGGTATCCCCGGGTTTTCTACTCGCCGCACAAAAATGGAAATGAATGTTATGTCCGGTCAGACCATGGTTATATCGGGTATTTTGCACTCTGAAGACTCAAAGGCGGTTGAAAAAATGCCGGGTCTTGGCAACATACCTATTATTGGTGAATTATTTAAATCTAGGGATTTTCAAGAAAAAACCACTGAATTGGTTGTTTTTGTAACGCCTCATTTAGTTGACCCTGAAGGTAAAATGAACAATGACCTAATGCAATACGGCCGTGATCTGAGCAAAACAGCAAAGGATGATGCTAAGAATTGGAACATTTTTGATTAGTTTACCGGGCGAGTACTGTTGAAATGTTGGAATTTGATGTAATTGATGTTCACCAGAATAAAACGCACTATCGCTTCGCTGAAGGCAGGTACAAGTTAGGTAAGGGAGACCAATGCGAAGTAATATTGAATGATAGCCACGTATCCCGAGTGCACGCTGAACTGGTTGTTGCTCAGCACACTGCCGTATTGATAGATAAAAATAGTACAAATGGCTGTTGGTTTAATGGTAAACGGGTA
Organism: Gammaproteobacteria bacterium 42_54_T18; assembly: GCA_002163245.1. Lineage (GTDB taxonomy): Bacteria > Pseudomonadota > Gammaproteobacteria > Pseudomonadales > Ketobacteraceae > 42-54-T18. The sequence continues at coordinate 32,018 of MAAL01000177.1, read as the reverse complement.
GATGAGCCACTTAACCTTGCAGTTGATAATGTGGTTATGTTTGGTGAGCTTGAACTTCGTATTACTGATATGCCGGTGCAGGATGACGATGGTTTTTTCGGTGATGATCGGCGTAACGTTAAGTCTGATGTAGTGCAGCAGGGCGAGGAAACCATTGCGCTTAAGCGTCGAATTCATTCGATGATTTTGGAGTATCTTGATTTACGAAAGCGTGGCAACTTGCAAGAAATGAGTGCCGAGGAGCTGCGAGAAGAGGCTGAGAAAGCTACTCGAGATATTATTGCCGAACGAGTTGACAAAATACCATCCGATATTACAAAAGAAGAATTGCAGCGCCAGGTTGTTGCTGAAGCGATTGGGCTGGGGGCCCTTGAGCCACTACTTGATGATGAAGATGTCACAGAAGTGATGGTTAATGGTCCCGATCAGATTTATGTTGAAAAAAATGGCAAGCTCATACTCGCAAAAAACAGATTTACTAGTGTTCAATCGTTATTGGCAGTTATTGACCGAATTGTGTCGCCTTTGGGGCGCCGTATTGATGAAAGTTCACCGATGGTAGATGCCAGGCTTGCGGACGGATCCCGAGTTAACGCTGTGATCCCTCCATTGGCATTAAATGGTCCTACGATTACTATTCGGAAATTTTCTAAAAAGAACCTGTATATGAAAGACTTACTTAAATATGAGTCAATTAGCAGGGAGATGGCATTTTTTTTGAAAACTTCGGTAGAACAGCATCAAAATGTTGTTATTTCTGGAGGTACAGGTTCGGGAAAAACGACATTGCTGAATATTCTTTCTAATTTCATTGGTTCAAATGAACGAATTGTCACTATTGAAGATGCAGCAGAACTTCGATTAAATCAGCCTCATGTTGTTTCCTTGGAGAGTCGCCCTGCAAACGCAGAAGGAAAAGGGCGTATTGCTATTAGGGATTTGGTTATCAACTCATTGCGGATGCGCCCTGATAGGATCGTTATTGGTGAGTGTCGTGGCGGCGAGGCATTGGATATGCTTCAGGCAATGAATACTGGGCATGATGGGTCGTTAACAACGGGTCATGCTAACGCTCCTTACGATTTCCTATCGAGATTGGAAGTAATGGTAATGATGGCAGGGGTTGAGTTGCCCTCCAAGGCTATTCGGGAGCAGATAACCTCAGCCATAGAAATAATCGTACAGCAGAGTCGCCTTGCAGATGGAACACGAAAGATCACCCATATTATGGAGGTTTCTGGTATAGAAGGTGATACCATCACTTTAAAGCCAATATTTGAATTCAAGAAGCAAGGCAACGATGAAAACGGAAAAATCATTGGTCAATATGTTGCTACTGGGTATATTCCGCGGTTTTATCGTGACGCAATTTCTCAAGGTGTTAAGTTAGATACGTCGATTTTTGCTGAAACTGAGTTTAATATCGAGGGGTTAGAGAAAGCATGGAATTAGATTTAACCCAAATTCAGCAGTTTATTGAAGAAAACTCATTACCTCTAATACTGATGCTCGCGTCAGTGTTTTGCGTCTGCGCCTTTTTTATTCTAAATAGTGTTGGCAGAGAAATATTTAAGGTTTATAAAAAGAGTTTTTATACGCAAGTCGACAAAGGTCTTAGAGACGTCGTTGCGCTTATTGAGCCTTCGCAAGTATTTACTATTACAATGGTCGTCGCTGTATTTTTAGGGCCATTACTATTTCTGGTTACCAATTTAGTGGTGGCGCTGGTTTTTGTCGCCATTGTGCTGTTTGCCCCTCCGTTTATCCTAACGGTCATGAAAGAAAAGCGTTCTAACAAGTTTGTTGCACAGCTCCCTGATACGTTATCTGCTATGGCATCTTCAATGAAATCTGGTATGAACCTAGTTAAGTCGCTTCAACAAGTTGTAAAGAATCAACCGCAGCCTATTGCTCAGGAGTTTGCGCAAGTGATGGTGGAAAACCGAGTAGGGCACGACCTCAATGACTCTCTAGATGATTTGGCAGAAAGAATTGGTCGCTCTGAAGTTATTTTGATGAATTCAGCGATAAAAATTTCCAGGGCGGTAGGGGGGAATCTAGCAGAAACACTCGAGATTTTATCAAAGACATTGAGAGAAAAAGCAAAAGTTGAAGGGAAAATTAGAGCGCTTACATCAATGGGTAAAGCCCAGGGTAATCTAGCAACGTTCTTTCCTGTTTTTATGGGCTATGTGTTCTATAAACTTGAACCAGAAGCCATGCGGTTACTTTTCACCTCACAATTGGGCTGGATTTGGCTTGGCATAATGGGAGCCATGGCGCTGATTGGCGCGTTATTAATTAAAAAGGTGGTTACTGTTGATATTTGATCAGTTTCTAGCGTGGGGAAAATCTGGTGGGTGGGTGGGGTACTTGCCTGGGCTGTTCGTTGCGATCACCGTTACGTTAGGTACTTATGCGCTAATAAAGCTGGTGGTGCGCACCCGCCCTTCTGAACCGGAAGATTGGCGCGACCCTCCGCCATTAATTTTCAAGTTGCTGAAGCCGATAATTAGCCTCTTTGCACTTGATGTGCGTTCGTTAATGAAAGATAGCTATTACAAACGAATTTCTAGTCGGCTTAGCGCGGCAGGAATGAATTACGCGATAATGCCTCATGAATTCGTCACCTTGAAAATTGTTTGTACGGTAACGGCTATTGTATCGGTATTAGCTGTTTACAATATTGACCAGTCGTTGGGGCCGGAAGCGCTCATTTTTCTTTTTTCTGTTATACCCGCAGGTTATTTTTATCCAGACCTTTGGCTATCCGATCGCATTGGAACAAGGCGAGCTATTGTTGCTAAGGAATTCCCCTTTTTATTAGATCTGTTGGTGCTATCTATGCGTGCAGGGTTGAACTATTCAACATCATTAGGTCAGGCGATTGCAAGTCTACCTAAAGGCCCGGTGAAAGAAGAATTTGCAAAGCTTTTGCGTGAAATTCGTGCAGGTAAAGTGCGTCGAGATTCGTTGCTAGATCTGGCTGAGCGTATGAATATAGATTCGGTACATAATTTTGTTGCTGCGGTGAACCAGGCTGAAGAAACCGGGGGAGAAATTGTTGATGTGTTAACCGCCCAGGCAGAGCAGAAGAGGACGGAGCGATTTAATAACGCTGAGGAAACAGCCAACAAAGCACCAGTAAAGATGCTGATACCAATGATGGCTTTTCTATTTCCGATTATATTCATGCTACTTGGGTTTGTAATGATTGTTAAATTGGCAGAAATAGACATGATTCCTGCCTCCTTATTGAAATTGCTTGCTTCATGACGATTAACAAGTTAAGCGAAGTGCAGGTTCAATTCGCGGATACTTGGCTCAAGCGACTGGTGGGCTTGCTTGCTCATCGTTCTTTGGGTGATAATGAGGCAATGTATTTTTGCCCGGGTGGCAGTATTCACACAATTGGAATGCGGTTTCCCATAGACGTTGTTTACCTCGATCATCATAAGAAAGTTCTTAAAGTGGAGGTGGAAATGAGGCCTTTTCGGTTATCGTTCGCACCTAAGGGAACTTGTTCTGTACTGGAGTTAAGCGCCGGTAACGTAAAACGCACAGGAATTAGCTTGGAAGATACACTTGAATTTGGTTGAATAACAGACTACTCATAAAAACAAATAAGGTCACCCTTAAACTATTAGGGCGCGGGATGCAATACCATGAAACAAGGCGCAGATGATTTTGCTGCAGAAGCAACCCCAGTTATTGATATAAGAAAACATGGACTCGAAGGTGAGACCGCTAGCGCTAACGATCCAGCGCAAAACTGGGATAATGATAAAACTGAAGTTTACATGGAAACCGATGAAGATGAGGCCGCTGCTTCACTTACGGACTCCGACGGAGAGACTTACCCCATTACTGCATTTCCCTTTGTTCTTGGGCGTGGTGCGGAATGCGATATGGTGCTTAACGGCAAAGGTTTATCGCGTAAACATATAGAAATTGTTTTTCAGTCGGGAAGGTTTGTCGTTAACGACCTTGATAGCCTGAATGGCATGAAAGTCAATGGTTATAAAGTTTCTAGAGTAATTCTAGAAGAAGGTGACGTAGTTAAGTTAGGTGAGGTCAGTTTAACCTTTTCTGTGGACCCTTCATCTGAGCCGATTGCAAAACCGACAGCATCTCCCGTTGTGGGCTCAGCTGATCCATTTGGCCCCACAGCTTCTGTACCTAAGAAAATGGCTAAATATTCCGTTATTTTTGTTGGTGTAGCTATAGTGGCATTTGGTGGCTATAAAGCAGCAAATATGACGATGTCAAGCCCAGGTACAGTTTCGCTGGCGACGGATGGTAATCAATCACAGCCTCCAGTTGCTGCTCCCTCGAAGGTAGTTGTTCCAAAGGCTAGCCCCGTGGTTCAACAAGAAACGGTTACACCGACACCTCAGTCGCCACCACCTAGTATTGCGTTGGTTAAAGCGCCTACTCCTAAACCTAAGGCTGTGATTTCTAAGCCCAAACAACCTGCCAAACCTAGGCAGTCAAAAAATGTAGCGGTTGTGAAAAAAATGTTGGCGAATGCAAATGCGCGCTATCTTGATGGTGATGCGGACGCTTTGTTTGCTGATTTCAAAAAGTATGAAAGTGATTCGCGATTACCTCAAGCACTACGTTATAAATTGAAAAGCAAACACGAATCACTGGCGAAACTTTTTGGAGATTATAGTAAAGGTCAAAAAGCTTACGTGTCAGGAAACAAGGACAGTGCATTTCAATATTGGACTCGCTTTTTAGAACAAGAGGTCAAGGCTTTTAAGAGCAAACGTAGTCTTTATGCTGATCAGGTCGTTACTCGTGTGGTAGACGAATATGTGTCAAGAGGGAATCAGCTTTCGCAATCAGGGGAGTCTCACAAAGCCTATAAGATGTGGCAAAAAGCCGTGAAGTTAGGTGATAGTGTTGCTGCAAAAATTGCACTAGATAGTGTTCGCAACAAATCGAAGCAACTTTATCGTAAAGCGCTTCGTTTAGAGTATGTAAATTCAGCAAAGGCAAAAGCTTTGTGGCAGGAAGTAGTCTCACTTGTGCCGCCGGGTACAGAGTACTACACCAAGGCCAGTTCGAAGTTAGCTTGGTATGAGCGTTGGGGTGGGTAATTTGAACGTTGGTTTTATAAAGATTATGTTGGTGTCTATTGCTGTGATCCTAAATGGTTGTGCTACCTTCGGAGATAGAAATAGCGATATCAAGTTAGAATTAGCCAATATGGAACAGGTCGAGAGCCTGGCGAGCGTTGGTGAAAAGCTGTATGTCAATGGGCAGCTTACAATGGCAAGGGAGTACTTTAGGGATATTCTGGATCTAGATGCTGATAATGTTTCTGCATTATATCGCTTAGGTAACATCAGCTTTCGTAGAGAAAAGCTTGATAGCGCTATTGGGTATTTTCGGCGAGTGATTACGCTTAATCCTCGACACGCAAAGTCACATTACAATATAGCCGTTATCGAGTTGATGAAAGCAGAGCGGCATTTTCAGTTGTATGTGGCAACCGCTAGTGCGTCCCAGGATCTTTCTAAGATCACTGATATTTTGTCCGACATTAATGCTTTTGCAACCAATGAGCAGTCGCGAAAAGAATTAAAGCTGGATCAAATGTGGCAGGCATTGGAGCATAGGTAATGAAGGCTGTTTCCTTAAGTCAGAAAGGTACGCGTTCAGAATATAATGAAGATGCCTGTTTGGCGTTGCCAAGCTTAGGCGTTTTTATAGTTGCTGACGGTGTTGGTGGGGGACCTTCTGGTCATGAGGCTTCTCGAACCGTTGTTAATTCACTCTATGAAAGTCTGGTAGAGGGGCAAATTGCAGACGAGGCCTTTTTGCACAAAGCTGTAGGTACGGCTAATGCCGCTGTTTATGAAAAGGCCGAAAAACAAGGGTTGAAAGGTATGGCCAGTACGTTGGTCATGGCGTGGAAAAAGGGCGAGAAGCTGTATTGCTTTAATGTTGGGGATAGCAGAATTTATCGTCTACGTGGAGGAGCATTGCTGCAGCTAACAACAGATCATACCACCAAGGTTGTAAGGCGATCGAAGGAAAAGATGGTTGTCACTCGGGCAATGGGCGTAAAAGCAGGCGTGGATGCAGAATTAACCACATGGGATTGGAATGATGCTGATGTGTTGTTGTTAATGTCTGACGGTATTAGTGATCCTTTGACGGATAACGAAATACAAGAAACAATAAGCCAGCAAAAGGTTTCAATGGCTGATAAGGCAAAGCGGTTGATTTCACAAAGTATAGAGCGCGGTTGTGAAGATGATAAAACAGTTGTTTTGGCCTTTGGTTAATATAGCCTTTACCAATAATAAAAATATGGTGTGGATATGATCGGGTTCAAAGGTAAAGGGCATAATCGTGGGGCTGCAATGATTGAAACACTGTTTGTGTTTCCCGTGGTTATGTTTTTAGGGTTCGCTATAGTTCATGTCGGTTTTATCTATCAGGCAAAAACAAATCTTGAATATGCAGCTTTAATGGGGGCCAGAATCGCAGCAGTGTCTGATCTAAGTGACCCGTCAAGCTTTGTTAAGATTAGGAATGAAATTAGAGAGCGCATGAAAGCTTTTGACCCCACAGAGAACCCAGTGGATTCAGTGGATGAAAGTAGCAAAGTGCTGATAAGGATTGTGCGACCAAATAGGCAAATATTCACCGATTGGGGGAGGGCTGCAGATTCATGTCCTTCCGGTCTGTGTCGTATCCCAAATGATAATTTATTGTATCGTGATGCCAGCAGAAAGAACAATGTTAGCATTCAAGAAGCAAATATTTTGAAGATAGAAGTTTCATATAAGGTGGATACTAAGGTGCCATTTATGCGTGAGCTCTTTAAGGTTGATAATGCGGCTGACATGTTTTTGCCAGAGGCAGAAGCAAATCCAGACTTCGGTACGCCCGGTATATGGGTGACAACGGATGCCGTCGTTAGAATGCAAACGGATCCCGCGGTAAGTGGTGCCACTAATACATTTTTTGATGGCTATCCATAAACGTTATTGTGGGTTTTATTTGGTTTAAGGTATACAAAATAAAAATAATATTAATAGCATCAACGGAAAGATGTTATTGCAGTTGAGGGTTTAATTGATGAAAACTAAGGTTATGTTGGTTGCACTTTTATGTGCGGTATTGTCAGGTTGTGGTAGCAGTAGTGGGGATGGAGATGCAACTGACCCCAGTGCTTTGTTAAATGCATCAAATCAAAGTGGATTATATACTGTAAAGGGCAGCGTTATTTTAAGTGATTCGCAGTTCTCTGATTCGGACACCCAATCCAATCCAAGTAACGTGAATTCTAACGATTTTCTAGATAGCGCTCAGTTAATTGCTAATGAAAGTGTCGTTAATGGGTACCTGGGTGTGGTTGACGGAAGCACTGATGGCATCGATTTCTATAAGATTCAGCTAGCTTCTGGGGATGACGTTCGTGTTACGTATTCCGGGGATGCACCTGAAATGTCTGTGATGACGTTTGACGGTAGCAATGCGGTTACTGTTGAAGTTGGTGCTTCTTCGGGGTCTCAGCAATTAAGCGCGACAGTTGCTACTAAACAAACGTTTTATATTAGAGTCGCGTCAACGGGGACGACTCAATATATTTTACAGACCGGTAACATCACTGTTAGCTTTGCTTCAAGAGCAGAGCATAAACAGGAGTTTTCTGATTTTGTGCCTGGGGAAGTGATTGTTAAATATAAAGATGCAGTAATTCAACGTAAGTCTTCAGGCAAAGTGACACCATTGAATAGGCCCAGGTTGTTTGCTGTTTCTGATTTTTCTAGCTCAATTGCAAGCAGAGGGGTGCAAGGCTTGAGTCTGAAAGAACAAACGTTAGAGTTGGTCGCGGAATTGAATAGGCGCGAAGATGTCGAATATGCTGAGGTTAATAATTATTACTATCCTGATAGCATACCCGACGACGAGTATTATGGTTCTTTGTGGAATATGCATTTAGTCAACGCATCAGTGGCGTGGGATTATCAAGGAAACAATGATGTAGTTGTTGCAGTGATAGATTCAGGTATTGCAAAAATAGCTGATAACGGTGCCTTACGGGATCACACTGATCTAGAAGGCAAGTTGGTTTCTGGGTTTGATTTTATTGAAGATGTAGATATAGCAAATGATGGGGACGGTATCGATAAAGACCCGGCTGATACCGGCAATACGGATTTTAATAGTTCATTTCACGGTACTCATGTTGCCGGTATTGTAGTTGCTAAAGCCAATAACGGGATTGGTGTGGTTGGTGTGGCGGGGGCTTCAGACAATATTAAGGTAATGCCTATCAGGGTTTTTGGTAAGGACGGGCTTACTACCTCTTATGCATTGTCACAGGCAATACTCTTTGCCGCTGGCGAGTTGTCAGATGCAGATGAATTTGTGAGTGACAGAACCGACAATGTTGGGAATCATATATTTACGCCTAGGGCTCAGGTTATAAATATGAGTTTGGGTGGGTCGAGTTCCGATGTGGTATTTGATGCTGTACAAAAAGCAAAACAAGCCGGGGTTATCTTGGTGGCATCTGCTGGAAATAATGCTTCTGATGCGGCTTTTCATTACCCTTCTGCATACGATGATGTTATTTCTGTAGCGGCACAAAATCAATTCGGTGGGCTTGCTTCGTATTCAAACTTTGGTGCTGCTGTTGATGTTTCGGCCCCTGGCGGCGCGGGTAATTCAGGTACTGGACAAATACTTAGTACTTACGCGACAGGTCGGGTTTCTATAGGTGTCGCAGAAAGTTATGAGTATTCATCAGGAACCTCTATGTCCGCTCCTATGGTTTCAGGTGTGATCGCGCTGATGAAGTCGATTGATCCTACTTTGACATCTGATGCTGTGTATACATTGATTAGAAGTGGAAACATATTGGATCCGGTATCCAATGAAAATATGGGCTACGGAAGTATAAATGCACTTAAAGCTGTATCGGAAGTGTCGGGAGAAGGAGTTGTTTCTCCTGCGCCGGAGTTAAGAGCTACACCTATGACGGTGAATATCAATTACAAGCAAACCCAAGCAAACATTCTTTTGTATAACGGTGGAACCAATTCTAGTGCTAATGAGTTGGTGATAGATGAGTTTAGCAGCACCTCAATCGACGCGAATGTACCAGAGAATGAGCGTTGGTTGTTGCCCTTCAAGACAGAAGAAAATTCATTGGGTGTTTTGAATTTATTTGCTGTGAAAGGGGGGGTTAATGATGGAATATATACTGATACGGTAACGATCGAGTCTAACGTAAATACGATATCGATACCTGTGCGAATGGAGATTAATCACGAGTTGGTTCAGGAGGTCGAGGATGTGACGGTTTCGCTATTTGCGTTGAAGGAAGATGGCTCTATACCAACGGATTTAGTTGCCAGCACTGTTGCTAAAAAAGATGATGCTGGTGAATATCAATATAGTTTTGATTCTATAGCTCAAGGCTCGTACTACTTGAGTGCCGGTTCAGATACAAACGGTAATGATACTTCATGTGATGAAGGTGAGTTATGCTCTGTGCAGAGTGATATAGGGTCGCGAACAATTCATGTGGGTAGTGGGTTAAGAGCAAATATAAGTGTTATTACTCAATCAATTGATGTGCCTTAGCTAGGTTGGGTTTGGAATTGTTTGAGGAGGTAAAAACTATTTTCTGCCTCAACAATTCCTAACCTTTAAAGTGGTGATTTGCAGGTTGTGGTTGTTTGTTAATTACAAAGTTTGAATATTTCTTCATATTTTTCGTTGCAAGCAGTTACTTTTTTACTGATATTTTCGTTCTTATTACTGAAAGAGCTTGAGCCTTTTGCCCCGAACCGATAGACAATCCCGAGAGAATACGAATGCATATCCCAGTCAGTTCTCTTGTCGCTGTCTATGGGCAGGTACTCTGTTTCCAACCGCACTGATATATCTGGTGCAAGCTGCCACTGAAACCCAATGCCAATAAATGGGCTAAATTCTTTCTCATTGTAATTAGGCTCGGTGCGGATAAGTAAAGAATTTGCTGAATCGGGAGCGTTCAGCTGATATTGAACTTCTTCTTCATAGCTCCTGTACCAATAATGCGCCCCCAGTTTGCTGTATAGCTCTATGCCAGGGTTAAGTTCCCAATACAGATTAAGGGAGCCTTTAAATGAGTATGTAAGGGTTTCCGCCTCTGCGGTTAGGCTTTCAGTGAATTGCCCCTCAGTTGTCGTATAAGTTGATGTGCTGCTTAGTTCGCTTTTAGCGCGCCCATGATAGGAAAGCGCCCCTTCAATTCCTATGAATTGAGCAATACGAATTCCCGCAAAAATACTTACTCCAGTTTCTGAATTTTCATCAATAGGGTCAGAAATTGATGCGCTAGTTACAGCGCTGTTACCCGTAGTACTTCTAATATTGTTTATTAGGGTTTGCCACTCACTGCTCTCGTAAAGCTCGTAATCGATGAGTTCGGTTTGCCCAATGCTGCCGCCTAAATAAAGGCCAGTGGTTGTTTCTGCGAATGCAGATGAGTGGGAAATAATTATAATCCCGCCAGTTAAGAGGGTTTTTAACGGTTTCATAATTGGTTCTTCTTATTGTTTTATCAGTAATATTTCGCGATTGTCGCCAATAAGGTTATTGGTGATTGATTGATGTTGCTCCGTGGGTAAGGTTATCGTATCAGGTGGCTCTAGCAAAGGTTTTAAAGAGAATAAAGTTGATGTATGGCACTGATGGTCGTGGAAAAGTAAGTGTTGCGAGTTGAAAAATCAAAGCAATTTCTAGCATTACTGGTTTAGGTCGGTTTTTGAAGCTTGCTCCGCCAGTTGATGGAATGAATGTTGTGTGGATAGAGGGCTTGGCATATTTATTCAAGATTGGGTCTTTTAACGTATGTTTTTATAAAGGTCGTTGTTAGCATGATTGTCTTTCCCTACCTCTCTCTTTATCTTTATGGGCACTAATAGGCTATCCCAGGCAAGATCAATTATGGGAATGTTAATGTACTTATCTTTCAGTGCCCATTTTGCATAACGGGTGTTTAGTTTTTGATATTTTAAGGTGGAGGTAATTGTCAACGGTGACTTGACCCATGACGGTACAGAAAAAGAGAAGCTGACAATATCCGATTCGCCAGCTTTGATTACCCGACGAAAACTCTCGCCCGTCATGTTGAATAGATCATGTTTCCAAACATGGTTGCCTTGTCGGTCAACAATTTGTTCGTTATCCACTAGCCCTGATGCGTAAATTTGTTTTCCTTCAGCATCCAATACAAGAAATTCGATCCAGGCTTCACCGATATCGATAGTACCTCCGGGGAAGTCATGGCCTACACCTGTATTGCTGACAACTAAGATAATAGTGGCTTTTTCATTAAGGTAAAAATAGTATGGAGTCTCTTGGAAAGATCGAAGTGATTCTTCAAGCGTAACCAAGGTTTGAACTGCATCCTCACGATTGGGTGTGTCGATATTGATCCTTAGTTTGTTGGGCTGCAAAAAAATCTTGGTGGCTTCAAATTGTTCTATATCGTTGGAAAGTAGTGGGAGAAAGGTGTTTGCACTTGGAGAATTGTGCGATCTGATATCGCCATTATTATCGGAGGATGGGTCGTTAGATTTAGCTAAAGGCATGTGACAGTCCTGGCAACGCTGTAACTCTTTGCTCGCAAAGTGTTCCTGAGATAGAAGTGAGAATGGACTTTTAAGCCAGGCTGAATATTCATCCTGCATCTTAACCCAGCCCCAATTATTCATATCTTTATCCATAAACTGGGCATGACAGCTCGCACAAATCCTTGGATCTTTGAGGATAGGTTTTCCTAAGCCTTCAATATGTTGATTGGGACGAACACGCACCAGCAAAACGTGAATTTCAGTCAGGATTGGGTTGTTACTATAGGCAAAGAGATAGTCCTGTTTGGGTTGGAATTGATAACTTGCCACGCCTTTCAGGTGAACAATACTCTTGATCCCATGGCATGACATACAGGACACTCCCTCTTGATTTGCCTCAGTGCCTGAAATTCCCCCATGACCCTTCCAGTTTTATAGATGGAAATTTGGATTAAAGATGGCGATGGATTTTCAAACTCAGTGGAATATATTGCAAAATATGATCTTGATGATCCTGAAAAGCATCCGTTAAAAGGAGATCAAATTACGACGGGTTTGCCAAACGGTATTTTGAAAATGACCGTTGCGGGAGATGGCAAACGCTATATTGTTCATAAGAGTGATGTTGTTAAAGAAAGTGTGATGAGAATGGATCTAAGTGGAAAGGTTCATTGGATAAACAAAGATAACCTATCTTTGACAGTGTCAAGTTATGACGGGGAGGTATATTACACCATTCTTGATAATGAACTTCACTCAATTGATCCCAAGGGCAATGACAAATGGGTATATGAAGATGCATTTAGCCCTTTGATAGGGTCAAACGGCGCTGTCTATGTTCTTTCGGAAAGTGATGTTTCTTTGCGTGCATTAAATAGCAGTGGCGACCTCAGCTGGAAACATGTTTTTGACGGGCCGCACATACCCACTCCTTTGATGGGGGAAGCTGATGGGCAGTTATATATAATATGCGGTTATGTCTAGTTAGTTGACAATAAAGATGTATATAGGATGAAGCTTCAGGCGTTTGCGGCTGATGGTAGTCTATCCCTGAAAATAAACCTCACTGGATATATGAAGAAATTTTGGATCAACCGACTGGTTTACGGAAAGACATGAACTCCTTGAATAAAGAAATTGAAGGACTGAGATTGGAGGTTAAGTCTCTAAGGTCACAACCTCAGGATGGAGTAGTATCATCGAGCGTAAATGGGGGGCGGGTGAGTATAAAAAGTGATCTTGTTCTAGGGGATAAAGCTGCAAAGGTGGCAATTGTTGAGTTTTCAGATTTTCAATGCCCGTACTGTAAGCGGTTTGCTGAATCCGCCTTTAGGGAGATAAAAAGAGATTACATTGATACGGGAAAGGTAAAGTATATAATGCGGGATTTTCCGTTGGGGTTTCACGCCCAGGCAAAACAGGCAGCTGTAGCGTCTCGGTGCGCATCGGCTCAGGGGGCTCTGTTGGAGATGCGTGGGGCGCTATTTGATGGAGGAAGAAATTTAAATGAATACTACTTTAAAAATATGGCAAAAAAACTCGAGCTAAATGAGGGCAAGTTCAGCAGGTGCTTGGCTGATAAATTGGTGCTGGCTAAGGTTGAAGAAGATTATGATCACGGTGTTGCTATAGGTGTTACTGGTACCCCAAGATTTTTTGTAGGCCGGGTGAGTGGCGAAGATATAGTGGATGTTAAGACGCTTAGCGGAGCAAAGTCGTTTACGTCATTTAAGCGGACGCTCGAGCCACTTTTTGTTTCGAATAAATAACACTAAATGCTTATGAGGGGGCATTTAAGAAATCAATGTCTGCTGGTTTTTAAAAGGAACGTTGTGTTTTGTATGTGACTGCAACTTTAGGTGGAGATTAAGTGGCAGGGGTAACCTGTCACTTAATTCGTGGAAATAGTCTGGTATTATTTTAAACGGCCCTTCAAACTAGACGTATCCCATCTACCTCCACCATCAGCCTGTACCCCTGCATAAAACTGATCCACTAGCGCAGCAACGGGTAACTGACTTCCATTTCCTCTTGCCTCATCAAAACAAATCCCCAAATCCTTCCGCATCCAATCAACAGCAAATCCATGTTCGTATTCGCCTTTGATCATTGTTTCGTGCCGATTATCCATCTGCCAGGATTGAGCCGCACCTTTAGAGATAACTTCGATAACTTTATGAGCATCTAATCCAGCGTTTTCAGCAAACTGTAAACCTTCAGCTAATCCCTGTACCAATCCAGCAATACAAATCTGATTAACCATCTTGGTCAGCTGGCCACTTCCCGCGGGTCCCATTAGGCTTATCTGTTTTGCGTAACAATCCATAATGGACTCGGCTTGCTTAAATATACCGTTTTCACCACCACACATAATGGTAAGTTGGCCATTCTCAGCGCCTTGTTGTCCGCCTGATACTGGCGCATCAATAAAGCCAATAGACTGCTGTGAGCATGCTGTAAACAGCTCTCTTGCCACATCGGCTGATGCAGTGGTGTGGTCTATCAATATTGAATTAGCTTTCATTCCATTTAAAACGCCGTTATCACCAAGTACTACACTTCGTAAATCGTCGTCATTCCCTACACAAACAAAAACAATGTCGCACTCTTTTGACGCAATTTTAGGGGTGATTGCCACAGATCCAGAATAATTTTTTGTCCAACGCGAGGCCTTCTCGGCGGTTCGATTGAAAACGGTAACGTCATGCCGAGCATTAGCAAGGTGGCCTGCCATCGGAAAACCCATGATGCCTAGCCCAATAAATGCAATTTTCATTATTAGATCCTTTTCATTTACGTTTTTACGCGTTTTTTTACGGCTTCATAAATTTCAGACATAAAAAAAGGCGGATAAATCCGCCTTTTTTTATGTCTTTGTTCTAGCGCTTGTCTGCTGGAACAAAGTCTCGCTTTTCTGCGCCAGTATAAAGCTGACGAGGGCGACCAATCTTGTATGGCCCGCTGATCATTTCATGCCAGTGAGCGATCCAGCCAGGCGTACGGCCTAGTGCAAAGATTACTGTGAACATTTCAGTAGGAATACCGATAGCCTTAAGGATGATTCCTGAGTAGAAATCAACGTTAGGGTACAGGTTGCGCTCGATGAAGTAAGAATCACTACGAGCAATCTCTTCTAGCTTCATCGCAAGTTCTAGCTGTGGATCATTAATGCCTAGCTCGCCAAGAACTTCGTGACACGTTTCACGCATAACCGTTGCGCGTGGGTCAAAGTTCTTATAAACACGGTGACCAAAGCCCATCAAGCGGAATGGATCGTTCTTGTCTTTTGCACGTAAGATGAAGCTGTCAACGTTAGAAACGTCACCAATTTCATCAAGCATTTTAAGAACAGCTTCGTTCGCTCCGCCGTGTGCTGGACCCCAAAGTGCTGCAATTCCTGCCGCTATACAAGCAAACGGGTTGGCACCAGATGAGCCGGCTAATCTTACTGTTGATGTTGAGGCATTCTGCTCATGATCAGCATGTAGGATAAAGATTTTATCCATTGCTTTCGCAATGATTGGGTTTACCTTGGTTTCTTCACAAGGAACACCAAACATCATATGCAAAAAGTTTTCTGCATAGTTTAGGTCATTGCGAGGATACATGAATGGCTGACCTTGGGTGTACTTGTAACACATAGCTGCCAAGGTAGGCATTTTTGCAATTAGGCGGTAGGCCGCAACTTCACGATGTTGCTCATCAGCAATATCAAGTGAATCGTGATAGAAAGCGGAGAGAGCACCAACAACACCACACATGATGGCCATTGGGTGAGCGTCTCTGCGAAAGCCTTTATAGAACGAAGAAAGCTGATCATGAACCATTGTGTGGTTCATGATGGAAGATACAAATTCTTCTTTTTGTTCTGCAGTTGGAAGCTCCCCGTATATAAGCAAGTAGCATACTTCTAAGTGCTCAGATTCGTTTGCCAACTGATCGATAGGGTAGCCGCGGTGCAATAAAACACCTTTGCCGCCATCAATGTAGGTGATTTTGGATTCACACGACGCGGTTGAAACAAAGCCGGGGTCGTAGGTGAACATACCCTTACCGGTTAGCTGGCCCACGTCTACAACGTCTGGCCCGATGGTTCCGGAATAAATTGGCAATTCTAAAGTAGTATCGCCAATGGTTAACTGAGCAGATTTCTCAGTCATAGTCATCTCCTGTTCGCATTGATGAGCGAAATGGTTGGTAGTGATTATTGGTCAGGTGAGACCAGATAAACAACAGAACCGCACCATTTTAGCTTGTTTTACAAAGGGGGGCGTTTAGTGAGATTAGCTCACAGAATTTAGCGCCTTTTCCAAACGTTTGCGAGGTTTGGCCTTTACATTCTTTCTTGCCAGCTAGGCCATTTCGGACCGAATAACCTTTGTGAGGTTGTGCTGACAGACATAACTCAATATTTCGCGGGCAAAAATTAATGATTTGGCGATTGTTTGTCAAATTGTTTCAGTCTTTTTGTTCATTTATTGATCTATATGGTCGAGATTTTTAATTAATGTACAGAATATTGACGAATTGACAGAAGTATAGAGCATGAATTCAGAGTTGTATGGTTCAAATGAAGTAGCTTGATTAGAGTTTGGGCCAGGGTGGGTGTTTGTAATTATTGGTTGATGAGACTATACTTCGGCCCCGAAAGATAGAGGGGAGGACGAAATTCGGTCAGCTGTCTAAGTTGCTAATTTCCTTTCCTATTTTGGTGCAATACCGTTGTCTTAACGCCCTGTTTTAGGGCCATTACACAGTGAAAACGACGTGAATAGCAAGAGACCTGTTAACCTGGATTTATCCACAATAGCGTTTCCTCTTCCTGCATTAATCTCAATCACTCATCGAATTACCGGAGTAATCCTGTTCGTGGGTATTGGGTTGTTATTGTTGGGATTGGACTTATCCTTGGCCAGCGAAGAATCGTTCAACTCTCTTAAAGAGTGTTTGGATGGCGTATTCGTTAAAATTATTTTATGGGGAATCTTAGCTGGTTTGATTTTTCATATCACTGCTGGCTTCAAGCACCTACTCATGGACATGGGTATCGGTGAAACTTTGGAAGGCGGACAACTGGGTGCAAAAATTGTTCTTGGTCTGTCAGTTGTTCTTATTATCGCTGCGGGGGTTTGGATATGGTAACGAACGCAACAAGCCTGGGCCGAAATGGTCTTTATGATTGGCTTATTCAACGAGCGAGTGCTGTTGTACTAGGTGTTTATTTCTTTGCTGTA
Organism: Gammaproteobacteria bacterium 42_54_T18; assembly: GCA_002163245.1. GTDB lineage: Bacteria > Pseudomonadota > Gammaproteobacteria > Pseudomonadales > Ketobacteraceae > 42-54-T18. The sequence continues at coordinate 15,190 of MAAL01000177.1, read as the reverse complement.
TTGGGTTTTTTCCTATGTGGTGGTGAAGCAACCTATGCAAATTGGCATGCATATATGACATCAACTTACATGAAAGTGTTTACCATGATTGCGCTAGTTAGCTTCATGGGGCATGCGTGGGTTGGTCTATGGACGGTTTCTACTGACTACCTTACTAGCCTTCAGCTTGGTAAAGCAGCAACTACCGTCAGAATGATTTTCCAAGGCGGGTTAGCGTTTATATTGCTTGCTTACTTGTTCTGGGGTATTCAGATTTTGTGGGGTGTTAAGTAATGTCGAATATTCGAACCCTTAGTTTTGATGCGGTAATTGTTGGTGGAGGCGGCGCTGGTATGCGTGCCGCACTTCAGCTTGCCCAATCCGGTCAAAAAATTGCTTTGATTACTAAAGTATTTCCAACACGTTCACACACAGTATCTGCCCAGGGCGGAATTACTTGTGCGATTGCTAGTGATGATCCAAATGATGATTGGCGCTGGCACATGTACGATACCGTCAAAGGATCCGATTACATTGGTGACCAAGACGCTATCGAATATATGTGTAACGTAGGCCCAGAAGTGGTCTATGAACTAGAGCATATGGGATTACCTTTCTCTAGAACTGAAGAAGGTCGTATTTATCAGCGTCCTTTTGGCGGTCAGTCTAAAGGCCCGGATAATCCTACCCAGGCTGCTCGAACCTGTGCAGCAGCGGATCGTACTGGTCACGCATTATTGCACGCTCTATATCAGCAGAACGTTAAGCATGACACCAATTTCTTTAATGAGTGGTATGCAACTGATTTGGTTAAGAACCAAGATGGTGCTGTAACCGGTGTTATCGCAATATGCATGGAGACTGGTGAGAAAGTATTCTTTAAGTCACGTGCAACCATACTTGCTACTGGTGGTTCTGGGCGTATTTATCAATCTACAACGAATGCGCTTATCAATACTGGAGACGGTGTTGGCATGGCGTTACGTCTAGGTTTGCCGGTTCAAGATATCGAAATGTGGCAGTTCCACCCAACGGGTATTGCTGGTGCTGGTGTGCTTGTAACGGAAGGTTGCCGCGGTGAAGGCGGATACTTAATCAACAAAGATGGCGAGCGTTTCATGGAGCGTTATGCTCCTAATGCGAAAGATCTTGCTGGGCGTGACGTTGTTGCTCGCTCCATTATGCAAGAGATTTTAGACGGTCGTGGTTGTGGGCCAGAAGGTGATCATGTATTCCTAAAGCTGGATCATCTTGGTAAAGATGTGCTGCATAAGCGCTTGCCGGGTATTTGTGAGCTAGCGATTACCTTTGCTGCATCTGATCCTGTTAAGGTTCCAATTCCTGTAGTACCAACATGTCATTACATGATGGGTGGTATTCCGACCAATATTCATGGTCAGGCGATTTCTCAGGATGCAGCTGGAAACGACAAAATCGTTGATGGTCTGTATGCGGTAGGTGAAGTTGCTTGTGTATCTGTACACGGAGCTAACCGTCTTGGCGGAAACTCATTACTTGATTTGGTTGTATTCGGTAGAGCTGCAGGAATGTTCATTGAGACGCAGCTTAAGCAGGGCGGTGATCATCGTGACACGTCTGAGTCTGATCTTGAGCAAGCAGATAGCCGTTTTGCTCGACTTGAAGAGTCGACGAAAGGCGAGGATGTTGCAACTTTGCGCAAAGAATTGCAGAAAGTTATGCAGAATGACTTTGGTGTATTCCGTAAAGGCGAAATGATGGCTGAGGGTGTTAAGAAACTCTCTGACCTACGTGCGCGTATTGCAGATGTTCATCTTACTGATAAGTCTAATGCGTATAACACTGCACGTATTGAGGCGTTAGAGCTTGAGAATCTAATAGAAGTCGCGGAAGCAACAGCGATTGCGGCAGATGCTCGTAAAGAAAGTCGCGGAGCGCATTCTCGTTATGATTTCCCTGATCGAGACGACGAAAATTGGCTTGCGCATTCGTTGTATTCCCCCGAGACAAAGAAAGTTACTAAGCGTGATGTAAACTTTGCGCCTAAGTTAGTTGATACTTTCCAGCCTAAAATTCGTACATATTAAGGAGAACGCGGATGTTAGTTAGCATTTATCGATACAACCCAGATACAGACGCCGAACCTTACATGAAGGATTATGAGGTCGATACCGGTGGTAAAGATCTTATGGTTCTTGACGTACTGGGCTTGGTAAAAGAACAGGATCCAACGTTGGCATATCGCCGATCTTGCCGTGAGGGTGTTTGTGGCTCTGATGGTTTGAACATGAATGGCAAAAATGGATTGGCATGTATTACCTCAATATCTGAGGCGACTAACGGCAAGAAAAAGCTTACCTTGCGACCTTTACCTGGGTTGCCGGTAATTCGTGATGTGGTTGTTGATATGACAATGTTCTACAACCAATACGAAAAAATTAAGCCTTATCTTATCAATGAAGATTCCCCGCCGGCTATTGAGCGACTTCAGACACCTGAAGAACGAGATAAGCTAGATGGGCTTTATGAGTGTATTTTGTGTGCATGTTGTACAACATCGTGCCCTTCATTTTGGTGGAATCCTGAGAAATTCATCGGTCCAGCCGGTTTGTTACAAGCCTATCGTTTTATCATTGATAGTCGCGATAATGCGACAACTGAGCGTCTTTCAGATCTTGATGATCCGTTTAGCTTGTTCAGGTGTCGAGGAATCATGAACTGCGTTAATGTATGTCCTAAAGGTTTGAATCCAACTCAAGCAATTGGGCACATTCGGTCAATGTTGTTAGATCAAGCAACATAGTTACTGGATAAATATTGTAAAATCGTTAAAATTCAGGCATCTAGCGTTCCTAAGCAAATTGCTTAGGGGCAGGTGTAGCGAGCTTTTAGAAAGCCGCTACACTTGATGTTGTGAAGAACAAAACATCTCATTATCGCGAGGTGTTGTTGTAATTCGCTCGGTCGCTTACAAGGCGGTACGAAGCATAGAAATTAAAACTAGGACTCTCGGAAAAACCGAGCTATCTGTTGTCGCTTGCGGGCTTACAAGGCCAATGTAAGCTAACTCCTTGCAGAAGTGTCTATTGCTGTTTGTCAGCGTTGGCAGGTAGAGTTCCTATTACTACGGTGATCTGCAATGGAAGACAGTTTGATGTATCGGCAGTGGAGTACGTCCCATTTATCGGGGGGCAATGCTGTTTATGTCGAAGAACTATTCGAATCCTATCTAAAAGACCCTAACTCCATTCCTGAAGAATGGCGTGAGAATTTTGATAAGTTACCACGGGTTGATGGAGCTGAGCAGGATATTCCTCACTCAACCATCCGAGAACATTTCCTTTTTCTTGCTAAAAACAAGAATCGAGCACAACCTGTTGCTGTTAGTAGCGTTAGCACTGAGCATGAGAGAAAGCAGGTGCAGGTATTGCAACTTATCACTGCTTATCGTGTTAGGGGGCATCAGAATGCGGTACTTGATCCATTAGAGCTAATGGAAAGAGAGCATGTTCCTGATCTAGAGTTATCCCATCATGGCTTGTCTGCTGCTGATATTGATACAGTATTCCAAACCGGAAGCTTGTTTATTGGTAAAGATGAAGCATCTCTTAAAGAGATTGTTGATGCATTGAAGAAAACGTATTGCGCAAGTATTGGTGTGGAGTATATGCACATTGTTGATACTGCGGAAAAACGTTGGGTGCAACAGCGAATGGAAAGTGTTCGCTCTAAACCAAATTATAGTATTGAGGTTAAGAGCCACCTTTTGGAGCGTGTTACGGCTGCTGAAGGTCTAGAAAAAATGCTTGCCACTAAATATCCGGGAACCAAGCGGTTTGGTCTTGAGGGTGGTGATAGCCTTATACCTTGTGTTGATGAGCTTATTCAGCGTTCAGGTAGTTACGGCGTAAAAGAAATTGTTATTGGTATGGCTCACCGTGGCCGATTAAATGTACTGGTTAATACGTTAGGGAAAAATCCTGCGACGTTGTTTGATGAATTCGAAGGTACTCATCAACTTAATAAAGACGGTTCTGGTGACGTTAAATACCATCAAGGTTTCTCTTCAAATGTTATGACACCAGGTGGTGAAATGCATTTGGCGCTAGCGTTTAACCCATCACACCTAGAAATAGTTTCACCCGTTGTAGAGGGTTCCGTAAGGGCTAGGCAAGATCGAAGAGATGATTCAAATGGTGATTTTGTTGTCCCTGTTTTGATTCATGGCGATGCAGCGTTTGCTGGCCAGGGTGTTGTGATGGAAACTTTCCAGATGTCACAAACCCGGGGTTATAAGACCGGCGGCACCGTTCATATTATTGTGAATAATCAGGTAGGTTTTACAACAAGTGCTCGAGAAGATTCTCGCTCAACTGAATATTGTACTGATATTGCAAAAATGGTTCAGGCACCAATATTTCATGTCAACGGTGATGACCCGGAAGCTGTGCTTTTTGTAACGCAGATGGCAATTGACTTTCGTACACAATTTAAGAAAGACGTTGTTATCGATATCATTTGTTATCGTAGTCGTGGTCATAATGAGGCCGACGAACCGTCGATAACGCAACCGATGATGTATCAGGTTATTCGTAAGAAAAAATCGCCTCGTCAGTTGTACGCAGCTCAGTTAGTTGCTGAAGGGTCTATGACCCAGGAAGAGACTGATGCGGTTGTTGAGGACTATCGAAACGCTCTTGATGATGGTTTGCATGTGGCAAAAAGTTTGGTTAAAGAGCCTAACTCTGAGTTGTTTGTGGATTGGACGCCTTATCTTGGTCATGAATATGATGCCTATTATGATACGAGTGTTGATTATAAGAAACTTCAAGAGTTGGCTCAGCAGTTAACAGCAGTTCCAGAAGGTTTTGTTGTACAGCGTCAAGTTAATAAGATTATTGAAGATCGAAATAAAATGGCGGCTGGTGCATTAACGGTTGATTGGGGCTTTGCTGAAAATTTAGCATACGCTTCGTTATTGGATGAGAAATTTCCAGTGCGAATTACCGGGCAAGACGTTGGTCGCGGAACTTTTTCTCATCGACATGCAGTGTTCCATAATCAGAAAGAAGAGGGGACTTATATTCCTTTGCAGTCTGTTGCGGATGAAAATACGCAAATGGATATTTATGACTCGTTGTTGTCTGAAGAAGCTGTGTTGGGTTTTGAGTATGGTTATTCCACAACATCACCAGAAGGTTTGGTTATTTGGGAAGCTCAGTTCGGTGATTTTGCTAACGGTGCGCAGGTTGTTATCGATCAGTTTATTTCATCCGGTGAACATAAGTGGATGCGATTGTGTGGTCTGACGATGTTGTTGCCTCATGGTTACGAAGGTCAGGGGCCTGAGCATTCCTCTGCACGATTGGAACGTTATTTGCAGTTATGTGCAGAACATAATATTCAAGTCTGTGTTCCTACAACGCCAGCGCAAGTATTTCATATGTTGCGTAGACAAGCGGTGCGGCCTTTAAGAAAGCCTTTGATTGTTATGTCACCCAAGAGTTTGTTGAGACATAAATTGGCAAAATCTACATTTGATGAGTTGGCGAATGGACACTTCCAGTCGTTAATCTGTGATGCCACAGATCAAGGTAATGAAGCGATCCGTCGTGTCGTTATGTGTAGCGGCAAGGTCTACTACGATCTTAAAGATTACCAAGGGCATAATGAGAATAACGATACTGTACTGGTGAGGATTGAGCAGCTTTACCCATTTCCAGAGAACGAGTTGGAGGGTGTGTTTGCTAAATACCCGAACTTGGAAACCGTTGTTTGGTGCCAAGAAGAGCCGATGAATCAGGGAGCTTGGTACTGTAGTCAGCATCATATGCGTCATGTGCTTCATCGAGTGAACGCATCATTGTATCTGCATTATGCAGGTCGAGACGCGTCGGCAGCGCCAGCGGCAGGCTATATGTCTGTGCATATCGAAGAACAGAAAAAACTTGTCAGCGATGCGTTTACCCTTAGCTAACATCATTTAATGTGAAAAAAAGTATAAAGAGATAAGGAATTACAATGGCCACACAGATTAAAGCCCCCCAATTCCCGGAAGCGGTTGCCGACGGCACGGTTGCTACATGGCATAAGCAGCCTGGTGACGCGGTTGCAAGAGAAGAATTGTTGGTTGATATTGAGACCGATAAAATCGTATTAGAAATTGTAGCTCCCGCTGATGGCGTGCTTACAGAGATCATTAAAGGTGAAGGCGAAGTAATTGATAGCCAAGAGCTGATTGCGATGTTCGAAGAAGGTGCTAAAGCGTCAGGTTCTGCACCAGCAGCGACCGAAAGTGAATCGGCACCAGCGCAGAGTGACGATGATCAAATTGAAGATAACTGGGGGCCAGCAGTTAGAAAACTTATTGCTGAAAATAATATTGACCCTAGCAAGATCTCTGGAACAGGCAAAGGCGGGCGCATCACTAAAGAAGATGTGGTGAAGTTTATGGAAGGTGGAGCTCCAGCGAAAGTTGCGCCACCCGCAAAACCTGCTGCGGCGAAACCAGCTCCTGGTGGAGCGGTAAACTTTGATGCTGGTGATCGCGAAGAACGTCGAGTGCCTATGACACGTTTGCGAGCGCGTGTTGCGGAGCGTTTAGTCGAAGCACAGCAAACAGCGGCCATGTTAACAACGTTTAACGAAGTTAATATGAAGCCCGTGATGGAAATGCGTAAAAACTATAAAGACCAGTTTGAAAAAGCTCATGGTGTACGTTTAGGGTTTATGTCATTTTTTATCAAAGCTGCGGTTGAAGCGTTAAAGAAGTATCCGTCAGTAAATGCCTCTATTGATGGCACTGATATTGTGTATCACGGGTATTACGACATTGGTGTTGCAGTTTCGTCCAACAGAGGTTTGGTTGTTCCTATTTTGAAAGATACGGACAAGAAGAACTTTGCCGAAATAGAAGCACAGATCGTTGAATACGGAACAAAAGCACAGGCTGGAAAGTTATCTTTAGATGAGATGACTGGTGGAACATTTACCATTTCTAATGGTGGTGTATTTGGTTCCCTGATATCAACGCCTATTCTGAATCCGCCTCAAACAGCAATTTTGGGAATGCATAAAATCCAAGAACGCCCAATGGCGGTTAACGGTAAAGTTGAAATTCTACCGATGATGTATTTGGCAGTTTCCTATGATCACCGAATGATTGATGGTAAAGAAGCAGTGCAATTCTTGGTGACTATTAAGGATCTATTAGAAGACCCGGCTCGTTTGTTGTTGGATATCTAGCAAATCATAGGTCGCTTGCTCATGTTAAATGTGAGCAAGCTGTCGATTAAAAATTAGTAGGAAATAGAAATGTCTGATTCATATGACGTTGTTGTAATTGGTGGTGGACCTGGTGGTTATGCTGCGGCAATCAAGGCTACTCACTTAGGTCAGAAAGTTGCCTGTATTGATAAATACATCAACAAGAACGGTAAGCCAGCGCTAGGTGGTACCTGTGCCAACGTTGGTTGCATTCCATCAAAAGCTTTGCTGGATTCAACCTGGAAGTTCCACGAGGCGCAGGGTGAGCTGTCAGTTCATGGTATCGACGTTGGTAATGTCTCTATGGACGTTGCCCAGATGATAAAGCGTAAAGATGATATCGTTGAGAAGCAAACAGGTGGCGTAGCCATGCTGTTGAAAGCGAACGGTGTTACTTGGTTGCAGGGTACTGGTAAGTTAGTTGCTGGGAAAAAAGTTGAGTTTGTACCTCATGACGGTGATGCGCAAGTTTTGGAAGCGCAGAATGTTATATTGGCCACAGGCTCGTCGCCAATCGAATTGCCAATGGCAAAGTTGCAAGAAGACATTATTGTAGATAACAGTGGTGCCCTTGAATTTACTGAAGTTCCTAAGCGTTTAGGTGTTATTGGTGCTGGAATTATTGGTTTAGAATTAGGCAGTGTTTGGAGTCGTTTAGGTTCTGATGTTGTTGTTTTAGAAGCGATGGATGCTTTCCTGCCTATGGTTGATAAACAGGTAGGAAAAGAGGCGCTTAAAAACCTCAAGAAGCAAGGGCTTGATATTCGTTTGTCTGCTCGTCTAACAGGAACCACTGTAAAAGACGGCATTGTCAGTGTTGAATATACTGATGCTGATGGCGAACAAACTATGGAGGTTGATAAGCTTATTGTTGCCGTCGGTCGACGCCCAATTACTGAAGATCTTTTCTCAGTTGATAGTGGTGTTAACCTTGATGAGCGTGGCTTTATTTTTGTGAACCAAAGCTGTGCGACAGATGTGCCAGGGGTTTATGCCATTGGTGATATCGTGCGCGGACCAGCACTAGCTCATAAGGCGACCGAAGAAGGTGTGATGGTGGCGGAGCTTATTTCTGGTCATCATGCCGAAATTAATTATGACTGCATCCCATCTGTTATATATACCCACCCTGAAGTTTCTTGGGTTGGTTTATCGGAAGAGCAGGTTAAAGCGCAAGGCGATGAATATAAAACAGGAATGTTTGCGTTTGTGGCGAACGGTCGAGCAGTCGCAGCAAATGAGACAACGGGTTTTGTAAAAGTTGTTTCTGATGTGGCAACAGATCGTGTCTTGGGTGTTCACATTGTTGGCCCTCAAGCGTCAGAAATTATAATGCAGGCAGTTATTGCGCTAGAGTTTGGTGCGAGCACTGAAGATCTTCAGCTGATGGTGTTTGCACACCCAGGGTTGTCAGAGGTTCTTCACGAAGCGATGTTGGATGTTGATGGTAAAGCGATACATTCCGTAAAGCGAAAGCGTCGCAAATAACCCTATTAAATAGCTATATTCAGGTGTTGTGTAAGAAAATTTTACAAATCACCTGACATATAATCCAAACTGACTATTCAGTTTTGGTTTGGGGTCGGGCACTATTGCGCTGCTGCGCAGACTGTCAATAGGGTGCGCCCTAAACTAAAGGTTTCTGTTCACTCTCGCGCTCTTTAATGAGGCGTGGTGTATCAGAGCACGTTGTTTAGATCGTTATTTGTAGAAATCTACATGTAGCATCTAGCAAAAGTAAGTATCGGGCTGAAATACAGCTCTTTGAACAATAAACGGTGATGAAATGAACTTACACGAGTACCAAGCAAAGCAACTATTTGCCCAGTACGGTTTACCCGTATCTGAAGGCGTAGCTGCAAAGACGCCTAAAGAGGCCGCTGCGGCCGCTGATGCAATCGGCGGAGACAAGTGGGTTGTTAAAGCCCAGGTTCACGCAGGTGGACGAGGCAAGGCTGGTGGCGTAAAGCTAGTATCCTCCAAAGATGAAATCATGGAGTTTGCTAAGGCACAACTAGGTACTAACTTAGTAACCTACCAGACAGATGAAAAGGGTCAGCCAGTTAATATTATCCTGGTTGAGACGTGTACTGATATTGCTCAAGAGCTTTATTTAGGTGCTGTTGTTGATCGCGCAAGTCGTCGTATCACTTTTATGGCGTCTACTGAAGGCGGCGTTGATATTGAGACTGTTGCAGAAAACACACCAGAGAAAATATTAAAAGCTGAAATTGATCCATTGGTTGGGGCTCAGCCTTATCAAGCGCGTCAGTTGGCTTACAAATTGAACCTTAACCCAACACAAGTTAAGCAGTTCACAAAAATCTTCTTAGGTCTTGCGGCCATGTTTGAAGATAAAGATTTTGCATTGCTAGAAATCAACCCTCTTGTTATTACCTCTGAAGGCAATCTACATTGTTTAGATGGCAAAATTGGTATTGATGGAAGTGCAGTGTTGCGACACCCAGATCTTCAGGATATGTATGATCCGACACAAGAAGATGAGCGTGAGCGTTTGGCTGCAGAATGGGATCTTAACTATGTAGCGCTAGATGGAAACATCGGTTGTATGGTTAACGGTGCTGGTCTTGCAATGGCTACGATGGATATTATCCAGCTTAAAGGCGGCAAGCCTGCTAACTTTCTTGATGTTGGTGGCGGTGCGACAAAAGAACGTGTTATCGAAGCATTCAAAATTATTCTTTCTGACGAAAGTGTTGAAGCGGTTCTTGTTAACATCTTCGGCGGAATCGTTCGTTGTGATTTGATTGCAGAAGGTATTATTGGCGCTGTTGAAGAAGTTGGCGTTAAGGTTCCTGTTGTTGTTCGATTGGAAGGAAATAACGCTGAGCTTGGTAAAGAAGTTCTTCGTAAGAGCGGTTTAAACATTATTGCAGCAGACGGCTTTAACGATGCTGCTGAAAAAGTTGTAGCTTCAGTAGGGGGGGCATAAATATGAGCGTCCTAATTAATAAAGATACAAAAGTAATTTGCCAGGGCTTTACTGGTGCACAAGGTACTTTGCATAGCGAACAAGCTATTGAGTACGGTACAAAAATGGTTGGTGGTGTGACTCCTGGTAAAGGTGGAACAACTCATTTGGGCCTTCCCGTATTTAATACAGTTGCTGAAGCGGCAGAAGCAACAGGTGCTGATGCAACTGTTATTTACGTTCCTGCTGCATTTTGTAAGGATTCAATCATCGAAGCTGCTGATGCAGGTATCGAGCTGATTGTTTGTATTACTGAAGGTATTCCTACAATCGATATGCTTTATGTTAAAGAGTATGTTGTTCGTAAGGGTGTTCGTCTTATCGGACCAAACTGCCCAGGTATCATTACTCCTGGAGAGTGCAAGATCGGTATTATGCCTGGTCACATTCACCAAGTCGGTAAAGTCGGTATTGTTTCTCGTTCTGGGACATTGACCTATGAAGCGGTTCATCAAACAACTGCTTTAGGATTTGGTCAGAGTACTTGTATCGGTATCGGTGGTGATCCAATTCCTGGTACAACGTTCATTGATGCATTGGAATTATTCCAAAATGATCCTCAGACCGAAGCTATCATTATGGTAGGTGAGATCGGTGGAACAGCTGAAGATGAAGCTGCTGCTTATATCAAAGAGCATGTAACTAAGCCAATCGTATCTTACATTGCTGGTGTTACTGCACCTGAAGGTAAGCGTATGGGTCACGCTGGTGCAATTATTGCCGGCGGTAAGGGTACTGCTGCAGAGAAGTTTGCTGCACTAGAAGCTGCTGGCGTTAAGACAGTTGCCAACCCTTCTGAAATGGGTCTTGCTCTTAAGGAACTTACTGGTTGGTAAGTTCTGGTGTTGCTGAAATGTATTGCGTGCGATGTTAGCGTGCGGTAATTTTACTTAAGGCAACACGAATAAAAAAAGCGCATCAAGGTTACTTGATACGCTTTTTTTATTCGTGCTGTTTGGTAGATAAAAGCTGTGCGATTGGTGTTGGTTTCCCAAAATAGTAGCCCTGAATATAGTCACACTTGTTGCGTTTGAGGAATTCTAATTGATCTTTGTCTTCAACGCCTTCGGCAACAACCTTTAGTCCTAGTTTATGTGCCATTGCAATTACCGCTGCAGTGATTTCCATATCATCTTTGTCGTGTGGAATGTCCATAATAAAAGAACGATCTACTTTAAGTATTTGAATGGGCAGGCGCTTTAAATAACTTAATGAGGAATAGCCAGTTCCAAAATCATCAATGGCAAGGAATGTTCCTAAATCTTTGAGCTGTGTAAGTGTGCTGATAGCACTCTCTACATTATCCATTATCAGGCTTTCTGTAATTTCTAACTCAAGATTAGCGGGGTTTATCTGTCGGCTTTCAATCATATCTTTTATATACTGAACAAGGTTTGGTGCGTGAAATTGCCTTGCTGACAAATTGATAGCAATGTGACCATCTTTTGGTATTAATCCAAAATTAATAAAACGTTCAATATTTTCGCAAGCATTTTTAATTACCCATTCACCGATTGGGATTATTTGTCCTGTGTCTTCTGCAATAGAAATGAAGTCATTGGGTGCTACCACACCTCGTGTTGGGTGGTTCCAGCGTATTAATGCCTCGAAACCAAATACCTGCTGTGTATCTAATTTCACTTTTGGTTGGTAGTAAAGTTCAAATTCGTCGTTTTGTAAGGCCAGGCGTAACTCATTTTCAATCTTTAATTGGCGTTGGATAGCGATATTCATTTCGGCAGAGAAAAACTGATAGTTGTCCCGCCCAGCCTCTTTTGCGCGGTACATTGCAAGATCAGCATTTTTCATTAATATATTGGCGTCATCATTTTTTTCAGGGCCGATTGCGACCCCTATGCTGGAGCTTATAATGATTTCCTGGCCAGTGAGGCGTATAGGTACTTTAAGTACGTCCAGTACTTTTTTAGCAATAGTATCAACTTGTTGTTGGTGGTTTATCTCTGGGATAAGGATGGTGAATTCATCGCCTCCGAGTCGTGCTACCGTATCACTTGGGCGTGTACAAAAACGCAAGCGGTGTGCAATGGCCCGTAACAATTCATCCCCTTGGTCATGTCCAAGAGTATCGTTAATACGCTTGAAATGATCAATGTCCAAAAAGAGAATGGCGAGTTTTTTGTTGGAGCGTTGGGATTGTTTTATTGCCTTTTCAAGTCGATTTCGAAATAAGTGGCGATTAGATAGTTTTGTTAATGGATCATAAAGAGCCATTTGTTCGAGCTGTCTTTGGGCTGATTTTAACTCTGACATATCAGAGATGCTGCCAAGAAAGCCTGATGGTTTGTTATCAATAATGAGTAGTTTGGCGTGACTTAAGACAGTTGTTGTTTCGCCGTTATCTTTTAGAAGGCGGTATTCCATCTTAAATTCTTGCGCCGCTTTGACGCTTTCTTTCCATCGGCTTAATACATGGAAGCGCTCTTCAGGGTGTAGGGCTTTTATCCATACATTAAAGGTGATGTTGATATCAAAAATGCCTGTTATTTCTCGCCAGCGATCATTTACATAAATATGATTGCCGTCGATATCTGTTTGAAATACACCAACAGGAGAGGCTGTTGTTAAGGTTCGAAAGCGCTCTTCGCTCGATAGTAATGCCGAGTTGTCTTCCTCTATTTTATTAAGCATGTCATTAAATGAGTCGACGAGGTCACCAAGTTCATCGTTAGACAGTTTCTCAGCTCTGTGTGAGTAGTTGTTGTCTAAGCGAACTTTGTTGGCTGTTTCCTGTAGCTTTCTTAGAGGAGCGGTAATAAAGGTTTGAAGGCGAATGGCAAGGGCATAGGCAATGATTAGGGATAGCGTAGATATAAGGCTGATAATGATAAGGTTTAACGCAAGGTGAGAGCGTAAAAGGTTAATGTCAGATCCGAGTTGTAGAGTACCTATGGGCAGTTTTTTTGCCAGTATAGGGTGGGTTAATAGAATCATTTCGTTCGTTCTACTAAGTCCAATGGTGTTTGGAGCTTCGGGGCACTGATTGCTAATATCGTTATTTTTGCTGTATTGCGCAAAAAGTTGATTCTTTTTATCGAATAAACAGCCCATAAGAATTGATGAGTCTGCTTTGAGGGCAGATAGGTTCTTTATAGCAGGTCGTTTGTTGTTAGAGCCTAAAGCTTGAGTAAGGTTAATGGTGAGCAGTTTGCTGGTAATATAGAGCTTTTCTTCGGCGTGTTTTCTGCTATTTTCTTGTCCGTGCAGAATGTTAAATGTAGATGAAATAAACAGCGCAATTAGGCTGCAAGTACTTGCAACTAGTATTGTTTTTTCACGAAGTGATAGCTTGCTCGCCCACTTCATAATAAGGCGGCTTCCTGCATTTTGAGCATAGGCTGGGTACTAAAATACTAGTTAATGATTAGGTAAGCATCGTGCTGCGGTAACGCTAAGTGTAATCCTTTAAATATAGCTGAAATATGTGCCTTTTCTATATTTCTGTATTTCTGTTTTTAGGATGGTTCATACTCGGCTGCTTTTATGCGATGTACATTTTTATTGAAATTAATTACTAGCGAGCGTTTTTCATAAACACCATCGATCATGAAACCGTTCCAATGATAGGAGAGGTGGGAGCTTTGGGTTGGTATGGTTGTGGCTGGAGGGCGTAATATAGCAAGGCACTCGCCACCAGAGTTTCTTGCTGAGGGATAGATGATACCCCAGGAATTGTTGTTTTTTTGTTCGCTTCCAAAGGGTTGGGCTTCTGTATATGAGCTCATCATCGGTTGGGTGAGGCCAGAAAATGAGGGGGCACGAATGTCGATCATTGGTTTTGTTACTTTCCCAATATAAACCCTCATATCAAGCTCACATATTGCTTCTTTCGTAGCCTCGAGAAAACGTTCTCGATGAAATATGGTTTCCCGTATCGCAGTTTCCAAATCTCGGGCAGCATAATAGATACCGAAGCTACCATCAGTGAAGCGGCTTGGGTAACCAATGTGGGTGAATGCTGCCATTACTATAGATGCGCCGGGTCCTGAAACTCTATCTTCTGCTGTAACTAGTTTAAGGTTTCCAACTTCTTCTTGAAGTCTTTCGTCGGTAAGTCCTTCTAATTCAAAGGTTTCTTCCATTAATTCGGGTGGTGTGAACCGCTCAAAAAAGTTAATGGGAGGGAGCTTGGAAGGGATGATTCGGTAGTGGTTACCACTTATGAAGGCTGTTTTTTGAGAGTTCATTATTATTATCTGGGGGTTCTATTGTTCCCTACAGCCCTCGCTCTGCGTCCAAATATCGACGAATATCAGCGAGATCAATGACTCTGCCTTGAAGCATGGTTTCAAGGGCGCTTTTGCCTGCAAATATTGATGCTGAATTGCTTTTTTTGACCCATTCTGCAGCTCTGCGAGGGTTAGGGAGAAGGATGTTTAGTGCCTTGTAGATTCCCATGACATAGGAAATTCGCTCAAGAGTGTCTTTTGTGAGCTTGGAGGGGCGCTCACACTTTCCTTCAGAGAACTCTTTCATTCGATAAAAGCTGCTTTTTGACGGAGCTCCTAGAATGGCTATTTGTTCTTTTGCCTGAAGGTCCCACTCTTTTGTTATGCCAAAGAAGTTTAGGATTGCCGCAGCATTTAATCTATCTTCTTTTGTGTTGAGATTCGATAGCGGGGTAGCGCTGGCGCTATGCATGAGAGCATCTCCATAATATTACGATGAATACCGTTTTATTATGGAGATATTTGGGAAAAAAACAAGATAAAGTCCCAGAAGGCTCTGTTTCGATGATGGGTGTATTCTATTTTATTGTTTTTCTACGGGCGCTGTGTAGCAATTATTCCTAGATTGGAATCGATATGCCTTAGTAGCGTGTTGTGAAATTGCTTGGTTAATGACATTAATTGCCGACGGCCGTCAGATAAATCATTTAATTTTTGAAAAATACCATCATCGATAAGGGAGTTAATGCGAGCATGAGTTGTGGTTTTTGCAGCTTGTGTGCTGATG
>MAAL01000073.1:419-19290 GCA_002163245.1 Gammaproteobacteria bacterium 42_54_T18 | reverse complement strand
TCGGCCCAACTTGTGGATAACCCTTCCGATAGTACTTGCATGAACTCTCTCCTGTAGTGGTGAGTTTCATTACAAGCTAGTTAGGCCCATATCTCTTATGGATTTAGAAAAAAAACGTGTCGATTTCGAAATCCGTCAGCTATTTAGGCCCACGGATGGACTGTATCCTAAAAATGCAGGAGCAATTTTTAGGGTATGCCCATGGATGGGCCGCAAATAAATTAGAGCCTGGAAATGCAGCTGTAAGTTATAAGATTCTACTCTTAACCACCCACATACAGGGTTAGTGGCCAATTGTGACAGTCATTGGGCCAAGCTCGCCATACCCGCCCAAGCCTGCCACAGGTAACCTAATTTCCAACGTAATAAAGATAACTCAAAGCAAAATAACAAGGGTGACGTATGAAGAAACAAATTGATAATTGCCTGTCTATTAGTGAGGACGGCCGTCTGCACGTAGAGGGTTTAGCGGCCAGCGATTTGGCTGAAAAATTTGGCACGCCCCTGTATGTGATTTCTGAAAGCCAATTACGCAGCAATGCACGCAACTTTCACCGCGCTTTTTCAGAGCGTTGGCCAGAAGGAGACACTCACATTCTTCCCGCCATTAAAGCCAATTACACCCTGGCTCTTAGATATATATTAACCGAGGAAGGCTGTGGCTGTGACTTGTTCAGCGAAGGAGAGATGTGGGCCGCCTTAAAAGGCGGAACCGACCCTAGCAAGATGTCCCTTAACGGCAACAGCAAGGTGGGTTTTGATAACCAGATAGTAGAAACCGCCATTGCACACGGGGTACGCATCACCATGGACGATGCCAGCGAATTCCCTCTTATTGAGGGCATCGCCCGCAAAATGGGCAAAAAAGCCTACGTGCGCATTCGCTTACGCCCTGAGTACCCTGCACTGAGCAAACCCAGTGACTTTCTAGTGGAGACGATTCCCACCGAACTGGTTACTCAAATTTATAAAAGTGGCATGCCCACCGAAGATGTACTGGTGCTGGGTAAACAAGTTTTAGCCAGCGAACACGTTAAACTCACGGGTATTCATATTCACCAGGGCCGTCACAGCCGTGACTTGGCGTTCTGGAAAGGCACCATGGAAGGCTTTGCCGTCGCACTGGGTGAACTGAAAAAGGCCTGGGACGGCTGGGAGCCACAAGAAATCGACCTAGGTGGCGGCTTCCCACCACCACGTGATCCCACTGCCCGTGACGTGGACCGTTCTGCCTGGCTCACCACCGGCATATTGTCGGCAGGTATGAAACTGGGCGGACTATTCAATGCCCGCAACAAAGTGGCCAATGGCCTCATGAATCCAAGCAAGGTAGCCGACCCTGTGGGCACCAACCCCATGGCAGACCTGGCCCCCAGCATTGATGAATACGCCCAAGTGGTTACCGAGACCTTACGCAAAGAACTCATTAAAAATGGCCTAAGCCCCCAGGGCAAAACCCTGCAAATTGAACCGGGCCGTGGCATGTACGCCGATACCGGTATTCACTTGGCCAAGGTGACCTTTGTGAAAAGCCAGCAACACCCCATTAAATACAGCTGGGTTAATACCAACACCACAGATTCCTTCTTAAACGACAGCGTGGTCGAACATTCACGTTTTCGCTATTTGCTGGCCAACAAACCCATAGACGGCCTTAACAAGGACGAGATTCTCACCGCCGATTTGGTGGGTTGTAGCTGTAATGGCGACCGCATGGTGGGCAACGCCAAATTCCCGGCAAATGTGCAACAGGGTGACGTGGTGGCCTTTTTAGATACGGGTGCCTATCAGGACTCTTCAGCCTCAAATTTCAATGCCATGCCTCGCCCGGGTACCGTCTTGGTGAACAACACTGAGGCCGAATTCATTAAACGCCACGAAACCTCAGAAGATGTATTTAGACGTGATTCTGTTCCTGAACGTTTCACACAAATACCGGCTAAAACGGTTAACGCTTAAACTACTAACTTTATAAAAACAGGATATTACTATGATCGACTTTATTTCAAACAACTGGGTGATTGGTTTAATGGCCGTTTGGGCCATTATTATTATTGCATTTTGGACATCGTTTCTTTCCACCATGAATGAAAAAGATTTCTCCCATATGCCCGAAGGCTATTTGTTACACGAAAAATCGTTTGTATGGCCAGACGCCGTCATTGCCATACTACTCATCGCCGCGTGCTATTTATTAGCAACAGGCAATCCTCTGGGAGAGCGCATTGCATTAGTGGCAGGTGGCATGATGCTGTTTTTAGGAGTGATTGATGTGGCTTATGAATACGCCAACGACATGCACAAAAAACCTCGCGCCAGCCTAGCTGACTTCATTGGCACCTGCTCGATTGTGGTGTCTGCAGTGATTATTATATGGCAGTTTGTATAAACCATTAAATTTCCAGCGCCGAAAATAACAAACGCCAAACTGCTCAGCTATTTTTACAGACTGATAAAAGGCGATAAAAAAACCAGGGGTGGCAGCAAGCCAAATAAAAAAGGCAATAGCTGCGCCCTACCAAACAAGCCCCAATGGCTAAATTGCATTAACTGAATTTGCTTTACTCAACGCCTGAGTAAAGCAAGTACTCTCTAAGGAGAGTCCCTCTGTGTGGATAGTTGTGGAGTCTATTCACCTTTTCCCAGGTAAACCAGGTGGCTAAACGTAAAGCTTATGCCTTAACTTTTTCTCGTATGGTTTATCCTGGGTCTTTTTAACTTGGCAGCTTTGCGTTAATAAAATTTAAAAGCAACACCACCGACCTTAAAGGCACATCTCTTCTGACCAATTACATATAACACCTAGCGATATTTATTTTTTTAGTTATTCATTTTTCCACTATAAATTATCTAACCTAAACCGTTACCCCTTGCATTTACACCCACCAGGTTACGCCCAATTGATTACGCAAGAGGGATTAAATTCAACTATACTCAGGCCAACCAGGGTCTAGTAATACGAATATATATATAAAGATTTTATAGTGGGTTTTATCAATAATTAGTGACCCTATTTCCCCAAAAAAACCAGAGCTATAGATTTTCCCTTTCTCTGGAAAAGTTTTTACAAGCGAAGCTAAAGGCGCCACCCCTGTTATCTTGAAGGAGAAACTGAATCATGGTTAACCTTCAGCGTATATTATTCATAAGCGCTTTAAGTTTTGTATACCTGCCTGTTCACGCCGCCCAACCCCTTTCCATGGATTCGTTATTTAAAATGAACTTAGACGAGTTGCTGCAGATAAGAATGGCGATATCATCCAATACTGAAAAACCCCTAAGAGAGCAAACCAGTGCCGTGACCCTTATTACCCAACAAGAAGTGATCCGCTCCGGTGCCCGCGATTTATTGACGTTATTAAAAATGGTGCCAGGGGTGACGGTGGTGGTGGATCTATTGGGGGTGCGCAGTGTGGCCTTTAGGGGCATTTCGGGATTTGAAGGCAAGGTGCTATTACTCTTAGACGGCATCGCGGTGAATGATTTATCCACAGGTACTTTGGCACTGGGGCATCGTATTCCTGCCAGCATGATCCATCATGTGGAAGTGATAAGAGGCTCAGGCTCTGTTCAGTACGGGGGGCAGGCTGAGCTGATGGTGATTAAAGTAGTGACCGCAGACAGCCCAGGAGCGCTTGTGCAACTGGGCAATGAATACGCTAAAGAGAATGGTCTGGGTAAAAGGATAAGTGTGCTCCTGTCGGGTGACTCCAATAACGGGGTGAAATATCGGGCCTCCATATTCAGCGCTCGCGAGGACTTGTCTGGTGGTGAATACCAAAGCTTAAATGGGCGCTTATTGGATATGAGTGAAAACACACAAGTACGGCCATTGATGGCCAATGCAGTTTTGTCATACCGCGACTGGCAATTACAAATACTGCATGACCACTATGAGTTTGAAGACCAGCTGGTATTTGGTGGCATAGGAGAGTTACTGGGCGACCATATAAATGCCAACAATGCTTACACTGTATTAGTTGGGCCAGGTGACCTTCTATTTCAAAGTTCAGCAATAAAGCTTGATTATGCATGGGCAAAATGGCGTGGTCTGAAATTGAAATCCTCCATTACGCTGATTGATCAAATTAATTGGCAGGTGCAGCGCCCTAACCGGGTAGACATGTCTGAGTACACAGCTCAACGAAGGCAACTGGACTCAAGCGCTTTGTATGAATTTTCAGAGTCTGAAAACGTGCTCGTGGGCATAAGTTTTTTTAACGATAAAAACAAACTGGTCAGCTTGACCGCATTGAATGTAAGTGCGCTACCTAAAGATGAAAGGCGCGGAGATGTGAATGATTTTTCGATTTATGGCCAGTATGAAACGAGTCTTACTGGGTTAAACATCACTTTAGGAGGACGTTATGAAGACCATGAATTGGTAGGAGACGCCCTGTTACCAAGACTAACGGTTGCTAAGGCGTGGGGCAGTTGGCATAGCAAGTTCATTTATAGTAAGGCTTTTAAAATCCCACAATATGACGTGTTAGCCTCATCTGTTACCGCTGGCACTCCCATAGAAGAAGTTGAACGTGAAACAAGTTTTGAGCTGGAGCTGGGTTATCAGGTTAACAGTGACATATTACTGCAATCCAATGTGTTTTGGCAGGAAGTGACAGACATCATTTTATATGAGCCAGTACCCAGTGACGCCAATATCAATGCCGGTGATGTGAGTACCTTTGGTATCGAACTCATGATGATTTCTCGGTTTGAGTGGGGCAATGTGGATGTAAACTATTCCCGCTTTGAGGTGGATGAGAATAACGTTCTCCCCATTGAGGTAGCGGGTAGGCCCAACCAACTGTTAGGCATTGCCAACGATAAAATAGTGGCTAATGTGATATTGGATTTACCCAACCATGCCAGCCTTTCCATACGTAGCGTGGCCATTGGAGAGCGCTATGCGTGCACCCAAGACGTAAATTTTATTTGTGGTGAGCCAACCAGGTTAAATGAAGAAGTGGATGTGAGTGTTTATTACCGACAATCCATGACCGACTGGTTTTATGCCCTAGGAGTGGCCAATGTATTGGATGACTCTATTGTGTATGCCCAGGCTTATCGGGGGAGCATGGCACCGGTACCGGGTTTATCGCGACGCTTTCAATTGGATGTGGGTTGGGAGTTTTAAGTAATCTATTGATCCTACGGTTTTTGGGCAGCAATACTTCTTTAAATAAATAATACCGTTACACATCAATAGCCAAATTCCGCAATGGACCTAAGAGCGAATAAATTTAGCAGCGGAATACTCTTACCCCACCGCACACCACTGCAGCTAAATTAGAAGGAAACTAATAAGTCAATTCGTAAGAAAACTAAACTACAATAAGGTATTAAAAACTAACTTATCCAACTAGTTTTGGCACAGCATTTGTTTTTCCCATAAGGGGCCTGTGTTAAGGTAGTTAAAAGTTTGAAATTGTAATTAGAGTAGGCTAGATGCTTAACACCCACAGCAGCCCGGCCATTGTGAGCCAACCCGGCACGGTGCCAAACAGCTACTTAACACGCATTATGGAAGTGATGCTGGAGCACGGCCAGGATATTAGTCCATCTTTACAGGCGGCAAATATCCCCATCCCGCAACTAAGCAACTTAAAAGCCAATATCTCCAGCGAACAGTACTACACCTTTATTCAAGCCCTGTTAAACAATATAACCATAGATGGCATGGGTTTTAAGGTGGGCCGTAAATTCTCTATAAACGATTATGGAATACTTGGTTTCGCTTTTATTTCCTGTCCAACACTCAAACACGCCATGGAAACGTTTTTCCGCTACCAGGCCATAGTGGGTAACGATTCCATGTTTGAAGAGGTCATGGATTACGAAAAAGAGGACGTATCATTGACCCTCATTAGTCGTTTGCCCACTGCTCAATTACTGCAATATGAAGTGGATCTATTTTTAGGCCAATGGAGTGCCACCGCAGAAGCCATTAGCCAGGCCGGCATGGAGATGACCTTCACCCGGCTGAACATTAGCTATCCAAAACCCTCTTATGCCCACCTGTATGAAGAGGCGTTTAACTGCCCTATTTTTTATGAGCAAGCAGAAAATAAGATTTTTTTCCCCGCTAAAGTGCTGGATCAAAAATCCACCATGCTGGATGACGACACAGCTCAATCCTGGGAGGAACTGTGCCAGGCTGCCTTAAACAAACTCAATGAGCAGCATGGTTTGGCTGAAAAAGTCAGGCGAATTATCATCGACCAACCGGCAGCCAATATGGGGCCAGAAGAGGTGGCAGGGCAGCTTAATATGAGTTATCGCACCCTAAGGCGTCGCTTAAGTGAAGAGCACACCTCATTCAAAGAGATTAGCGACGGGGTGCGCATGGGCTTGGCGGGGGAATACTTGCGCCAAACCGAATTCTCCACCCAGGAAATCGCCTTTTTATTGGGGTTTTCAGAGGTGGCCAATTTTCATCGCGCCTTCAAAAAGTGGAGTAATATCACCCCGGGAGAGTACCGCGAGCAATAGACTGCAAGCGCTTCTCCCCATCAACCCCCACCCTTGGCCAGAAACGACAGTGTTTGGGCCAAGAATGCCATAGCTCCATCCCCCCTAAACTCGTACTGTGCACCTAGGCCAACACCTTAATACTACAAATATAAAACATCCTGGCATTCACTTAATCACCACAGCCCAAGTTCCAAGTAAAAAACGGACTGGCGCATGTATTAAAGAACCTACCTTGGTTTCTTGTGGTTTCATGAGTTAAATCGAATGTTTAAATATAAAGCATGAAGGCACCGCCCTCCTCTTTCCTGCTTAAGATACAATTAGGAAAGCGCTCTTAAAACAGGCTTCGCTTTGCAAGCCCACATTGCAGGAGTTTAGTATGCAATCAACCATAGATGCCACCACAGATAACCCAAAGGAAATTTGGACCGCCATTCTAATGGGGGTAGTGGGTCTATCGGCTTTTTTAGGCATGCCCGTTATTGTGGGTGCCCTGGTAGAAGGCTACGGCCTTAGCGAAGGGCAAGTGGGCTACCATTCGGCCACTGGCATGGCCGGGGGCATCGTAGCCGCCATACTGGTGTCTGTATTAATCAATCGCGCTAACCGCCGTACCTTATTACTCGCAGGTTTAATCATTGGGATTGTGAGTTATGCCTTAAGCGCACTTACCTCTGATTTTAATCAGTTACTGGCATTGGCCTTTGCCTCAGGTATTGGCGGCGGCATGATTTACTCGTTAGGCATCGCGTTATTGGCGGGCACCGAACACACCGGAAAAAACTTTAGTATTTTATTATTTGCCCAGGGTGTCTTTGGCGGCATAGAATTATTTTTCTTGCCGCAAATTGCCGAAGTATTTTCCACCGCTGGCGTGTTTATGGCCTTGGCCATGGCCTTTGTCCTAATGTTGCCGTTAGTGGGCTTCATAGGAAAACATTCCCAGCTTAAAGAGGAAGCACTTGAACAAGACAACCCCCTGCCTAGTAACAAACTGGCGCCCTGGTTGGCACTGCTTTCAGTCTTTTTCTTTTACATTGCGGTGGGCTCATTCTGGACTTATGTGGAGCGCCTTGGGGTAAGCGCCAAACTGAACAGCGACACCATAACCAGTGCACTCACTATAGGCAACTTACTGGCCCTTATTGGTTGTATGGCTGCATACTGGTTGAGCGAACGGGTGGGCCAAGCAAAGCCCCTACTGGTGGGGCTTGCGTGTCTGGCCATTACGTTTGCGGTGTTGGGTCAAAATATCAACGAGGCCATATACCTTATTAGCATGTTCACCTTCTTTTTGTTGTGGAACTTCATCGATATATTTCAGTTAGGAACCCTAAGTCAAATTGGCCACAGTGGCCGCCATGTGGCACTGGTTCCTGCTTTTCAATCCATAGGTACCGCCATTGGCCCTGCCCTATCGGGGGCGTTGCTGGCCAATGGCTGGAGTCTATCTGGCATCATGATGTTAGACAGCATCACCACTCTCATAGCCTTTATTCTATTTATACTGGTATTTATTATGGCATTTCGCGGTAAAAAAGACGTGGGCGCATCCCACAATCCTATTGTAATTTAGACTAACCTTTACTAGGCACTTAACAAAGAGCCTGTTCGCTACTTGACTGCGCCCTAACTCCTGTTATTAATTTAATGAAGTGTTTTGGATGGCGTTGCCACATTTTAGGATAGCAGTACGTTTAAGCTCAGCAGTTAGTGTGGCACTAATACTGCCACGCATTATTACTAGCATCGACGATGATCAATCCGGTACTCTCCAGGTGTTTGTTGCCACTACCTTTTAAACGCCCGGTGAAATTAGGTGTTTCAGAATACCCCAATAAAAATGCAATTTCCTGCGTACTGTATTCTGTCTCATTAAGATATTTTGATGCCAACCCCATGCGCACTTCATCACTTATTTTTTTAATTGAAATTCCCTCCTCACTTAACCGGCGGCGAAAACTGCGATAACTCATTTTTAAATGTTTTGAAATAATTTCGGGGCATTGGCATAACTTAGGATTTTCTACTATTAATCGCCTTACTCTACCGATTAATCCATCCTGCAATCTCAAACTATTTAACACCGCCTGACAACGGCTTTGATAAAACTGAGCGGCGTCACAATCAAGCATTATGGTGGCTGATTGACTAAGCTTCCTGCTTTCAAAGTAAAGTATATTAATGGTTTTATTATAATAAATAGGACAAGAAATAAACCTGGAATAAATATCAGTATATTGAGGTTTTGGGTACCTTACATCTATTCGAGTAAATTCTAAGTGAATTCCTAGCAGATTAATGGCGTATACAGAATTAACCCATTGCCCGATAAATAATTCAGCTTCATAACGGGTAATATCTGCTTGATAAGCACTTGCTTTAAGAGACACTGTCGTCACATCACCGTCAACCTCTAAAACCTCAGAGGTCATGGAATCGGCGCCTAAAATGGCTTGATATCGAAAAAATATTTCAATCCCTTCTAACAAGCTACTACTAGACATTGAGGCATATCTCAGTATTCCGCAATCTATAAAAGAAAATTTTTTGTCCAACTTTAAACCCCAAACCTTCTATATTAATTTTCGACAATAATTTGTCTAAAAACAAATAGTAACTGCTTCTGGGAATATTCCCATCCAGGTTACTCAAATGACTATGGGCGGGATATTCGCCGCCGTTAATATTGGCAATACACTTACTCCATGATCAATAAATAGGGCCATTACATGGGTTAAATAATTTAATGGAATCATATTTGGCTGCGTAATGACTCTCTGATTATTAGGTTTATTGGTCATGTATTTCACTTATTATTAAATTTCTTTTCGACCTATGAGCAGCAATAATAGAAAGTGCATCATTCACCCTCAACCACAGCAAC
Source organism: Gammaproteobacteria bacterium 42_54_T18 (assembly GCA_002163245.1). Classification (GTDB taxonomy): domain Bacteria; phylum Pseudomonadota; class Gammaproteobacteria; order Pseudomonadales; family Ketobacteraceae; genus 42-54-T18. The sequence continues at coordinate 9,929 of MAAL01000073.1, read as the reverse complement.
CCTCTAATTATTTTGATTATCTTAGAGTCTATTTTTGGCCAGCATTAACACTGCTTGACCAAAAATGGCATCGCTATTATCCATTTAGCTATTCATTATCAGCTGGCAGCCGCCATTAAGTTTAAATCTAATTAAAATACTAATTGATAATGACTCTGCCTAAAAATACAAAAGAAGTTAAACCCTGGTAATTGCTCGCCATTGGGCAATAACATTTTCACAAAGTATTTTCAGTGGCTTTGAGCTTTATTTATTGCCTAAAGTATTTGCTCAATTTGGCACCTCCGGAGTGTTTTTAACCATGGCCGCATTCTTTTTAGTATTAATTCCTTTAGCCTTTTTAGTACCCAACCGTTACAAATTTGACAACCCAGGCCAGCAACAAACCCTAAAAGAAAAAGGTAACTTGGTTTCACCCTGGATTTTCTTAACCTCCATTTTTTCTTTTATCTTGGGGTTAGTTCCTTTTGGACCTACGCAGAACGTTTGGGCAACCACACAGGGTTTAGCAGCGAGGAGTTTTCTCTCTATTTAAGCGCGGGAATTCTATTGGTATTACTGGGCTGCGCACTGGCATATTGGGTCAGTGAACGTATGACAGCCAAAAGGCCACTGATTATGGCCATGGCCTGTGTGAGCCTTAGTTTTGCAACGATATGCCAAGACTATGGTCAACTTGTATTTTTACTGGGGATGTTTGGCTTTTTCTTATTGTGGAATTTCATTGACATATTACAGCTGGGGAATTTAAGTAACATTGACGAAAACGGTCGCTACGTGGCGCTGGTTCCAGCATTTCAGGCCATAGGCCTTGCCCTAGGCCCAGCTATTTCTGCGCTTATGCTTAATAATAACTGGTCCCTTTTAGACATTATGGCCCTTAACAGTCTAAGCGTAAGCCTAAGCTTAATATGCCTATTAAGCCCATACACTTTGCTACATAGAAGAACCCTTTTTCAGCGCCTTACTTAAAACTAAATACCATAATAGACATGCCTCTTAGTTCTTCTATGTAGAACACCAAACTCAGCCATTCCAACTGAACTTAAGGTGAGGGGCTGAGATCTACCCATCTTTATTCAGGCAAACCAAAACAAGGGCCAAAAGTGATAGCACTTTGGCCATCAGTGAAATTGTTGATTTAGGGCCTAGATGAGATTCTGAATGGGTCAAGAAGACAATAATTTACGCGTGTCTTCACCGATACCCACACCCTGCTCAGCCCGATGCGATCGTGAAAACGGTTGAACATGGTTAACCTATAATTAATACACGGCTAATTTGTACAGCAAATTACAGGAGCCAGTATGGACAACAAGACCATATCTCTCATTACCGGCGCCACGGGTTTGGCTGGCCGCGCATTATCAAAGCGCCTTCTTAGTGAAGGTCAAAGCATTCGGATTTTAGTGCTTAAAAACGACCCTTTGCTTGCCTCATACCTTGCACTGTTTGACGACAAAAGAGCCATTCAAGTTTGCGAGTGCGACATCACCAATTACCTGTCCATTGCCAAATATTTTCAAGGAGTGAGTTGTGTTTACCATGTGGCAGCCCTGGTTACAGGGGACCACCCCAAAAGCATATACGACAAAGTAAACGTGCATGGCACCCGCAATGTTTTAGACGCCACTTTAAATGCCAAAGTGAAGCGCATCATTACAGTGGCCACCGCAGATGTGTATGGATTACCCAGTGGCAAAACCATCACCGACACCAGCGAATACCGTTATTGGGGGGAACCCTATGCCGACAGCAAGATTGACGCGGCGAAATTAGTCAAACAATACGTGACCGAAAAAGGGCTTAATGCCAGCATCATTCACCCGGGTTGGGTATTTGGCCCTGGTGATCAAAACCTAATTCCAGCCATCACAGAAATGATTGATTCCGGCACCGTTATCAGCTGGGGGGCCATGAAAACATCAGTGCTGGATATGATCCACGTTGATGATCTGGCCAACGCCATGGTCATAGCCAGTAGATCTGGTAATACCATTGGCAATGACATTATTGTTAGTGATAACTCCGAAGGGGTCACCTTCCCGGATTTAGTCGCCATTGCTGGCAAGCAGCTAAATAAATCCTACAAAACTATTCACCTACCGTACTGGTTAATGATGGCCATTGCCAAAGTATCCGCCCTATTAAAAAAGCTAGGTGTCGTAAAAAGTACCGTGCTTACCAGTACCGATGTGCGCAGTTTTGGTTTGGTTTTTCCGTTTAAACCTCAAGCCGCTAAAAACATGGGGTGGAAACGAAAAGTAGATACTCGCACTGCGTTTAGCGAATGTGTAAAAGCGTCAATGTCCCAATAGCACTTGCAAGAAAATAAACCAGATTGAGGATGTAAAGATGTCTAAAAATATTTTAATTGTTGGCGCTGCCGCCGGCATGGGCAAAGAAGTCAGTTTAGAATTCGCCAGAAAAGGCTACAACCTGGGCCTGATAGACATGAATCAACAGGCGTTAAATGATTTTGAAAATCAATTAGCCAAAGAGTTTCCGTCCATTAAAGTGGCTACCAAACAATTGGACATTAGCGACTACGACGCAGTGGCCCCGGCGTTTGATGCTTTGCAGCAAGCACTGGGGAAACTAGACATTATTTTTTCCAATGCCGGCATAGGACTAGGTGGCGATGTGGGCGATGTGGGTAACTTTTCTGCAGCTCGTAAAACCATCGAGGTTAACTTGTTGGGCACTATCGCCTGCATCGAAAAAGCAGCATCCATATTTAGAACTCAAGGATTTGGCCACATCGCGGTCACCTCATCACTGTCCGCAATTCGTGGTACTGCCGGTGACGGTTATGCGGCTTACTCCGCCTCTAAAAGCGGCGTAAATCGTTATATGGAATCACTGTATGCCGAATTATTACGTGACGGATTACATAAAAGGATTACCACAGGTGTACTCATGCCGGGTCATGTGGCCACTGGCATGGCTAAAGACACAGATTCTATGGTTATCCCTCTTCATAAAGCCACTCAGGCCATGGTTAAAGCCATCGAACAACGTAAGCGCTCTGTGGTGATCTGCGGATTCACTTGGAAGTTCATTAAATTACTCATGCAAATTCTGCCCACAAGGGCACTAAACGCCATGGCGTAACGGCATATAAATTCACCCATGACAAGGTTACAAGCAGTAACTTATTAGGAAGTACAGGACGTTTAATAAGCGCCATGATGGGCTTATCTCCCTAATGCACCTCACTCGTTGATAAACAACGAATATTAAAATAAAAATAGGAAGGTACATATGTTTTCTAAAATACATTACAAAGCGTTGGGACGGAAAAAAATCCTGGCGGCAGCCATACCGCTCATCATGGCCGCACAAGCTCAAGGCATTGAATTTTATGCAGGCGACGTAGAAGCAAACTTAACCACTCAGCTAAACCTGGGTTCAAGCTGGCGTCTGGAAAAACAGGACCAAATTTTGCTGAGCGACCCCAATATAAATAATGGCAACAGGAACTATCAAAAAGACGATGTTTTTTCACAAGCATTTGAAGGACGCAATGATTTACAAGTCACTTATGAAAACTTTGGTGCCATTGTTAGTGCCAAATATTGGTACGACGCGACTCTAGAAAATGACGATGCCTTAGACGATTCTACATACGACGATCTTGCTAAATTCTCTGGTGCACGCCTCATGGATGCCTACGTGTTTGCCGAGTTTGACATCCTGGACATGCCTGTAGATGTACGTATTGGTAAGCAAGTAGTGAGCTGGGGAGACAGTACTTTTATTCCTGGGGGCATCAATAGCATAAACCCTTACGACCTAAGTGCCTTTAGTCGACCTGGCGCCAAGCTTAAAGATGCTGTGATTCCCGTCAGCATGGCGTTTGCCAATATTTCATTAACCGACAATTTAAGCGCTGAAGCCTTTTACCAGCTTGAGTTTCAAGAAACCGTTTTAGAAGGTTGTGGCACTTATTTTAGTCAAAATGACAACTTTGGCTACGGCTGTGACGGCGTTGAAGTCCTAGATTCTAAAGCTATTCTCACCGAAGCTTTTGGAGACGAAGCCACTGCCGTTGGTACACTTGCCGCACTTGGCCTCAGTGATAAGACCTTTCTAAACCAAGATGCCAATAATGTCATTACCCGCCCAGACAGTGACGGCCAATTTGGTATCGCACTTCGTTTTGTTTCAGAAGCTCTAGACACCGAGTTTGGCTTATATGCCATGAATATTCACGGCCGCAGCCCCATTGCCCGAGGAACCTATGCCAGCATCGATGAGTTGACAGTCTACGGTACGGCACTAGCAGACTATGGTGATGCGGACCTAGCAGAACTTATTACGGTTGACGCAACATCTCAATCGGCCAGCTACCAGATGGGGTATACCAAGGATGTGCAAATTGTTGGTTTAAGTTTTGCGACCGAAATTGCCACCATGTCAGTATCGGGCGAAATCAGCCACCAGAAAGATATTGGTTTAAACGTTAACGATTACCTAAGCATAGGCGCCATCATATCAGGTGAATTGATCGTTGCAGGTGTGATGGCTGACTCGACTTTAGGTTTAAGCAGTATGCAAGAAGCAGCTGATTTTATGACGGCCAACTCTACGGCCATGGCCGCAGAAATCGGTATTAGCGAATCTGAAGTTAAGTATTATGCACAGCAATTTGGCCAGAATCACGACGCTGAAACCGTTGATGGTTTTACGTTATATGACGTGTCGCAAGTTCAATTAACCGCGATCAAACTATTTGATCAAACCCTGGGGGCTGACACTGTATTTGCAGTGGTCGAAGGCGGTTATACCTTTGTTCATGGACTCGACGACAGCGGAAATGCCACCGAACGATATGAAGGTGCCAGTGAAGCCATCGCCAACACTATTACCCAAAATTCATGGGGCTACCGTGCGATAGTGGGTGCTGATTACTCTAACGTAGTAGCAGGTATTGATTTATCCCCTGAGCTTTTTTATAGCCTTGATGTAGAGGGTGTGGCGCCGCTTGCCAATAGTGGCTTCAATGAAGGCAATGAGCGTCTTGGCCTAACGTTAAACGCTACCTTCAATAATAATGTCAGTGGCTCCATTTCTTACAACCGCTTAAATGGCGGTGACAACGACCGTGTCAGCGATCGTGACTTTGCCTCTGTCTCTGTAGGCATGCAATTCTAACTTAACAAAATAATAACAATGATGCTGGGGTGTACCCCAGCACGTGAGGAAAATATGAAAAAAATTAATGTATCTGCTTTGGTAATCGCCCTCGCTTCGGGCACCGCCATGGCCAAGGTTAGCACCCAAGAAGCCGACAAACTGGGTAAACAGTTAACCCCTATTGGTGCCCAAAAATCGGGGAATGCAGCAGGAACCATTCCCACTTACAAAGGTGGTTTGGCACAGAGCCAAAGTGCCGACCCATACCAGGATATTTATGCCGATGAATTACCCTTGTTTGTTATCACTCAAAAAAACCTGGCACAACACAAGAAAAATCTGACCCCGGGCCAAATAGCCATGTTTACCAAGTATCCAGATACTTATAAAATGGCCATCTATCCCACCCACAGAACCGCCAACTACCCACAAGCAATACAGGCAAAAGCGAAAAAGAACGCCACTTCCTCTGAATTATTATTAGGTGGCAACGGCTTAAGCAACTTTGATGAGACCATTCCTTTTGCCATCCCTAAGAATGGTGTAGAAGTGGTCTGGAATCACGAAACACGTTTTCGTGGACGTAATGCGGAAATGAATGCAGCCAGTATTCCAGTAGAACAAGATGGCTCTTACTTTGCGATTAAATCCCGCTCTAAGCTGGCCCTGCCTCAGTATTTAAAAGGGGGCTATGACGCTAAAAAAGACAATAACATTCTTTTTTACTACACCTCTTTCACCAAAGAGCCTGCCCGCTTAACCGGTAACGTATTATTGGTTCATGAAACCATTGACCAGGTAAACGAGCCCAGAAAAGCCTGGCAGTACAACGCTGGTCAACGCCGTGTGCGTCGCGCGCCACAGGTGGCCTATGATGCCCCAAGTGAAGGTGGCCTAAGCACCACAGATCAAACCGATATGTACAACGGTTCACCTGATCGTTACAACTGGAAGCTAGTGGGTAAAAAAGAGATTTATATTCCTTATAACTCCTACAAGCTAATGGATAAAGACTCTAAATATAAAGATATTATTCAAGCTGGGCACATTAACCAGGACTTCGCTCGTTATGAATTGCATCGTGTTTGGCACGTTGAAGGCACGCTTAAAGGCGACGCACGACATATCTATGCTCAGCGTGATTTATTTGTAGATGAAGACAGCTGGCAAATTGCGGTGGCCGACCACTACGACAGTCGTGGCCAGCTATGGCGTGTGGCCGAAGGCCACGCTGTGCAGTTTGTTAATGCCAATACTTCCTGGTATGCCGGCATGATCAGCTACGACTTGATGTCGGGGCGTTATATTGCGGAATTAAGCACTGAAGAGCGCGATGCCTACAAGTTTAACATTCCCATGAAGCGTAAAGAGTTCACCACCTCGGCCCTACGTCGCAGCGGTAGAAGATAACCCGCTCCCCCTCCAGGTAAGCTCATATTTCGCCTTGCCTGGGGGCATTTTTCCAAACATCCTTTTTCTACTCCCCAACACCCTGTTAAAAAAACTGGAATCACCCATGCGTTATTTGTATCTATTTATGCTACTAGTTAGCCCATACACATGGGCCAATAACGAATTCACGCAGCACTTGCATCACACAGCAAAAGCCATGTCAGCCCTATACATGTATGAATTAAGCGAGGGTGACCCCCAATTCCTAACCCAATTTGAACAACATATCTCTGCTGCCAGAAGAACACTAAATAACAGTTCCAAAATTGAAAGAGCGCTATTTTTGAAACGCTGGAATACTTTTAGCCCTCATTGGAAATTTACCTACATTAAAAGCATGGACAGCCTAAACCTGGATATAGTGGTACGAAATAACGCTCGACAATATCTAACCGACATTTTTTTACACGCCTCTTCCCTGCCGTCAAACCGGATTGAAAATACCAAAAAAATTCACGAGATCGTTCTTTACAGCGCCATTCTCTCTGCAAGGTCTTTGGACTTAATCAGTGCCCATGAAGGAAGTTCGGCATTATCTGAACATGACAGGAAAATAAAGGTGCTATCGCTGGCTAAGACGGTACACAGTAATATTAATTATTTATTGAGGCAAGCCACATCAAAGAAACTGCGTAGAAGGTTATTAAAAGTAAAGTCACAGTTTGATTTCATTAGCCGCTATATAACCGATTACGATCACAAGACCCCTTATTTTTTAATGTATAGAAGCGTCATAACCATGAGCCAGCTCCTCACCATCGATTCACAAAAGGGAAGCTAAATGACATGATTCTATATCAAGAAAAAAGTACCATCGGCAGTTGGTCGTTAATGATGACTAAAGTGCTCGAACATTACGGGCTAGATAGTGCATCTGTGTTCGACCATTTTGGATTAGTGATCCATCAATTAAGGAAAAACAATGTTCGGCTAGGAAATCAACGGATCAACAGTACCTGGCAACATGCATTAACATTAACCCAAGACCGCTATATCTCCATACAGTTTTCTAAAATGGCGAAACCGTTTTCATTTAATATTTTAGGTTTATGCATGGAAGTAACACCCCATGCACATGAGGCATTGGAGGTTTTTGAACGCCATGCAAAGTACTTTAATGAAGGCCTTCAGGTAAATATAGCGCATACCCAAACTGACCTTATTTTAAGCATTGATGGCTCTGCTAGCTCTATTGTAGGCGAACAACTAAATGTCGAAGCAGTGCTGGGCACTATTAAAACCATTCTAATGTCTAGTCATCGCACCTTAAAACTTAGGCAGGTTAATTTTCAGCACTCCATTACAGAGTCGCCACGGCCTTTCGAGGTGTTTTTTGGCTGCCCGGTTCAATTTTCAGCAAAAGTGACATCACTGATTTTTGATAAGGAGAGCAGCTTAATCCCCTCTATGTTATCAAATCAAAACCTGGCCCTTCACCTGGAAGGCATGATAAAGAAACATTTACACACCTCAAGAAACAACCGAATTTCAGATAAAATATCCAGTTTTATCACACGTAATAATGCCTACAAACTTGATCAAGAAAAATTAGCCTCTCACTTTTACTTGGGAAAACGAAGCCTGCAAAGAAGATTGCAACAAGAGGGGGTGAGTTATAAATCGTTACTAGACAACTGCCGGCGCAAGAAGGCCATTATCTTGCTTTACAATCATCGTACTAGCTTGTCGGAGGCCGCCGATATACTGGGGTTTGGTAACCCCAGTAACTTTAGCCGTGCCTTTAAACGCTGGTATGGCGCAACGCCGGGGCAGTATCAAAAGGAGTGCCTACAGTTTCAACCGGTCGACCCCCCTTAACTGCGAGTAGCCAGTTTTTCGCGGCGATACTCACTTGGAGATTGTTCATAACGCGTTTTGAAGGCACGATTAAACGGGATTAGCGAGGCATACCCCACATCCAGCGCAATGGTTAGGATGGGCAAGTGTTCAAAATCGGTACTGCTTAACTGCGTGCTGGCTTCCTGAATGCGAAAATGATTCAGGTACTCGTTAAAGTTTCGGTAGCCCAAATGCTGATTGATGAGGCGGCGACGTTGTTGCTCGGGAAAAGTTAACATGTCTCCCAGGCGGCCTATGCTCTATTCACAATAATGGTAAACCTGCTGCACCGTCATGGCATGCTGTAATGCAGCCAACCACTTCTGCTCGCTGACACGAGCGATGCTTTTTCAGCTTCACTGACGTCGACCGCCACAGGCTTTTTATCTTGATTGCGTTTGTCCATGCCTAAGGTATTCAGCAGGCCATTAATAGCCGCCCGACCAGCATACCTGAGTAGTCCAGCCACAGCTTTAGTCACATCAACAATATCAGGCCAACACCAATACCACGGCCAAATAACAAAGCCTCCTGTACAAATGTTCAAATGTTCAAAAACCTGACTGGTGAGCATCGCAGTTATGGGGGGCACAACAAAAATAGAGGGTTATAGGGAAGGAGTATCCGGCCACAGGGTGACCGGATAGCAGTACTTATTCGTCGCCGCCGTTCTCGCCTAAATAAATAGACTGGTTTTGAAAGGCATAAGCGGCCTTAAAAGCCCCATGCTGAAACTTCTTCAAGCCCAATTCATCAATATCGGCCTGCACCGGGTTGCGCTTAAGCTGCTCTTTAATGGTGGCACTAGAGATGGTAGACACCTGCATATTCAAAAGCTGAATGGCCGCCTCCATTTTAAAGCTGGTGGCAGAACCCGCGTTTTTACCCTTTTGATCACGTTCGATGATCACCACTTCATTTACCTGGTAGTCCTCCAGGAGCTTCTCGATGTCATCTTGAAAATCACGGATGTTATCAGTGGGCCTGGAAGACGACACGGCAAACATGCGCTGGCGCAGCTCAACCACACCAAACTGGCCTTTATCATGGCTTAATACACACAAGATGGCTTCGCCACCT
>MAAL01000073.1:0-406 GCA_002163245.1 Gammaproteobacteria bacterium 42_54_T18 | reverse complement strand
CTTCGCCACCTTTTAACTCTACGCCGCACACTCGCATGCTATTTCTCACAATGGTCTTTCAAATTTGATTTCTGGCGCAATTATAGCCGCTAGACGCCAGCGCTGCTGGACTTTCTGCCAAGCCTTACAGATTTATACCCGCTAATAATCCATGAACCGAGCCCACTTCTCCGACAAAGCCTGCAAGCTGGCCTTTTTTCCACTCTTACATAGCAACTGAAAACCTGTACAATCGGTCAAGTATTAGAGGGGCGGGGTCCTATACAGCCACGTTCTCTTGATTCCACACTGCTGCTATCGCTCTATGGGTAGTCCAGCAAACAATCGCGCCGTTATAAAAAAAATAAGCGGCATTAATGAAAAACAATAGAGAACAGTAGTTATGGAACAGGTTAATCAAACCTAC
>MAAL01000004.1 GCA_002163245.1 Gammaproteobacteria bacterium 42_54_T18 | reverse complement strand
AGAATGAAAGGCAACAGTGATTCGGTTACAATCTAGTTCTCAATTAACCAACACTCCACTATGGTGTCGACTTATATCCATTTCAGACTCATTCCTGTATTAGAAAATACTCCTGCCTGATACGTGAATCTATACAGTATAGGTGCCTTTACTTGTGGCCCTTGTGGCTATATGCTCTGCCATGCTCTGGCTTTTCTCTTGTTGAATTTATGGGCTTATTAATTTTAGCGCATTACATGAAAGTAGGTTGATATGTTAGGAAGTGCTTTTCGTAAGATTTTTGGAAGTAAAAATACTCGTGAACTGAAGCGCATGAGTAAGCTTGTGCTCGCCATTGGTGAGCACGAGGAGGCTATACAGGTTCTGTCTGATGATGAACTTAGAGCAAAAACCGCAGAATTCCGAAAGCGCTTAGATGAGGGTGAAACCCTAGATAATTTACTAGCAGAGTCTTTTGCAGTCGCTCGAGAAGCGGGTATTAGGGTTATGCAGATGCGTCACTTTGATGCGCAAATGGTTGGTGGTATTACACTTCATGAAGGTCGCATTGCTGAAATGCGTACCGGTGAAGGTAAAACCTTAACGGCTACCTTGCCTGCCTATCTAAATGCATTGCCAGGAAAGGGTGTGCATATTGTTACCGTCAACGATTACTTGGCGAGCCGAGATGCTGAGTGGATGCGTCCACTTTACGAATTCTTAGGTCTCTCTGTTGGCGTGATTCTGTCGGGGCAAAGTCCTGAAGATAAGCGTGCAGCTTATGAGTCCGATATTATTTATGGGACAAACAACGAATTTGGTTTTGACTATCTACGCGACAATATGGCATTTGACCTTGATGAGCGAGCGCAAGGGCCTTTGCATTTTGCAATCATAGATGAAGTTGATTCGATTTTAATTGATGAGGCGAGAACACCCCTCATTATTTCTGGCCCCGCTGAAGATAGCTCCGAGATGTATAAAGCTATTAATAAGCTGATACCTCGATTGGAAAAAGGCCCGGAAGAAGGGGAGATAGAAGAAGGTGTAGAGGTTGAAAACCTTGGGCACTATTCTGTTGACCTCAAAAATCGTCAGGTTGAATTGACGGAAGTGGGTCATGAAGTTATTGAAGGAATGTTGTTAGATATTGGTTTACTGAAAGAGGGCGAAAGTCTCTATGCCGCTAACAATTTGAGTTTGCTGCATCATGTGCATGCAGGGTTAAAAGCTCATGTGTTGTTCCAACGAGATGTTGATTATATTGTTCAAAGCGGACAGATCGTTATTGTTGATGAGCATACTGGTCGTACCATGCCGGGGCGGCGCTGGTCTGAAGGTTTGCATCAAGCAGTTGAAGCAAAAGAAGGGGTTAACGTTCAGTCAGAGAATCAAACCCTTGCCTCTACAACATTCCAGAACTATTTCAGGATTTATGAAAAGCTGTCAGGTATGACAGGAACAGCGGATACTGAAGCATTCGAATTTAACCAGATCTACGGGTTGGACGTAGTGGTTATTCCGACGAATAAACCAATGGTTCGTCAGGATCTAAATGATCTCATTTACATGACGGCTGAAGAAAAATACGAAGCCGTCATTGAGGACATTAAAGAAAGTTCCGCAGCAGGACGTCCAGTGTTAGTGGGTACAGTTTCTATTGAAACATCTGAAATGTTATCTAAAATCCTTAAGAAAAGCGGTATAAAGCACAAAGTACTCAATGCAAAATTCCATGAGCATGAGGCTGAAATCATTGCTCAAGCGGGTAGCCTTGGTGCGGTGACTATTGCAACGAATATGGCTGGTCGTGGTACGGATATTGTGTTGGGCGGTAATTGGCAAGCAGAAATAAACAGTATACATGACCCCAGTGATGAGAAAGTTGCACGAATTAAAGCGCAATGGGAAGAGAATCATAAGAAGGTGCTAGAGGCCGGCGGGTTACATATTATAGGTACTGAGCGCCACGAATCACGTCGTATTGATAACCAGCTTCGCGGACGTTCTGGCCGTCAGGGTGATCCTGGTATCACTCGTTTTTATCTGTCACTGGAAGATAGTTTGATGCGTATTTTTGCATCAGATCGTGTTAAAGGTTTAATGCAAACCCTCGGTATGCAGCGTGGTGAGGCCATTGAGCATAAGTGGGTAACACGTTCGATTGAGAATGCGCAGAAGAAAGTTGAAGGTCGTAACTTTGATATTCGTAAATCTTTGCTTGAATACGATGATGTAGCAAATGATCAGCGCCGTGTTGTCTATGAGCAGAGAAATGACATTTTAGCTGCGGAAGAAATTGCTGATAGTGTTGTAGCTATACGTGAGGATGTTATTGACGAATTTGTCAGTGATTTTATTCCCCCGCAAAGTATGGCAGAGCAGTGGGATGTACCAGGTTTGGAAAAGGCGCTTGAAACTGACTTTAGGGCTCAGATGCCTGTTGCAAAATGGTTGGATGAGGACAAGTCGTTACACGAGGAGTCGTTGCGTAAGAGGATCCTCGAAGAATTGGTTGTGTCTTACGACCAGAAAGCTAAGAAAGTTGAAGATCCAACAGTTATGCGTCAGTTAGAAAAACAGGTAATGCTGGCAACGTTGGATCGTTTATGGAAAGAGCATTTGGCTCATATGGATTACTTGCGACAAGGCATTCATTTACGTGGCTATGCTCAGAAGAACCCTAAGCAAGAATACAAGCGTGAAGCGTTTGAAATGTTCCAAAATTTCTTGCAAGAAACTAAGTTTGAAGTGATTCGTATATTATCGGGAGTTGAATTACGTAGTCAGGATGAAGTGGAAGAGCTGGAGCGGCAGCGCAGAGAGGCCGCGGAGCGGGAAATGAAGCTACAGCAAGAAAGCGGCGGCGGTTTGCCCGAGCAAGAGAGGAATGAAAGTTCTGAAGCTGAGCCCTTTCAGCGGACACAACCCAAAGTTGGACGTAATGAGCCATGCCCCTGTGGTTCAGGTAAGAAGTACAAGCAATGCCACGGTAAAATAGGCTAGTAATAAACTAATACTAGACTGAAAATAAATCGTGAAAAGGGCCTTCTAAAAAAGGCCCTTTTTTTTACAAATATAAAAAGTTGTTAACCCGGAGAATTTATCATGGCGGTAGGCCCAAATACATTTCCGATGATGATGCCCATCAGCGGTTTTAAGCTCGGTACAACTTCAGCGGAAATAAAATATAAAGATCGTCGAGATCTCGTGGTTATGGAAGTTGTTGAGGGTGCGACAGTTGCAGGTGTTTTCACCTTGAATCGTTTTTGTGCCGCGCCCGTGCAAATATGTCAAAAGCACCTTTCGATGGTGTCGGGTCAACGTGCCGCAGGAGCGGTAAGTACTAGGCGCTATCTTGTTACGAATACCGGTTATGCTAATGCCGGTACCGGCCCTGATGGTTATAAGAATAGCCTTGCTGTCTGCGAGCATATGGCTGCTATTGCGAATGTTGATGTAGAAAATGTTCTTCCTTATTCAACAGGTGTTATTGGTGAGCGCCTACCCATTGAAACGATTAATGGTGCAGTAGATCGTTGTATGGAAAGTCTTTCGGAGCAAGGCTGGGAAGATGCTGCACACGGAATTATGACAACGGACACTAGACCGAAAGGCTCATCTTGCAAGCTGTCAGTGGACGGAAAAGATGTTTGTATCACTGGGATATCAAAAGGCTCAGGTATGATCATGCCAAATATGGCAACGATGCTGGCATATGTGGCTACGGATGTTGGTTTATCCCAAGCTCTTGCGGAAGTATTGTTAAAAGAGGCGGCTGACCAATCCTTTAATCAGGCAACGGTGGATGGTGATACTTCAACAAATGACTCTTGTATGTTAATTGCGACCGAAGCATCGGGTGTGCGTTTTGACGCTGAAAGTGATGAGGGCTACCAGCAATTTAAAGAAGCGTTTATAGCCGTTTGTGTTGAGCTTGCTCAAGCGATAATTCGTGATGGAGAGGGCGCAACCAAATTTGTTACTGTGCGTGTTGAAGAGGCTAACAGTCGGGATGAAGCGAGGGCGGTGGCTTATACCGTGGCGCATTCACCTTTGGTTAAGACGGCGTTGTTTGCGGCTGATCCTAATTGGGGGCGCATATTGGCAGCGATTGGCCGTGCTCCCATGGAAGGTTTGGATGTGGATGCGGTTTCAGTTTATTTGGATGATGTTTTGCTTGCAGAGAAAGGCAGTGTTGCTCGATCTTATCTGGAAGAAGATGGCTCGCGCGTAATGGCCCAAGAAGAGTTTTCTATTGTCATTAAACTTGGACGAGGCGCGGTTGTTGCGGATGTGTGGACCTGTGATTTTTCTTACGATTACGTGAAGATTAATGCGGATTATCGATCTTAAGGGTATGTGCTGTAGAGAGATTGTGATGTGACAAAAAAAACGATTCATGTAGTTGCAGCGGTAATATGTGATGATAGTGGCAATGTTCTCATTGCTAAGCGACCCACAGATGTACATCAAGGTGGTTTGTGGGAGTTTCCTGGGGGTAAGGTTGAGCTGGGTGAGCAAGCGGCTCAGGCTCTTGTTCGCGAGCTTCAAGAAGAGCTGGGTATTACTGCTATTGAATATCGTCCTTTGATACAGGTTTACCATGACTATGCGGATAAGTCTGTATTTCTGGACGTATGGAAAGTCACTCGGTTTGTTGGTGAGCCTATAGGTAGTGGTGGCCTTGGAGCAGAGGGGCAGCCAGTTCAATGGGTGTCATCCTCAGAGCTTCATCACAGAGTGTTTCCTGCGGCCAATTTTGCAATTGTTAAGGCAGCTCAGCTGCCTTCAGATTATGTGATTACGCCTGATCTGAAAGGTACTAGTGGCGAAGGTGAAATAGCTTCATTCTTGCGGTATGTGGAAAATGTGTTGCATCAAGGGTATGAATTACTACAGCTAAGAACAAAGTCGTTAGATAAAAGCCAACAAAATACAGTTATTTCACAGGTTCTAACTTTGTGCCGGCAGTTTGGCGTGGTTTTGATGATAAATAGTGATCTGCGTTATTTGTTGTCTGGTGGGAGGGGGCAAGAGGTTGGTTTGCACCTGACAGGGCGTGCTTTGGGTGAGCTTAATGAAAAACCTTTAGGGTATCGTTTCGTAGCTGCATCCTGTCATAGTATTGATGAGATACGGAAGGCCGAAAAGCTTGGGCTTGATTTTGTTACCTTATCGCCAGTATTAAAAACATCGTCACACCCAAGTGCAAAAGTGCTTGGGTGGTCGGTATTTTCTGACGTGGTGAAGGGAGCTAGTATTCCCGTTTATGCCTTGGGTGGTATGTCGAGGAGGTGTAAAGAGCAGGCTATTGATTTGGGGGCACAAGGAATAGCGTCAATCAGTGCTTATAGCCTTGATAAGTAGTGCTTAATGTAGGCGATCTTCCGGAGGTATGCCTTCATCAAGTTCAGGGTTTAATTCATCAATAGATTCAAATGCTTCGATAGAAGGTGTGCCGGGTATCGTTCGGCTTTCATTTGCCCACTCCCCCAAATCAATTAATTTACAACGTTCGCAGCAAAAAGGGCGGAATTGATTTTTTTCGCTCCATTCGTTGTTCTTTTTACAGGTAGGACAAGCTACTTTCATGATGTGATCCTATTTTACTGCGCGCTTGCAAGAGCAAGGTAGGTACTGTGTAGTGTATCGACTGCGTTATACAGGTCATTTAAACTTTTGTCATTAATGATAACGTCATCTGCTTTTTTTAGCCGTGTCTCTCGGTCCATTTGTACGTTAATAATTGCTTTCACGCCTTCTTCAGTTGCATCGTCTCGGCTGACAGTTCTTGTTACTTGTGATTCTACTGGAGCATCGATGACAAGAATGCGTTGAGCCATTTGATGTTGAGCACTTTCTAATAACAAAGGAGATACTAAAACGGTATAAGCTGATTGGCTAGCCTGTAGCTGCGAAATGATTTCTTGGCCAATCAGTGGGTGAGTTAGTTGTTCAAGCCACTTGCGTTCATCGGGGTTGGTAAAAACAATGTCTCTTAATGCTCTGCGATCCAGGGCCCCATCTTCAGTTATTACGCTGGGGCCGAAGTGGGCTTCAATTTCAGCTAATGCCGGGCGCCCAGGTTCAACGATAACACGAGATGCAAGGTCTGCATCCACGACAGTAATCCCAAAAGATTGGAATCTATCGGTTACCGCCGTTTTGCCGCTACCGATACCACCAGTGACACCTATAACAAGGCTCATAATATTTGATACTTATAATAGTGAATGATGGCATCACCCCAGAAAAATGAAATCCAGCCAGCAATTGCTAAATAAGGGCCAAATGCGAAGGGGATGTTTTTGTCGCGTCCTTTGATAAGGATAAATGAAATTCCTATTATAGATCCGACGAGTGAGGATAGTAGTATGATGAGGGGTAATACTTCCCAGCCCATCCAGGCGCCTAAAGCTGCTAATAATTTAAAGTCACCAAACCCCATGCCTTCTTTACCGGTAAAGAGTTTGAATAGCTGATAAATTGACCATAGTGATAAATAACCTGCTGCCGCGCCAATGACGGCGCTTTCTAGTGGCACGAATGTGGCGTTGATATTTAACAGTAATCCCAGCCATAGTAGGGGTAGGGTGATTTGGTCAGGCAGTATGTGGTGGTCAAAATCAATCATCGTCAGGCAGATAAATGACCAGGTAAGAACGAGGATTGCCAGCATTTCAAGGCTGGCACCCAGTTTGTAGGCGACGAAAGCGGATAGAATGCCGGTGACCAATTCAACTGCTGGGTAGCGGATTGAAATACCTGTTTTGCAGTTGCTGCACTTCCCACGTAAAAATAGATAGCTGATGACGGGAATGTTTTCGTACCACCTGATTTCGTGGTCGCATTTTGGACAGGTCGAGTTTGGGGTGGCTAGGTTGAACGTGCCAGATTTAAAATCTTTGGGATCCTCTTCTAGCTCTTTGGGGAGGGATCCGTAAATTTCTTCGATAAATTCGCGAGTGTTTTTTAGCCATTCTTTGAAAAGCATTAACGGTGTTCGGTATATCACAACGTTAAAGAAGCTACCAAAGATAAGGCCGAATAAAAAAACAACCCCGATTAAAGAACCGGGGTTGTTTTGGAAATAGAATATAAAGTTGTTTGTTATTTGCATGTACGCTTTATACCACAGCTCCGAGTTGGAATATAGGTAGGTACATCGCGACTATCAATCCACCGATAACTACGCCTAGAAATGCCATGATTAAGGGTTCCATCATGCTGGTTAGTCCGTCGACAGCATTGTCGACTTCGTCTTCGTAATAATTAGCCACTTTATCTAGCATCGAATCCAGCGCTCCAGATTCCTCACCGATAGAAACCATTTGTATTGCCATGGGGGGGAAGACTCCAGTGGCTTTCATGGATACGTTAAGTTGAGTGCCGGAAGATACTTCCTCTTTTACAATGTTGACTGCATTGCGGTAGATCACGTTACCTGTGGCGCCAGCAACTGAATCCAGGGCCTCAACGAGAGGTACTCCAGCAGAAAAGGTGGTGGATAGCGTTCTAGCAAAGCGGGCGATTGTCGCTTTATATATGATATCTCCGACAATAGGTAGTTTTAATATAGTTTTGTCATACGCGTCGTTAAAAGCCTGTGATCTGATTTTTGCTTGCTTAAATGCAAAAGCTCCGCCAATGATAGATCCCAGTAATATATACCAGTATTCTTGCATCCATTCAGACATCCCGAGAACCATCTGCGTAAATGCGGGTAGTTCTGCTCCAAAGCTTGAGAATAGCTCTTCAAATACAGGTACTACTTTGAGAAGAAGGATTGCCGTTACCACACCAGCCACTATGAGTACTGTGATCGGGTATTTTGATGCTTTTTTAATTTTAAGTTTTAGCGCCTCTGACTTTTCTTTGTATATGGCAATTCTATCTAGCATTGTTTCGAGAGCACCAGACTGTTCGCCTGCATCGACCAAACTGCAGAAAAGGTCATCGAAGTACATGGGGTGCTTGCCTATAGCTGCAGCAAGGCTATTTCCAGCTTCAACTTCTGTTTTGATTTTTAGTACTAAGTCCCTCATGGATGGGTTATCAACACCATCCGCTACAATTTCAAAGGACTGAACAAGTGGTACACCTGCCTTCATCATTGTAGCTAGCTGTCGAGTGAAAAGTGCAATGTCTAACGGGGAAATCTTTTTCGCGGATGCAGAAAATAATTCTTTTGGTTTTTTTCTGACTTTTTTCGTGTTTATACCTTGTTTTCTTAGTGTTGCACGTACGATTGTCATGCTGGCGGCAGTTGTTTCCCCTTTTACCTTGTTGCCTTTTTTGTCGGTCCCTTCCCATTTGAATACAGTAGAACTTGGCGCCTGTTTTGACTTCGCCTTTTGTTGAGTTGCCGTTGCCATATTAATGTCCTGTTGTGACTCTGTTAACTTCTTCCAGGCTAGTTACACCTTGGCGGGCTTTTTCTAGCCCGCTTGCACGTAGGTCGTTAAAGCCTTCTTCCCTAGCTGCATCAGCTATCTGTATAGCATTGCCATCTTCCATAATGATTCGCCCTATTTTGTCAGTGATTTTCACTACCTCGTAGATGCCAACGCGACCCTTATAGCCTGCAGCGCACTTTTCGCAACCAACGGCCTTATATAGGGAGATTGACTCCACTTCGTTTTCAGCAAACCCCTGAGCCATCAATGCTTCGTGGGGAACGTTAGCAGGTTCTTTACAATGTTTGCAAAGTCTGCGAGCGAGGCGCTGGGCTATTATCAGGGAGACTGATGTCGCTATATTAAACGAAGGAACGCCCATATTCCTTAGACGAGTTAACGTTTCTGGTGCGCTATTAGTATGAAGTGTAGATAGCACTAAGTGGCCAGTTTGAGCTGCCTTAATGGCAATTTCTCCAGTTTCTAAATCTCGTATTTCTCCAACCATTACAATATCTGGATCTTGACGTAAAAATGCCCTGAGGGCCGTGCCAAAATTCAATCCGACTTTTGCATGTACATTGACTTGATTTATACCTTCCAGGTTGATTTCCACAGGGTCTTCCGCTGTGGAAATGTTTCTTTCCGGGGTGTTGAGGATGTTGAGACCTGTATAGAGAGAAACTGTCTTTCCACTGCCTGTTGGGCCTGTTACTAATATCATGCCCTGGGGTTGGTCCAGCGCATCTAGGAAAAGCTTTTTTTGACTCTCTTCGTAACCAAGAGCATCAATGCCTAATTTTGCACTGTCAGGGTCAAGTATTCGTAATACGACTTTTTCCCCAAATAGCGTGGGCAACGTGCTAACCCGAAAGTCAATAGCCCTAGTTTTGGACAGTTTTAATTTTATTCTCCCATCTTGAGGGATTCTTCGTTCAGATATGTCCATGCGAGACATGACTTTTAGTCGAGCGGCAAGTTTTCCGGAAAGGTTGACTGGAGGGCGGGCGACTTCCTTTAAAATGCCGTCGGTTCTTAGCCTGATTCTATAGGCTTTTTCGTAGGGCTCAAAATGGATGTCTGATGCACCCGTTTTGATAGCGTCGAGGAGTATTTTGTTTACAAATCGAACGATGGGTGCGTCATCACCAGTATCGGTATCTTCTTCTTTTTCGACGCCACTCTCTATGTCAAGGTCGTCTAAGTCGGTATCACCCATATCATCAAGGCTGGTGTCTTGTTGATCGAGGAAAGACTCTATAGCCTGGTTTAAATGATCTTCTGCTGTTACGACTGTCTCTATGTTTAGACCTGTGTTGAATTTTATTTCATCGACGGCATGAAGGTTTGTTGGGTCTGATACAGCAATAAATAACCGAGTTCCACGCTTGTACAGAGGTAATGCTCTGTGCTTTCGAATTAATGCTTCGCTTATGAGTTCTTTGGGGAATGTTTCTGGGTCGAGGGCTTCCAGTTGTACGATAGGGGTGCCGAATTCGTCAGCGGCAACTTGAGCTAATTGGTTGGCATTGATAAGGTCATTTTGAACGAGGTAAGTAACGAGTGGTATTTTTTGTGAGTGTGCGGCATCGGAGGCACTTTGGATTGCGGTCTCTTCGATAAGGCTGTCATTAATTAGTCGTTTAGCGAGCCCGCTAAGTAGTGTTTGTTTGTTGTTACCCATTGATAGTCCTGTTTGGCAAGTTGCAATGTGCTTCCGCCCACCCAAGCATAACTTGTTTTGATCCTATAATTAATAGTTTAGCGGCTAATTTTTGAGATGCTATTAGTTATGGGATTTATTAAGGGGGGAGGGTATGTTTTCCCGCGTGTTGGAGAAAAGGCATGGTAATTGGGAGAGGATATAAAAAGTTGATTATAAAGAATGTGATAGTTACTTGCACTCTGCAGGTAGGTATCTATTGGGAACGCTGCCTAGTTGACGGTTGGCGTATATTGTGGCAGCTTTAGTTCCAGAGGCTCCAGCACAAACCCATTGTATTGCACCAGATATATTTGCATTTGAAAGAGTGTTGCCGCTGATGCTAGGTGAGTATACGATGGTGTCGGTACCCGTTATTTGGGCGATGCCTCCAGTTGCGGAGTTGGTGTTATAAGTGATTACAATATTGCCCATGTCGCCAGCGGCGGTTCCTATAACGACGCCGTTGATTTTTCTGGTGGTAAAGTTATCTACAGTGACTACTGCGGCATATCTCGTGATGCCAGCTACTCCGTCGTCAGAAAATGATTCGCTTACGCCTGCCTTAAAGCCGCTGGAAAATACAAAGCCTTCTGAAATTTTTGAGCGAACAGTGTAATCTTGATACGCAGGTATCGCCGTTGATGAAAGGATGCCGATAATAGCGATAACAATCATTAATTCGATCAGTGTGAAGCCTTGGGTATTTCTGTCCATGCGTTATTCCTCTATGAGCAGGTAGCCCTACGCTAACACTGATGTAGGCATGACAGGCTGAGTGGTTCAGTCACACTACATATTAAGCAGCCTTTGTGCCATGTCAGTCTGTTTTTTGTAAGCGCTTGATTGCACGTAGAAAAGTTTGGGCGCCTGGGCTCGATTTTGCTATTTGTTGGTTGTGTAGTGTCAGCTAGTGACATTTTTTGTAGGGTAGAGCTCTGTAGGGGGCGTTAAGGAGCTGTTTGTACTTTGATTTCAGCTTTATTCAGTAGCGGTATGGATTGGCCTTCCTTAAAGTCTGTGAATATGAGGTTGTTAGGGTTGAAGCAAACGGTTCCGGAGGTGTATCTCGAAGTAATATTTTGGGTGATGCATTCTCGTGACGCGGCTTTGCTGCTTTGCAATATGCGGTTTATTTCTTCAGCGTTTTGGGGTATGGCCCTATAAGCGCTTAGTCGCCATTGAAGTGGTATTTTTTTGTTTAATTTATCTAGGGTGCTTTTTGTTAAAAAGGCAATAGGGTTCGTTTCTGTAGCTGTGTATAGTATTTTTGGGTAGCTTCCTGTGAATTCTGTTAATGGGCTTGGATCAATGCCCCGCGAGTTAAAGTCTGGTTTGCTAATGACGTGAAAGGTGTCGTAAACGTGAACGACAGCAATGGGTTTCGCTTGGTTGACGATAAGTGTGCCTGCTACTAGGCATGATAATTGGAGGGCGGTAATTACCCCAATATCGCGAACTAAATGCCATTTGGTTTTAGTTATGTCGTATACGACTAGTGTGAGCAGTGGCCCTAAAACGATGTCGACAGCTGCAATAATTGTTATTCCCTCCAGGCCGCCGCTCGCTTCAAATAAAGCATGAGGAAACCACGCGAAGTAAATTATTGCCAATAAGATGGCGAACAATGAAAGGCTAAGGGTTAGGTGAGTTAAGAAAGCTATCAATCGAGCTTTGTGGGCTCTGCTGCTTATTTGTTTCGAAAAGAACATGTTACCCTCTTTTATAAAAACAACAATAAAAAGGCTCCGTTAGGAGCCTTTTTATTGTTGTGCCGGAGCGCTGTAATTCTAGGGGTTATCTGCACTCATTGGGGAGGTAATTGTCAAGAATTGTGCCTGTTGTGTGGGCTGCATAATTTGCAGTTGCTTTTGCGCCAGTGGCTCCAGCACAAACCCATTGAATCGATCCAGTAGCATTTGCTGCAGTAAGGGTGCCGCCTCTAATGTGTGGAGAGAAAGCAATAACATCGGCACCGCCTAATTGTGCAATAC
The DNA here is from genome assembly GCA_002163245.1 of Gammaproteobacteria bacterium 42_54_T18. Classification (GTDB taxonomy): domain Bacteria; phylum Pseudomonadota; class Gammaproteobacteria; order Pseudomonadales; family Ketobacteraceae; genus 42-54-T18. Next base: position 40,928 of record MAAL01000004.1, on the reverse strand, counting down.
CACCTAGCGTCATAGTGATGTGCCCTGTTGCTGCATCAACTACAACTGCTGTCATCTTTTCAGTGACAAGGTTAAGTTGACCATCGATAATTACTTGTGCATAGCGGGCTATACCGTCCACTCCATCATCAACAAAAGATTCAGTTACGCCAGCCTTAAGGCCGCTTGCCAAAATTGGACCTTCTGCAACTTTCGCACGAATGGTGTAATCTTGGTATGCAGGTAGGGCAACCGACGCCAAAATACCGATTATCGCGATTACGATCATTAATTCAATCAGAGTAAAACCTTGTTGTACTATTTTCATGTTTAATTCCTCAAAATTTAAAATTGATTATAGACTTCTTCTTCAACATCCTGGTTTCTTCGTAGATATTGAAGAAGGGGCCAAGAAGTAAGTCTTGCTGTACATGTTTGCATGCATTGTGCCAGGTTTTATTTTATTAGTAATGATTTGTTTTTAAAGGGTTTTTTTGATTTTCCTAGATGTTTTGGGGATTTTGATATGGCTCATAAATCATTCTGCGTCATCAAGTGACGTGCTGTGTCACTTTGAATGTAAGCCTAGAATGGATGTGAAGGTTTTAGAAAAACAGTACAAAATATAGTGTGAAATTAGGTGGGTATTATCGTTACCCTATAAACCGCATCGACAAATCCACCGCCCGACAATCTTTCGTCAAAACCCCAATAGAAATAAAGTCCACGCCTGTCTCAGCAATCCCTTTCAGAGTCTCATCAGTAACACCACCAGAAGCCTCAAGCTTAGCCTTGCCACTTGCAAGTTTAACTCCCTCACGCATCATGTCCAAAGAGAAGTTATCTAACATAATCGTATCCGCACCCGCTTCCAGCGCTTGTCCCAACTCATCCATACTTTCCACTTCAACCTCAACAGGTTTACCCGGTTGTTGTTGTTTTGCTGTAGCAATAGCATTCCCAATAGAGCCACAGGCAGCTATATGATTCTCTTTAATCAAATATGCATCATATAACCCCATGCGATGATTAAAGCACCCTCCACATGTCACAGCATATTTTTGAGCAGAGCGTAAACCAGGAATAGTCTTACGGGTATCCAGCAGCTTAACTCCGGTACCTTTCACGATATCTGCATACTTTTTACAAATAGTCGCTGTCCCTGAAAGTGATTGTAAAAAGTTCAACGCACATCGTTCACCCGTAAGTAAGCTACGAGCTTTACCTTCGAGTGAAAAAAGCGCTTGATTAGGCTCTACCTTATCCCCATCTGCCACATGCCATGTGACAACTACATCCGAGTCCACTTGTTTAAACACCTCATCAACCCATGCAACACCACATAATACCGCTTGCTCACGAGTGATAATGGTCGCTTTTGCGACTTCATCTTCGGGGATTAATGCGGCTGTAATATCACCGTCGCGAACGTCCTCTTCAAGTGCCCAAGCGACAGTTTTTACTATATCAGCTTGAAGAAATGGATTGTTTGATGGGTTTGATGAAGAATCGTGTGACATGTATGTTCTCAAATTGATATTTCGTAATCGTGTTTCTACGATGATTGTTGTTTTGAAAAGTAAGTTTTACTGAGGCTAAATACCACCGGACTGAGCACTATTAGCGCAATCAAGTTAGGTATTGCCATCATGGCATTCAGCGCATCGGCCAATGACCAAACAAACTCCATAGACACCGTAGTGCCTAATGGAACCGCAATAACCCACAACACCCGAAATGGCATTACAGCCTTCGGACCAAATAAAAAGGCTGTGCAGCGTTCGCTGTAGTAGCTCCACCCTAATATGGTGGTAAAGGCAAATACCGCGAGTCCGAGGCTAACCACATAGTTGCCGCCAGGCAGTGCAGTATTAAATGCAAGGGCTGATAAGCTTGCGCCGCTTTCGCCACTTGTCCATGCGCCAGTGACAATAATCACCAGGCCGGTGATTGTACAGATGATTAGGGTATCAATAAAGGTGCCGAGCATAGCAACGGTACCTTGGCGAACAGGGCTGTTGGTTTGGGCCGCTGCATGGGCGATAGGGGCGCTACCTAAACCGGCTTCATTGGAGAATACGCCCCGTGCTACACCAAATCTAATTGCTGCCCAGACAGTTGCCCCAGCAAAGCCACCTGCTGCACTTGTGGGGCTGAAGGCGTGGGTGAAAATCAAGTTAAAAGCTGCAGGGATTTCTTCTGCATTGATGGCCAAGGTAATCAGTCCTGCCACTATATATAGTATCGCCATTATCGGGACGAGCTTACCGGCGACTTTTGCTAAACGTTGAATGCCGCCGAGCAATACCATCGCCACTAATACAGCGAGTGTGACCCCGGTAACTAGAGGGGCTATGCCAAATGTGGTTTCGAGTGCATCAGCAACGGAGTTGGATTGAACGGTATTACCAATACCAAAGCCTGCCAGCATACCAAATACCGCAAAGGCGATACCTAGCCATTTCCAGCGTTCTCCCATGCCGTTTTTGATGTAATACATGGGACCACCAACAAAATTGCCCTCATTATCTTTCTCTCGAAAGTGAACGGCGCAAACAGCTTCGGCATACTTGGTTGCCATGCCGACAAGGGCAATACACCACATCCAAAACAATGCACCAGGGCCGCCGGAGAATATAGCGGTAGCAACGCCTGCGATGTTACCGGTGCCAATGGTGGCAGAAAGTGATGTCATTAACGCATTAAAGGGGCTTATTTGCCCGTCGCCTTGCCCTTTTCTACCCGCCCATAATTGTTTAAATGCGTAGCCAACTTTACGTAATGGGATGGCTTTTAGGCCAATGGTTAAATAAATACCGGTAAAAGCCAGGGCAAACAGCATGGGTGGCCCCCAAAGAATTTGTCCGCTGATAAAAGATAGTGACGATTCTATGGTTTCCATGCAGAAGGCCTTATATTGTGATTAGACGTGTGTTTTATAAGCAAAAGTGCCGAGATGAAAGCTCTCAGGCGTTATTGCAATTAGAAAAATTCAAAACAAGATAAGGTTTGAAGTGTACGTTAAAAATATCAAACCTGTATAGGTTCAATGACTTAAAGTGATGCGGAAGAATTTATAGTTTTGTCAGTCAAAATACAGTCATTTTCCGATCAAAAAAGAGTCAATTTTTGTGTGATTCGGTTCACGCAATCGATTTTACGCTCTATTTTGTACAAAAAATAAGCCTATACTCAATTTATGAGGTTCAGGAAGGTTAATAAGCGACCTTTTTTGTCAGCTGGCTGAACAGTCTTTGAACCCCATAAAAGGTTTTTTAGCTAAGTTTGTAACGGTAATAAGTCGAGGCATTGTTATGGCACATAAGCCCAATCTCAAATGTGTATCCACTATGGCAACAGCCAAGGGAGAGCAGGTGGATAAAAAAAATACCGTACAAAATATTCGGTTACCGTCTCTTTATAAAGAGCTGAGAAATTTAGTACTGGAAGATTTACATCAATTGATGGGTGGCATGTTTGGTCAGGCTGATGATGTATTTTTTGAATCAGCAGAAAAGGCTGGAAATAACCAAGAACAAGAAGCACATTTGGCAGCAATGCGTGAAGTACGCCTGCTTCGTAAAAGTATTGAACGCAAATTATATAAAAATGTTGCCAATTTATTTAGAGAATTCCCCGATCCATCATCCCCTTTAAATCAGCCGGTTATAGAGGCTATATCCAGTGCGGATGAACTCTCCATTATGCAGGTTGATGAGGTTGAAGAGAACGTCGCGATTGAGTCTATGGTGTCTCGAACATCAAATGAAAACAACCAAGGACTTGTGCATTTTACACAACGGCTAGATGTACTGGCGATGAACGTAGAGGTGTCCTCTTCGAATATCCCCTTATCGCCGCGACTTGTTTGTGATGCATTTCGAGGGGCGGTTGATGAGTTAACCTTTGAGATTAAATATAAACTTATTGTATATAAATTATTCGAACGTCATGTGTTAAATAATTTCCATAAGGTTTTGGAGCATGGAAATCAATTGATGGCTAGTGCAGGGGTGCTGGCAGACCAGGATGCATTGCAACAACATAATCAACCGGTAGCTCAACCTTCTGTTTCACCGACTATGACTCAGGATGTGCCGTCTCAGCAATCTACTCCTCAGCAGTTGGGTTCACAGCAACCTGTCAATCAACAGCAGGTCGCATACGCTCAGGTTGACCCGCAGTCGGATGCGCTCATTGGGCAATTACATGATTTGATGTCGTCAATTCGAGGTTCGTCATTCTCCGTTGGCGCAACACAGTTCGCGAATCCTGTGATTGGTTCGATGTTGCCCACAGCAAATGCGATTGGTATGCCGGATCTCGTGAATGTGTTGTCGGGGATTCAACAGGCTCAGCCATCCCTTGCCTCAGCGATAACTACAGGGTCGGTATCTAACCTGGCATTGACGGATTTGTTATCAAGTGAAATTAATAACCGTGTGGAGCAAAAAGGACCAGAAAAGGTTTCGGATGTTGATTCCGACGTGATTAATTTGGTTTCAATGTTATTTGATTTTATTTTAGATGATAAAAGTTTGCCAGCCCCCGTGAAAGTGCTAATTGGTCGACTTCAAATTCCGATGATTAAAGTCGCGATGTTGGATCAGGCATTCTTTGCTCGAGGAAGTCATCCTGCGCGTAGATTGTTGAATAACTTGGCGAGAGCAGGAATAGGCCTTTCAGGTATTAAGGTACGTTTAGCGAAAGACCCTGTTTATGAAAAAATCCGATCTGTTGTACAAGCAATATTGGATGATTTTAGTGACAATATCGTGTTGTTCGAAACACTGGATCGTGATTTTACTGATTTCGTTGATATTGAGGAGAGGCGCTCAGTATTAATTGAGCAGCGCACCAGAACGGCAGAAGAGGGGCGAGCAAAATCTGATATTGCGAAATGTGATACTGAAAAAGCGATTAAAGATTGTATCGGGGGAACGGTTGTGCCCGAAGCGGTTACAAAAATACTGAGTGACCCATGGAGTAAGGTGCTGTACTTGTCTCACTTAAAAGAGGGCGGGGATTCCAGAGATTTTCAAAAGAAAGTCATGGTTGCAAGGCATTTGATCAAAAGTGTGACCCCCCCAGAAAATAAGAATGAGCGAAAATTTTTATATGACATGATTCCAACGCTGTTAAAGCGCTTACGAGAAGGCTTCGATAGCATTTCTTACAATCCGTTCGATGCTAATGAAATGTTAATGGCATTAGAATTAGCGCAGATGAAGGTGCTTCGAGAAAAGGCCCCTGAATCGCTAGAACGAGAGGAGCAAGGCTCTAGCGAAGCAGTAGATAGTTTATTAGAAGCGATATCTAATGATATTAATCAATTAGGAACTGTGTCGAAACGCGTATTAAACCCATCACAGAATGATAGTGCTCCTAAGAATAAGGGTAGTGGTACAAGTGTCCAGCATATCAAAAAGCCTTCTCGTGTAACGTCATTGGACATTACTAAAACGTCGTCAAATTCCGCAGTATCCGTTAAGTTGGATGAGCTTGCAGTAGACGATAGTGATTATCTTCAAGCCAAAGCGATGGCGGTGGGGAGCTGGGTGAATATTAACGAAACCCCAGAGAAAGGACCAGAAAGTACGGTGCGTTGCAAATTGGCGGCATATATTAAGTCTGCGGACAGAATGATTTTTGTTAATCGTAGTGGTATTAAAGTAGCTGAGCACAGCATGTTAGGTTTGGCGCATGCATTTAAGCAAAAAAGTATTACTGTGATAGATGATGCTCTTTTATTCGACAAAGCATTAGAAAATGTGATTGGAAGCTTACGCAAGGTACGTCATTCCTCTTTATAGTGTTTATCTCCTCCTGCTTTGGGCCCCAGTCTTAGACCTACTGGCGAGGCCCTTTCTTTTTTGTGGTAGAGTCTAGTTCTTATAACTTAATGCGGAAGCGCGTAACGTGCAGATTACTGATCACTTTTTAGAGGCAGCTCGCCAAGTCCCTTCTCCAAATTATGGTGACCGGCCAAAACAAGACGATATTGATCTTATTGTTATTCACTCAATTAGTTTACCTCCAGGGCAATATGGGGGGGAGCAGATAGAGCAATTTTTTTGTAATGAGCTGGATTGTGCTGAACATCCGTATTTTCAACAAATAGAAGGGTTGGAGGTATCTGCTCACCTTCTCATTCGTCGTAGTGGTGAGCTTATTCAGTTTGTCCCATTTAATCGTCGGGCGTGGCATGCAGGGGAATCCAGTTATATGGGGAGGAGTAATTGTAATGACTTCTCTATTGGTATCGAATTGGAAGGAACCGACGTAGAGGTATATGAGCTGGAGCAGTATCAACAGTTAGCAAAAGTGTGTTTTGCATTAGAGGCTGCTTATCAAGGGATTTCGCTGGAAGGTATTACACGACACTCAGATATATCCCCCGGTCGAAAGACAGATCCTGGAAAAGGGTTTGATTGGCAGTACTTTTCATCACTATTAAAAACGTGACATGTTGAATAGTAGGTAGGCTGTTAATTGTGGGCTAGAAAGGTTAGGCTTGGTTATCATTCAGAATTTATATTCTATAGTTAATCTATGACCTTATTAGCCATTCTTTTATCATTACTTGCGACTCGACAAGCGGTTGTTCCTGAATATTTTAATGAGCGCCAGTGGGGGGAGCAATACCTTTCACTATTTGAACGCTGGGGACTGGGCAAGCGGTTTCATCCTGCTGTGTGTTACGCCGTTTTTGTGGCACCCTTAATGGTCCTATGTTGGATGATAGGAACGTTACAAACGGCGTGGATGTATGATGTGGTTGATCTTGCACTTAGCATTGTTTTGTTAGTTTCTATTCTTGGTGATCGCCAATTAGAAAGTTCAATGCAGCCGTTCTTAAAGCGTTGGCGAGCCCAAGAGTGGCAAGCGGCCTATGTCCACGGTGAAAAGCTGTTTCATTATAGTAAAATTGTTAGTCCCGCAGAGATGCTAACGCAAACTGTGACGTTATTTCTATTACGTATTAATCAAGTATTGTTTGCTCCCATATTCTGGTTTGCTATTTTTGGTAGCGCGGGCCTGATCATGTACATACTTACCTATGTGGCAGCCCAACCTAGGCAAGATAAAATGTCCCATAAGGAAAACGTGCAGTGGAGAAAGATTGCGCAAGAGTTCCTACAGGCACTGGATGGTGTTCCTGCACGAGGTGTAGCATTAAGTATTGCGTTGTTGTGTTTTAATCGAAAAGCATTGGTTGTTGCTTTTAGGCGATATCGAGTGACAGATAGGGAGGCGGAAATTGTACTAAAACTGGCAACAAAATCAGGGTTGGATTTTGGGGAGTTGTCAGACGATCAGGAAGTGCTGGCATCAGAAGGATCGAGTCGCATTCATTCTGTACAGGATCTAAAAAGTAATATATTGATATTTTGGGTGATTTTTCTTGCGGTATTTTCATTGCTGGGGTTAGCGTGGTAATGCGCGATATTTGTAACCGAGCACTGCACCAATAGAAGACAAAATGATTCTAAATGCGCGCTACCTGTGCACATCATGGGCATAAATGACGCAAATTGTTTGTTTCCCCCTATACTTTAATCAGCTGTTAATAGTTTGTTGCAATAATAGGGTGTTGTCGCTCAAATTGTTATGTGACTGTGTGGTCTATTTCGCTACAATGCCCGTAATTACAAGACCTTATCCAGATTGCACTGTATACATGGTGTGTCGTTAATTTTAATTGTACAAACAACATGCTATCAATTGCATGTTGTTTTTATCGTTTTATGGGGAGTAAAAAAGCATGGCAACGGGACGTTTCTATGATGATGTTGATGCCGAAGAAACAGCTGAATGGTTAGATGCCTTTGAGTCGGTGTTGCAAGAGGAAGGTACAGAACGAGCGCGTTATTTATTGGAGCGATTATCAGAGCAAGCGCGTGTAAGTGGTGTGCAACTATCCAACCTTAATACTCCCTATACCAATACTATTTTACCCAATGACGAGGCTACATATGGGGGGAACCCTTATATGGAGCGTCGTGTCAGGTCATTAATTCGTTGGAACGCATTGGCAATGGTAATGCGCGCCAACTTGAGTGACGACGAATTAGGCGGTCATATTTCAAGTTTTGCATCATCTGCGACGTTGTTGGATGTGGCGTTTAATCACTTTTTTCATGCACCAAATAAATATCACGGTGGGGATTTGGTTTTCTTTCAGGGGCATTCTTCTCCCGGTATTTATGCTCGTGCTTTTGTTGAAGGCCGCTTAACTGAGGAGCAGTTAGTCAACTATCGTCGAGAGGTTGATGGCAAAGGTTTATCATCTTATCCACATCCATGGTTAATGCCTGATTTCTGGCAATTTCCAACGGTGTCGATGGGCTTGGGGCCAATACAAGCAATTTATCAAGCGCACTTTATGAAGTACCTTCAAAATCGAGAGTTGATTAAAGATACTGATCGTAAAGTATGGGCTTATCTAGGTGATGGTGAAACGGATGAGCCAGAATCATTAGGTGTTATTTCTCTCGCGGGCCGAGAGAAGCTGGACAATTTGGTGTTTGTTGTTAACTGTAACTTGCAACGATTGGATGGACCTGTTCGAGGTAATGGGAAGATCATTCAAGAGCTGGAAGGGATATTTAGAGGCGCCGGTTGGAACGTTATTAAAGTTATTTGGGGGCGTCGCTGGGATCCATTATTAGCTAAAGATACAACAGGTGTCTTGCGAAAGCGCATGGAAGAAGTGGTTGACGGTGAATATCAGGCCTATAAAACACATGGCGGTGCTTATACCCGAGAGCATTTCTTTAATAAGTACCCCGAGCTGAAAGAAATGGTTGCGGACATGACAGATGATGAGATCTATGATCTTAACCGTGGTGGACATGATCCTTATAAAATGTATGCGGCATACAACGAAGCGGTAAATCACAAAGGCCAGCCCACCGTTATTTTGGCAAAAACGGTTAAAGGCTATGGTACTGGCACCGGTGAAGCGCAAAATAATACACACGGTATTAAGAAGTTGGATATGGATAGCTTAAAAGCCTTCCGAGACCGTTTTGACATGCCTTTTAGTGATGATGAATTAAAGGACGTGCCGTTTTATCGTCCCGCTGAAGATAGCAATGAGATGCGTTATATGCGAGAGCGTCGAAATGCTCTGGGTGGTCATATGCCGCAGCGCCGGGCCGAATGTGAAACCTTGGATGTTCCAGAGCTGGGGGTATTTGGCAACCTTATCGAAGGCTCTAGTGGACGTGAAATATCCACGACTATGGCGTTTGTACGTATGATGTCATCGTTGATTAAGCAAAAAAGCATTGGTGAGCGTGTTGTACCGATTGTGCCGGATGAAGCCCGTACATTTGGTATGGAAGGTATGTTTAGACAGCTTGGTATTTATTCCTCGGTAGGGCAGTTGTATCAGCCAGAGGATTCTGCCCAGATTATGTATTATCGAGAAGATAAAAAGGGTCGGATTTTAGAAGAAGGTATTAACGAAGCGGGTGCGATGTCTGCATGGATTGCAGCAGCAACGTCTTATTCGGTGAATGACTACCCGATGATCCCATTTTATATTTTTTACTCTATGTTTGGATTTCAGCGTATCATGGATCTTGCATGGGCGGCGGGTGATTCACAAGCGCGAGGTTTTTTGATTGGCGCAACAGCCGGTAGAACCACATTAAACGGCGAAGGTCTACAGCACCAGGATGGCCATGGTCACGTGTTGGCGTCAACAATTCCTAATTGTGTTGCCTATGACCCCGTGTACGCTTATGAGCTTGCGGTTATTATGCATGACGGTTTACGCCGCATGTATCAAGAAAAGGAAAACGTATTTTATTACCTGTCAGTGATGAACGAGAATTATGTTCATCCCGCAATGCCAGAGGGAGCCGAAGAAGGTATTCTGAAAGGCATGTATTTATTCAAAGAAAATACAAGCAGCAATAAACTGAAAGTGCAGTTGTTGGGTAGTGGAACGATTTTTCGAGAAGTAGAAGCCGCAGCGGATATTCTGCAAGAAGTTTATGGTGTTTCTTCAAATATTTGGAGTGTTACCAGCTTTACCGAATTACGCAAAGAGGGCTTGGCAGTACAGCGTTGGAATATGTTACACCCTGATGAGGAAGCAAAAGTACCCTATGTGACAGGTTTGTTACGTGGACATAAATCGCCGGTTATTGCGGCTACCGATTATATTAAAACCCATGCGGATCAGATTAGGCCTTTTGTTCGTAACCATTACACGTCCCTTGGAACTGATGGTTATGGACGTAGTGACTCTCGTGAAAAGTTACGACACTTTTTTGAGGTTGACCGGTATTTTATTACGGTAGCGGCACTTAATGCACTTGCAGACAAAGGCATGATTGGGCGAAGCAAAGTTGCTGAGGCGATAGCCCGGTTTAATATTGACCCTGAAAAAGTCAATCCGGCTATTTCATAAATCATCGAGTAAGGAGAGTAACTGTGACGGATAAAGAAGTACGTATTCCAGATCTCGGTGGTGCTGAAAGCGTGGATGTGATTGAAATCTGCGTCAAAGTAGGTGATCGGGTTCAAAAGGAAGATTCACTTATTGTTGTGGAATCTGACAAAGCAACTATTGAGATTCCAGCACCATTTGATGGTGAAGTGTCAAAGTTAACGGTTAAAGATGGAGATAGCGTTGCGGAAGGCGATCTAATGTTGATGCTTACCGTGGTAAGCGCGGATCCTGGTGTTACAGGTACAGTTGTCTCAGAGGTTGCACCTGCACTGGAACAAGAGGCGAATGTTGAATCTAACGTAGCGGCACCGGAAGTAACGAAAACCCAATCTATCGAAACATGTATCAAAACCATTCTTGTCCCTGATATCGGTGGCAGTGAGAATGTAGAAATTATTGAAATTAATATCGCTGTGGGTGATATCGTTGCGGTAGAAGATACAACCGTAGTGTTAGAAACGGATAAAGCAACCATGGAAGTGCCATGCTCCGATGCAGGCACCGTAAAGGAGCTGTTAGTTTCTGTAGGAGATAAAGTATCGGAAGGTAGCGAGTTACTTCGTTTGGAAGCAGTAGTCAATGTTGATGCTGGTAATGATGCTGCGAGCAATGTTACGAGCGACGTCACTAATAATGTTGCAAATGAATCGGAGGCAAAGGCCGAACCTGAAGTGAAGAAACAGTCTTCAGCTCCAGCGACGAATCCGGCTTCGACAAAACCAACAAAAACCGTTCATGCAGGGCCTGCTGTGCGACGCTTATCTCGCGAGCTTGGGGTGGATTTAGCTCAAGTGGTTGCAACAGGGCCAAGGGGGCGCATTTTAAAAGATGATGTGTTTGGTTATGTGAAGCAAGCAATGACGGATAAGTCTCAAGCAGTTGTGGCCGAAGGTTCAGGATTGCCCGTGTTGCCAAAAATCGATTTTTCCAAATTTGGAGAAATAGAAGAGCAGGCATTATCACGCATCAATAAAGTATCAGCATCTAATTTACACCGTAGCTGGGTTAATATTCCCCATGTGACACAGTTTGATGAAGCTGATGTTACTGAGTTAGAAGTGTTTCGTAAATCAGAAGCAGGCGCTTATAAAGAGGAAGGTATTAAATTAACCTTGTTGGCATTTATGGTGAAAGCTTGTGCGAAAGCATTAAAGGCGTTCCCGCGGTTTAACAGTTCACTGTCACAGGATGGAGAAACGTTAATACTAAAACAGTACTGTCATATAGGTATTGCAGTGGACACACCGAATGGATTGGTCGTTCCTGTTATTCGGGATGCGGATAAAAAGAGTATTTTGGATATTGCAGAAGATATGCAAATATTAAGCGCTAAAGCGAGGGATAAGAAACTATCGCTGAATGACATGCAAGGAGGGTGTTTTTCTATATCATCACTGGGAGGCATTGGCGGAACGGCATTTACACCGATTGTAAATTGGCCTGAAGTGGCTATTTTGGGTTTATCCCGATCTCAAATGAAACCTGTTTACTTGCAGAATGAGTTTGTCCCTCGGTTGATGTTACCGATGTCATTATCTTATGATCATAGAGTGATTGATGGAGCACAAGCCGCTCGGTTTACGCGTTATTTGGCCGATCAAATAAGCGATATTCGCCGCTTACTGTTATAGAGCGTGGAAATAATGATAGGTACCAGCGAGACATTCTCGCTGGTACCTATCATGCCTAATAACCAATATTGCAGACAAAAGATATTTGCAAAAAATGCAGGCTAATGCGTTTTGTCTGCGGTAGCAATAGATTCCCACATATTCTGTGTTCGAATATAATACCCTAGCTCTCGCTCTGCATCTCTATGGCTTTGGAATGGGCCTTCTTGAGTTGCCTCGCGCGTCGTAAAGAACCAGCCTTCGGGGGAGTGGATAAAACGGTCGCATCGAAACCACGTTTTACCATGTTCACCATTTCTTACGTGCATATCGTTCACCTATTGAACAATTTTTGACAGTGTTATCACCATACCATTTGAATTTTTTACGCCAAATATTGATTCGAAATAACCATATAGCGTAAAGCAGTAACTGTTCTGAATGGACTGCTATAGTAAGGGGGGAGAGCGAAGAACTAGCTTTGAGGCGATAACCTTGAAATATTCAATCGGTAGACCAGATAGAGTGTATGCATTTGTGTCTGTAGCGATATTGATAGGGTTCGTATTTTTTGTTTTTCGTCCCTCCTATGCTTTTGAAAAACAACAAGTAACTTCTTTTTTAGAAAATGACGAGTCCGTTTCAATCCTGAAGGGGGCGTCGTATTTTTGGGATGAAACCAACAATGTTACCGCTGATAAAATAGTGGCGCAACGTGCGTCTTTTCAATGGCGGAATTCGCCAAAGAAATCACTGAATTTGTTCTACTCTGATGACACCTTGTGGTTATCTTTTTTTGTTATTAGTACCTCGCGTAATATGCGGATGATCGTGTTAGAAATAGACTGGCCCTTTATTGATAACATTGAGTTATATCGAGTAGATAATGATAGGTTGGCTGTACGGCAAGGCATGCAGGGAGATCATGTATTAACCCACGATCGACCGCTAAAGAATCGAGCATATATATTTCCTCAAAATTTAGAGTCACAAAAACAGGTTGAATTTTTAATGAAAATTACAACCTCGAGTCTCATTTTATTGCCGATAGAGCTATGGGATGCTGATGCGTATTGGGAGAATGAAACTGCGACGCAAACGTTATTAAGCTTATTCTTTGGTTTGGTTATCGTAATGGGGATCTATAACTTTGGCGTATGGTTTTACACGCGTGATGTGAGTTACCTTTATTACTCAATATTTGTTGCTTTTGTATCGTTATATGAGGCATCGATTACGGGATACGGTTTCCAGTATTTGTGGCTAGATTCCGCTTGGTTGAATGATCATGCGCTGGTGTTGTTTGCTGGATTAAGTTTTTTGGTTGGTGCGTTGTTTGTTGATGCTTTTTTGGGCTTGGAAGAAGCCAATCCGATAATGCACAAAGCGATTGGTTTCCTTGTGATCTTGTATGCAGCGTTTATCCTGTTTAGTTTTTTTGTCGGGGAAGTTTATGTGGCCCCTTTAGGGCAGTATATGGGGCTGCTATTGAGTGCCGGTACTATCGTCTTATCTGCTCATGAATGGCATAAAGGTAATGTAGCGGCTAGGTATTTTACAGTGGCTTGGTTTGTATTGTTACTGGGGACATCCGTCTATACCTTAATGTTGGCGGGTCATATACCTCATACTATATTCACAGAAAGCGTCCAACGTGTAGGGATCTCCTTGGAGGTGTTGCTGTTGTCGTTTGCTTTGGGCGATAGGTTTAATCGGCAGCGTCAAATGGCCAAACAGGCCACTGACATATCCTTGCATTTGGCAACAGAGTTGAATCGCTCTCATGAGGAGAAAATTCGTATTCAAGCGCAGGCACAACAAGGGCTTGAAGATAAGGTAGAGCAGCGAACAGAGGAGTTGCGTGAGGCGAAAAAAAGGCTGGAATTATTAAGTATAACTGATCAATTAACTGAACTAAAAAATAGACGGTGTTTTGATGACTGCTACACTTCAGAATATAAGCGGGCATTTCGAAGTCGGTCCTCAATAGCGGTAATGATGATAGACATTGATCATTTTAAAAGGGTGAACGATACCTATGGCCACCTTGTAGGTGATGAGTGTATTCGACGCGTGGCACAAGCGATTCATATACATAGTCAACGACCAGGAGATATGGCCTTTCGTTATGGCGGTGAAGAGTTTGTTGTACTGTTAACGGATACAGATTGCGGTGGCAGTGGCAACGTAGCGCAGCTTATTCGGCAGGAAGTGGAACGAATTCAATATCAATATAATGGTGCGGTAGTGGGTTTATCGGTGAGTATAGGTATTGCTACAACGATACCGAGTGACGAGGTTAGTGAAAAAAATGTGCTTCAACAAGCCGATGATGCGTTATATCAAGCTAAGAAAAATGGTCGTAATAGAGTAGAAGTCGCCTAGTTATATGGTTGAATCGTAGTTTTTGAAGGGGTAAGTAATGGCATTGAGTTGCGCGGTGGTTTTTGTATTGGAAAACACCGATAGTGAGTACATCAATCAAGAAGAGTTACTTAGCACCATTGGGGTTGATGCCGTTGTGATGCCCCTGTCAAATCTAATCGAATATAGTGGCCCTCCGTTCTCATTTGCCGTTTTTGATGTGACACTGGAATCTTACGAGGCGTTATGTGTAAGTATTCAGCAGCTGGAAAATCAAGAAAATTCTTCTTTTAATCGGTTTATGTTGCTCTCAAATGATCCGTTGCAAATATCGTTGAATGCTTGTTGGCAACAGGGGATGATCGCTCACGTGGTTTTGAATGACAATGTGGAAAACCTCTATTTCGCATTGGATAGCGTAGCGCGAACTGATATTCAGAATCAATTGTTAGAGCAACAACTAAAGGAGGCTAGTGATATTGCTCTGCTTTCAATGTCCGCAAGTAGCCAGCTTGGAGAGATTATTCGTTTCTTGGAAAAGAGTTATAGTTGCTCAGAGTTCGAGGAGTTGGGGGATTTACTGAATGAATGTCTTGAGATGATGGGTGTCTCTGGTTGCGGTGTAATTACTATTGATAAGGAATCTGTTTATTTTGGGGATAAAGATAAGGAAAGGGAGTGGAGTCGACTGTTAAAGCAGCTGCAAAGCGTTGGGCGATTTATTGATTTGGAGGATAGGACCATTACCAATTTTGATTCGATTTCAGTGATGGCGAGAAATATGCCAGAGCCAGGGTCTGAGGCCCATGGGAGAATGAAGGATCAGTTATTTACGTTGGTGGAAGGTGCAGAGGCAAGGGTAAAAGCCATTTCTAATGAACGTGTTGCACAAATGGCTGACCAGGCAAAAGCGTCATTTCTTTCAACAATGTCCCATGAGTTACGTACACCAATGAATTCAATTTTGGGTTTTAGTGGTCGATTGCAGCGTAAGGTTGAAGGTGACGCGTTGAGTGCGCGGGATGTCGATGGACTAAAACTGCTTAATGATAATGCTAATCAGTTAATGGATTTGATTTCGGATTTGTTAGAATTAAGTGATATTGGTAACGATGTGATACCAAATGCAAAGCGAACGCTCGTGAAGGATTTGTTGCATGAGCTATTAGTTGAAAGTGAGCAACAAGCGAAAGATAAAGGTATACCCTTTAGTGTGTCGTGGCAGGATGCGAATATGACTGCTGATGTTGATCATAAGCGATTGCGATTGATGGTAAAACGTTTACTTTTGTATGTTATGAAATTGTCGGCCGATGGAAGCGTGAATGTAGATGTTGCATCGGTTTTTGATCGTCAACTTGGTGATACATTAAAGCTAACTATCACTCGGGAGAAGGTGGTGATTAGTCAGGAATTATTGGATAAAATGATGTGTTCATTTTCAAAATCGGGTACGGGATACTTGCATCGAGGTGAGGGGAACTCGGACATAGGTGTTGCGATTGCTATGGAGCTGGCAAGTGAAATGGGCGGTACGCTGAATGGCAGTAATCTCAATGGTAAAGGTGTTCAATTTGATTTTTCTGTACATCGATATGATCATGAAAATCAAGATGTTGAGTTGTTTTAGGCTATGATCTTGATTTTTTGGTATTTAGTTTGTTTTTGACGTTTTTTTTGTAGGTGTTATTTGGGTTAATGCTTGGGTTAATTCTTTCCATTCCAACTCGTTTTTTGGTAATCCGACTCGAAGCCTAAAGTTATTGTCAAACCGCCGAACTAGTATAGCGTGTGTTAATAAATGGTTGTAGATGGTTTGCTGTTCCTTAAGATTAGAAAATAGAATAGAACAAAAATAATCGCTGCGGGTTAAGGATGTAATGTTGTGTGATGACAGGTGGAGCTGTAACAATTGTTCCAATCGATTGCTAGCTTTTTTAAGCTCTAATATTGCTTGTTTTTGCCACACGGTATCTTTGAAAGCTTGGGTGGCGACCCATCGGGAAGTAGTTGCAACTTGCCAGGGACCAAGATGTTGTTTCGCAGTTTTTAGTAATGTCGGATGAGAAAATAATGCTCCACAACGGATGCCCGCAAGGCCGAAAAATTTCCCAAGTGACCGGAGAATGATCAAGTGTTTGTTGTTGCTGTGGCTGAGTAGACTCTGTTCTGGTTGTGTATCGAGAAATGCTTCATCGATAATTACATGTTTGCCTTCAGCTTCAATAACATTGAGTAGTTTTTCTAAAAAAGTTTTTTTGTAAGTCTGGGTGGTTGGATTGTTTGGATTAATAATTAGTAAAGCATTAAAAGGTAAAGGAGTACTTTTTTTGTGGCTTAGCAGAGTTTCTAAATCGTCAGGTTGATAAAGGAATACCTTGTGCTGATAAAAATCCCACCAATAAGGGTGCTCCGAATAACCTTCTTCTGGTATCCATATAGTCCCTTTTGGAAAGAGTTGGGGCAGAAGTTGGATGGCAGCTTGACTGCCTGCAGTGATAACAAAATTGGAGAGGCTGTTTTTCACATTGAAGGAATAATACTGTTGCATCGCTTGTTCCAAACCGTCATTTGATTCAGGTAAGCGCTGCCATGTTGAGGCAGGAGGTGTGGGTACAGGCCAACCATTGGGGTTGATGCCCGTAGATAGGTCTATCCACTTCTCTGCTGGTATCCCTGTAGTCTTGGCGATCTCAATGATACCTCCGCCATGTATCAATTCACGAGGCGCTACGTAGCGAGTTAGGTTGAAAGTCACAAATAAATCCCCCTGATTACTGAGTAGGTAAGTTCATACGCAAGTCCAGAGCAAATAATAACGAGAAACCATAAATATACGGTACGATTGACCAAATTTATCGTGCGATGAATATCATACCCAGAAGGATTCGTACCCTCACCAAAAAAAGGTTTGTTGACGAGTTTTCCGTGATAATACGTTGGGCCGCCTAAAATTATCTGTAAGCTGCCGGCCCCGCTGGACATTACTGGGCCGCCGTTTGGACTTGAAAGCAAATGGGCTTGAGATTGCCAGCAGTGTAATGCGCGTCGGGTATTGCCTAGCAAGGCATATGACAATGCACAGAGTCGAGCGGGTACTATATTAAGAAAGTCATCCAGTTTTGCTGCCCCCCAACCAAATTGCTCATAACGTTGAGTTCGATAACCCCACATCGCGTCTAATGTATTGGCAAGTCGATACATGACTGCGCCTGGAGCCCCTGCTACTAGGAACCAAAACAGGCATCCAAAAATAGCGTCATTGCCATTCTCTAACATAGATTCAATGGCGGTTTGGCTTATCTGTTGCTCATTTAGGGTATTCGTATCTCTGCTAACAATATATTGAGTGCGTTCACGAGCAAGGGTTATGTTGTTTTGTTGTAAAGCTAGTTGAATGGCATTGACGTGTTGCACGAGACTTTTCCAGCCGATACATAAATAGAGCAATACCATGTCGATAACTATGTTGATAGTGGTAGCTACAGGTAAGCCAAAAAGGGACGTTTCAGTAAATGCTGATACCAGAAAAGATGAGGAAAAAAATACACCAGCCGTGATGGGTAAAATTAGCAGCATCCATGCGAATAAACCGCTAATATAGCGGCCTATTCGAAGACGTGGTTGATTCAGTTTACGTTCAACCCATATTGCGATATTGCCAAACCCAATCAATGGATGGTAGCGCTTAGGTTCTCCGAAACAGAAATCTAATACCAAGGCTGCACCAATGATGAGTGAGCTTGTGGTAAGCATGCTTATGATGGATAACGACATAAGTAATAAACGTAAATTAGTAATGATGGCGTGGTTGTGATTCGCCCTGTAGATAAAGACCGGCATGGTACCATGAAAATACTTGATGAAGCGTTATCTGATCGTAAGCAACATACACTAATGGTGCAGGGCACTACGTCTGATGCGGGTAAATCCACTGTTGTCGCTGGACTGTGCCGTATTGCTAAGCGTCGAGGGATTTCAGTAGCCCCTTTCAAGCCACAAAATATGGCGCTAAACAGCGCTGTAACTGCCGATGGTGGAGAAATAGGGAGAGCTCAGGCTGTACAAGCTATGGCTTGCGGATTACAGCCGGTGGTTGATATGAACCCTGTATTGTTAAAGCCCAATACGGACGTTGGAGCGCAGGTTATTGTTCATGGTAAAGCTATTGGAAATATGGATGCCGTTCATTATCATGAGTATAAACGTGTGGTTCGAGGTGCAGTATTAGAAAGTTACCAGCGTTTATCCGCACAATATGATTTGATTTTGGTAGAAGGCGCAGGCTCTCCGGCAGAAATTAATCTACGAGAAAACGATATAGCGAACATGGGCTTTGCAGAAGCGGTCGATTGTCCGGTTTTGTTGGTAGCAGATATAGATCGAGGAGGGGTATTTGCACATTTGGTAGGGACATTGGAGTTGTTATCTGAGTCGGAACAGGCACGGACCATTGGTACCTTGATTAATCGTTTTCGTGGAGATGTTTCAATTTTACAGCCGGGTATTGATTGGTTGGAAAAGCGTCTCAGTAAACCCAATGTAGGGGTTATCCCTTATTTGATGGACTTACATTTGGAGTCAGAAGACTCTTTGTCTATAGGTAGCAATAGTATTGGTGGGGCTGATCAATTAGACGTAACGGTATTGGTATTGGCTAGAACCAGTAACCACACGGACTTTGATCCATTACGCCAGCACCCGCAGGTTAAGGTGACGTTTGTAAAGCCAGGACAGGTGATTCCACCAAGTGACCTTATTATCTTACCCGGTAGTAAAAGTGTTCGTTCAGATTTACAGTTATTAAAACGTAATGGTTGGGTCGAGGCTATAGCGCGACACTTGCGCTGGGGCGGGAAAGTGATGGGCATTTGTGGTGGTTATCAAATGCTTGGTTTGGCGGTTCATGATCCAGAGGGAATAGAAGGTGAGGTGGGCAGCAGTGACGGGCTCGGTTTTTTGAATGTTGAAACAATACTCGCATCAGAGAAGCGGCTTACTCAAGTACAGGGTTCGTTAGTGTCTGATACGGCAGGTGTAGAAGGTTACGAAATACATTGTGGTGTGACGAGTGGTTCTGATTTGCAGCACCCTTTTGTACGGTTAAATAGCGGGAAAAATGAAGGCGTATTATCCCCCTCAGGGCAATTGATCGGAACCTATTTGCACGGTGTATTTGATCACTCAGAAAGCTGCCAATCGTTACTGCGTTGGGCGGGATTAAAAAAGCCTGAAACATTTGATTATCAGGCTTTTCGTGAAATAGAATTAGATCGTTTAGCAGACCTTCTTGAAGAGCATGTTGATATTGATTTTCTCTTTAATCGCTAAGTATGAATGTAAACTATTACCCTTTGTCAGAGATCTGCAGGAGGTTTTTTTAATACTTTTTTTCCAGTAAACATAGCAGAAATCAATCCGCCACCTTCACGGACTTCGGTGCGGATAACAATAAAAATATGTAGGGCGATCATAAACATCAAGATGAATGCTGTATATCGGTGTGTTCTTCCAAAAATGACTTTAATTTGAAAAATGTTATCGGTTTTGGTTTTTATCGTACCTTCGTTATCATGAGGTTTTATGTTTTCGGGGTTAACGCCGGGAGCTGCAATATACTCGGCGATTGTTGATCCAAAAGGGGGGTAATATATATCCGTGCCTGCACGAATTAAGCCCGAAACTAATAACGTCAACATAAGTAGTAAGATAAACACAATAGCTAAGCGGCCTAATGGATTGTGCCCTAAGAATTGTTGGGTATTCCCTTGTTTTATTGATGTGATGTACAGGCGCAATGTTGATGGGAAATTTTTGCCGGGAATAATGCTACTCCAACGAGAGTAGGTATTCCCTATAAAACCCCATAAAATACGAAATAACAGGTTGCACCCAAAAATATAACCGATAACAACGTGAACCTCTTTTAACGCAATTTTTGTTTCTATGGCACTGATACCAAGTTCCTTTTTGTATAGCATAATAAAGCCTAAAAAAAGTAGCCCTATAATGGCAGTGACATTTATCCAATGAAATAGTCGGGTGGGGAGGTCCCAAACTTTATATTCTGTTAGTGATGCTGTGTTCATAATATGGAAAGACCTACTTCGTGATGTATGTGTTTTCTCAGAGCTATAAAGCTAGATTCTTGTCCGCTCAATGCTGAACTGTTAAGTAAAGATGCAGGGATTTTTCCACCAGGGTCAGCAAAACCTGCGTGTGAAATACGGCTGTTCTTTTCATCAATAGCTTCGATAATCCAAATCCCCTCTGTATGTTTCATAGATTGACATTTTTTTAGGTGTTGTTTTTCGGATGAATGTTGAGGGGTAACGGTTTGATAGTGCAGATGAGCCTGTTTACCCTTATTACTCCACGATAAAGTGTTTAATTCGGTAGATATAACGTTTTTTAACGGCCAAGGTACCGCATAAATTAACTGTGCGATAAATTGATTATCAGTGTTTTTTTCTTTGGTGGAGTCGTTGAGTAGTAGTGTCGATAGGATGCATCCATCGATCCATTCTTGGAGAGTGTCCCCGTTTTTGAGGCTGTTGACACATTGATCAATCGGCGCGGCCACGGTCATTTCACCTCGTACGGCTTTGAAGGGGGAGTTTTTTACTTTAGCCCAATGAACGGCTATGTCGGATTTATTTTTGTGTAGTTGCCAATCAAGACCGTGGGGGTATGGTGTTATGAAGTTCATCATAAAAGACTTTTCTTAAGGGTGGGGAAGGGCTTGGTTTTTATTTTAATGTTGTTCTAGATGAAAGATTAAGACAGCATTAAAATAAAAACCAAGCCAAAAGCTTCTGCAATTTCGATTGTTGCTCCGGCGGTGTCACCAGTGACACCGTCAATTCGTTGCATCATCAAATGACGTAAACCCGCAGTTAGTATGAATAAACACAAGCAAAGTCCAATCCCCTGAAGGCCATAGAACCAAGCTGTTGATGCAGCAATAATAAGTGTCAAGCTAGCAATGATGCCGATATCCAAACCTTGAGAGAACGGAGTGCCTAGCCCTTCTGAGCGAGCATAAGTGGTGGTGCTAAACAGCAATAAGCTACAAGTTCGAGCTAATAATGGCGTTGCCAATAACCAGAAAGGGTTGATCTGTAATACGGCGGCGAGTGCGCAGACTTTTAGTAGTAAGGTGCAGCTAATGGCTATTACGGCTGCAGCACCGCTGTGAGAGTCTTTCATAATGGCTAGCGTGCGTTCTTTATCTCCGTAGCCGCCCAGCCAGCCATCAGCAGAGTCACCAAGGCCATCTAAGTGTAGGCCTCCGGTAATGAGAATCCATGCTAAAGCAACTAAAGCAGCGGTAGGCAGTGGATGGTTAGCAAGCCCTGTTGATTGTAAAGAATGGTGAAAGGCAAATAACAGCGTGCCAATCAGCAAGCCGACAACGGGGTGCCAATAAATAGATTGGCGTTGTGTTTGTGTATCAAAATGCTGCCATGCTTTTGGTACTGGAAGGCGCGTGAGAAATAATATGGCAAAGCAAAGGGGTTTTGTCATGAGTCTGGGGTGCTTGTTGATTTTTCTATAACAGAATTGGTGGGTAATATTCCATTAAGGTTTTTTAATGAAACAGTGAATGTGCCATTCTTATTGATATTAAAAGGAGCATCTGCATAGGCTACAATTCGAGTGATAGCTGCAAAAGGTACGTCAAATTGAAATGTTGCGCTGGCGGGTATATTTAATAAACGGTGTAATATTGCTCGAATAACACCTCCATGAACGACTAATAAAAGATGGGGAGATATGGGAGGCTCAGACAGCTGTTGCTGAATAATGTCTGTTATGCTTTTTTCTACACGGTCACAGAATTCTTTAAAGGGCTCTCCATTTGGAGGTGTATGTGCGTTGGGGTTCTCCCACATGCCCGCTAGCAGTGAGGGGTACTGTGCCCACGCCCGCTCGGGGGTTAAACCTTCGAGGTCACCAAAACATAATTCTCGTAAGTTGGGTGCCGTTGATAGCGGTAAGTTGTGATGTTGGCTTAATTTTTCCGCAAATTCGCAGCAACGTAACATGGGGGAGGTAATGATTTTCTGCCACTGAGAGCCTTGTCGGATAGCTTGATCTGTCGAGGATTGAAGCTGTTGCCAGCCCATTGTCGACAATGGATCATCCTGACTGCCACGGTACATCGTACCGCCTTCGGGTTCCCCGTGGCGTATAAAATCAAGAATAACGGTCTTGGGTGTTTGCTGTTTTTTATGCATCTTAATTTGAGGTTGTTGTGTCAGCTTCTGTGTCAGAAGCTGTTGCATCGGAAACACTTGCTTCAGCAAACGTTGCCATATTGTTGTGAAGCGCAACGGCGAGTTTGAACAATGGAACAGCAAGTGCTGCACCGCTGCCTTCACCTAAGCGTAACTGCAAATCTAACAACGGTTTGGCATTTAACGCCGTTAATGCTGCTTGGTGCCCTGGTTCCGCTGATTGATGGCAGTAAAATAAATAAGGGGCTACTTCTGGATTCAAACGTGTCGCTGCTAGGGCTGCTGCTGTACAAATAAAACCATCCACCAATATGGCGATACCTAGTTGAGCTGCTCGAATATAGGCACCAACTAATGCGACAATTTCAAAGCCGCCTAAACATATTAATGCATCTTCAGGGCAGTGGATGGATGCTTTGTGTGTGGTAATGGCCTGGTCTACTACCTGTTGTTTATGCTGAATACCTGCGACATCTAATCCTGTACCAGGCCCAACAATATTCTCTGCCTTATTCTCTGTAAAGTGGCAAATTAGCGCAGAGGCTACAGAGGTATTGCCAATGCCCATTTCCCCACCGACGAATAAGTGTTGATGATGAAAGCGAGCATTTTCTGCCATTTCAGAGCCGACAGTCATGGCTTGCTCAAATTGCTGCTGATTCATCGCGGGTTCTTTTGCAATGTTACCGCTGCTCTTATTTATCACTCGATGAACAACGGCAGGAAGTTCGTTTTCGTCTGCTAATGATCCGACATTAACCACAATAAGGTCAGCGTTTAGGTTTTTTGACAGAACACTAATCGCAGCGCCACCAGAGACAAAGTTTTTTAACATCTCTGCGGTAACAGCCTGGGGGAATGCAGAAACACCTTCTTCCATAATGCCGTGATCGGCCGCGAAAACATATATTCCTACGTTATCAATAGATGGCATGGTTTTTTGTTGAATACCTGCTAACCGTATAGCAATGTCTTCTATGGCTCCGAGGGAACCCTGAGGTTTGGTTAGGCTGTTTTGATGTGCTTGGGCTTGTTCAATAATTGTGGGGTCAATCGCTAGAGGGGCTTGTTGCCACCAAGGATTGCGAAAAACAGTGTCATTGTTGAGAATGTTGTCCAATATTTTTTTTTGCATAAGTTCAGGTGATGAATTGGCAGGTGTTGAAGATGACATAAAAGGTTCTCAAAACGTTAAGCAGTGTCTGATTTTAATACATGGGGAAGGCCGGCGACAGAGAGTGTTACTCGCTCGACAATAGCGGCAATTTCTTGGTGTAGCCACCCAGACTCATCAACAAAGCGACGTGTGATTTCCCCCATAGGAATAACACCCATCCCCGTTTCATTACTCACCAAAATTAGGTGGCACTGACTATTGCGGATAGCTTCTAGTAGTGCAGATTTTTGTTCCGCAAAAAAGGCATCGTCTTCTTTCATCAGAAGATTAGTTACCCAAAGCGTTAAACAATCAACAAGAATACATTGAGGGGAGGTTATGGCAGTTATTGTATCGGCTAGGTGAATAGGTTCTTCAATTAATATCCAGTGCTTAGGGCGGTCATCTTTGTGACGATTAACGCGTTGTTGCATCTCGTCATCGTAAATAGTTGCCGTGGCAATATACGTTACATCGAGCCCACTAGCATTTGCTTTTACTTCTGCCATTCGGCTTTTACCTGAACGGGCACCTCCGAGTATTAGCTCTCGCATTATCGCTGGCGGTTCCATAAGGTTTCTGTGCCGTTATCTAAACGAGCAATGATACGAGCAGTGACAAACAGCCAATCAGAAAGTCGGTTTAAATAGTGTAAGCCGAAGGGGTTAATGGTTTCGGTGCGTGATAATGTGCGAACGTTTCGTTCTGCTCGCCGACAAATGGTTCTTGCGAGATGGCAGGTCGCAGCGGGCTGGTTCCCCCCTGGTAAAATGAATTCCTTTAACATAGGTAGATCGGTGTTCATGGTATCAATTTGGTTTTCTAGAGTATCAATGGGGGTACTGGTTAAGGCGATATGACCCGGAATGCAAAGCTCGCCTCCAAGGTCAAACAAATCATGCTGTATTTCAGAAAGCCACTCATTTAGTGGGTGATTACAGTTTTGCATTAATTTGGGTGATAATTGCGATATGACCATACCAATGCAACTATTTAACTCGTCAACGGTGCCATAAGCTTCTACTCTTATACTGTCTTTTTCAATTCGGGAGCCATCTCCCAATCCGGTAGTACCGTCATCTCCAGTACGTGTGTATATTTTTGAAAGGCGATGGCCCATAGCGGCTCCTGTTGCTGGCTAAAATAGCAGGTTGCGTGTTGATGGCTGGCACTGTACGGGTTAACGGAGTCAGGGTCAAATGCTCCGGATGCTAATTGAAATAGGTGGATGTACACCCTGTTTAGTGTGAGTGAGACTAACAGAGATGTTGTGAAGTATAGGAACCAAGGATTTATAAAGGATGATGTTATGGACAAAATAGAGATATATGAAGAGCAACTTCAAGCGTTACTCGATGCGGCGGTAAGAACAGCTATGACGCATAGGGGAAAGCGCCATGAAGAGTATGTGCTAGGACAGCTAGAAGCGACAGCCAACTTTGTTTATATAATCTGTGTTGGTCAGGACAATAGTGCGGAGCTGGAGGTGGCGTGTCAAAGGCATGCGCAGACGGCAATAGAGCGCTTGACAGAAATACACCCCCCTAATTCACAATACAACTTCGGTGAAGAAAACGGCCTGGCAGGCCATTGACGCTAGCCTACCTTAAAACCATAGTTGATTAGGCCCCTAAGTTATTTCGGTATGTCATTGCGAGTTATTTCTAGCGCTAATGCCTGATTTACAGGGGTTGGGATGCCGAGAGCCTTACCTTCATTAACTATGTAGCCGTTAATGAAATGAATTTCTGTGGGCCTGTGGTTTCTATTATCCTGGAGCATTGAGGATATGTTGCTGTGGGTGTTCTTTGCGACCTGTTTTACTATGGTAAATAGGTTTGAGGATGTGTGTATGCCCCTTGCTGTCATTATCTGTTGCAGTTCTTGACAGACCTTCTCCATAAGTTGCAGGGCTTCAGGGTTCTTTAACAGCGCGCCGTTGTTACATTGATATTTAACGGTTAGTGGGTTTATTGCGCAATTGATCGCGAGCTTTGTCCATAACCGTTGAATTATATTGTGATCGTAGTGAATGGATAGTGTCGTTCTTTGCCATTGTTCAGCGATGCTTTGAGCAGTAATAGATTCTGTGCAGTAATCTTTTTGACTATTTGAGGGAAGGTAACCTATCCATGTTTCACCGGCCCCTGCATGTATTAGCGAGCTTGCTGTTGGTCTGTGGGCTCCTTCCGTGGTGGTTGCAACAAAAATTGAGCATTGAGGCAATTGAGCTTGTAGTTGTTGTGCCACCCCCATCCCGTTTTGCATAACAACAATGATGGCCTTTTCGGCTAATAGTGACCGTATATTATCAATTGCAGCCTGACTCTGGTGTGCTTTAGTGGTAAGAATCAGTTGTTGAATGGGGAGGGTGGTAAGTGATCTTTTTGATCGTGTGATTGATGATTGAGTCGATGGTAGTGTTTGGATGGAGAAGTTATGTTCACTTCCATCGAGAAAAGTTACATCAATGGATCTGGATGTTTTTTCGACATGCGAGAGGTTTACTTGGGTGGACTGGTCTAATCGAACTAATAATGTGGAATGGATATTGGCTCGTTCAAACTGACAGGCAAAAAGAGAGCCGATGGCGCCTGCACCTAAAATGTACCAATGATCTTCTAGCATGCTGAGGTGTTTAGTCTTCCGTTTTTTTCGTGGGGCGCCATTTTATCACCATTAAGCGTCCAGTGTTACGAGCTTGATTAATTTGATGTTTTGTTACGGATATCATTTTTTCAGGTTTAGGGAATGATGTAGAGCTATCGGCTGCAGACATACACATTGCAGCTTTGATAGAGATAAACCCCTTTGACGTCTTTATTGCTTTAACATTTAATGCATCGTAAATGCGACGATAAGTAGCTGCGTTGCAGTGTTGGATATCATCTTGATGGGTTATAACGGCAAATTCATCAGTGCTGATTCGAGAAACAATATCAAGGGGTCTTACCAGTTGGCGTAAGCGCCTACCTACGGCAACAATGATTTGCCTTAGGATTTTTTTATCGTGCATGCGCTTTAATTCATTGTAGTTATCAATGGTTATTAGCAAAAAACAGGCTGCTCCTCCACGAGATTCTGCATGCTGCATGGCGTCTTCTAAGCGGCGTACCGCATATTGAAGGTTGCCAAGCCCTGTAAGTGGGTCTAATAGGTTATTTTTCTTTAATCGTTGATTGGATTCAATGAGAAGTTGATTTTCTTTTAACAAACGATTTTGAATACCTGCGAGGCGGTCAGCAGCGTATACCCTTGGCAATAACTGCTGATTCATCACTGACTTGTTGATAAAGTCATCCACACCATTGTCAAAAGCATGAGCAAGCACCTTGGTGCCTTCTTTAGCTGTAAGTAAGATAATGTAGGTAAAGTGATTTGTTGCTTCGTCTAATTGACGAACGCGCCCAGCGAGCTCTAAACCATCCATTTCAGGCATCAGCCAATCAGCAATAAGTACACTAACAGCTCGATTTTCTAATGCTTCTAAGCCTGCAATAGCACTGTTGGCGGTTCTAACATCTTTGTAGCCAGCAGATTTTAATGTTCGAGTGATAACCGCACCACTAAAGCGGGCATCATCAACAACCAGAATGGGGAGGTCGGCATTTGGCATAGGTCTAGGTCAGCTTTTCATTTTTATTCTTATTAGTGTGGTAGACAGAAGCCTATCTGTCTAATTCTCATCATTTTTTTGACGATTTACTGAGATATAGCAGAAGTGTTTGAACTCACCTTAACAGGGCATTTACAGGGAAACTGGGCTGTGCGTCACTGATTGGCAGAAGAGTTTATTCTTTTGATGAAAGCGTTTCTGAGGAGGGTGTTTCTGACCACGGAGCAACAAACCAAAGTAGAGCCATTCCTGGAAGGGCTAGCACCGTGCATAGTAGGAAAAAGTGGGTCCAACCTGTGCTGTCAACGATGAAACCGACCGAGGAATTGACAAAGGTTCGTGGTAATGCAGCAAGTGCTGTGAATAAGGCGAATTGTGTGGCGGTATATTTGGGGTTGGTTGATTTTGCAATGAAAGCGACAAACGCCGCTGTTCCTAAGCCGACGCCAAGATACTCCATGCTAATAACAATAGCTAATGCGACAATGTTATTGCCGATCTCCGCTAAGGCTGCGAACCCTAAGATAGTAATTAGTTGGACGGCGCCAAATAGCCACAAGGCTTTGTTAATCCCTATTTTGATCATTAGAATGCCACCTAGCATCCCCCCAATGATTGCTGGCCATAAGGCTGCATTTTTTGCAATGACACCAATCTCGGTTAATGAAAAGCCAATGTCTTGATAAAATGGAGTGGACAGAGCTGTTGCCATACTGTCTCCCAATTTATATAAAAACATAAAACTCAAAATTAGAAGTGCACCTTGCCACCCTTTGCGGTGTATGAATTCATTAAATGGGTCGACGATTGCTTCTCTGATAGTTTTGGGTCGATCGAAAATACTGGGTTCTTTAATGACCAATGTAAAACCTATTCCAATTAACATGAACAGGCCTGTGATTTGGAATACCTGTTGCCATGCAAAATGGTCTGCCAAGATTAATGCTAATGAGCCAGGGATTAACCCCGCGACTCGGTATGCATTCACATGGATGGAGCTACCAAGGCCGAGCTCATTATCGTTGAGTAATTCTCGGCGGTAGGCATCTATCACTATGTCTTGAGTTGCGCTAAATAAGGCAACAGCAAATGCTAAATAAGCGATGCCCCATATAGCATCTTGAGGCTCCAACACACCCATACTAGCAATGCTAATTAGCAGGGCTATTTGAGTGATTAGAAGCCAGCTCCGACGTAACCCTAAAAAAGGTAACGAAAAACGATCCATGGCGGGTGCCCAAAAGAATTTCCATGTATAAGGGATTTGAATTAATGCAAAGAGGCCAATTTCTTTTAGTCCAACACCTTCGGAGCGCAACCAAGCTGGAATTAATGTGATTAACACATACAGAGGTAGGCCAGAGGTGAAACCGGTAAAAACACAGGCTAGCATGCGACGGTTACAGATGGCTTCAATAAGAGATGGCGTTGGAGGTGTATCAGTGGAGTTCATTTGACTCATCGGGCGGGCAGCATATTAGAATGAATGAAAGCTGTAGCATGTTAAGAGGTTATGGTTCCCAAAGATAGCGCTTTAGATTGATTTTTCCATTTAGAAAATCAATTTTTTCTAATTCAAGCAGCTGCTTTTGATGCTGCCAAGGTTCACTACCTTCAGGAAAGGAAAGCTTGCCTTGGACATTGATTACTCTATGCCAAGGAATTTTTGATCTGCTGGGTAGTTTTTTTAATGTATTACCGACTAGTCTTGCATGACGTGGCAAACCCGCAAGCTCCGCTATTTTGCCATAGGTACAAACATAGCCTATTGGAATAGCTGCAACAGCTTGCAGGATTTTTTGTTGATTGATTTCAGCCGTGGAAGTCAATCTGTTGTCAGCACTGATGTAGTGAACAAAGACTAAACTCGCAACTGTTAACGCAAACCACCATCAGTTTCAATAACTCGACCTGTAAAGTAGTCATTCTCAAAAATAAAGACGGCGGACTTTGCGATATGTTCTGGTTCGCCAATGCGCTTTAATGGAACAGCGGCAACAAGTCTGTCTCTTGCTTCAGGTTTCATCGCTGCGATCATTTCAGTATTAATGGTGCCTGGTGCAATAGCACCTGTACGGATATTATAGCGAGCTAATTCCTTAGCCCAAGTCTCAACCATAACGGCAACACCGGCTTTAGCGGCAGCGTAGTTAGTTTGTCCAAAGCTGCCAGAGCGCGCCAAACTGGAGATGTTAATGATGACGCCTTCGTCAACGTTCAATTCAATCATTTTGATGGCGGCTTCTCGACCACAAAGGAAAACACCGGTTAGGTTGACATCAATGACAGCTTGCCACTGTTGTAATGTCATTTTCTTTTCAATTTTACCGTTTTTGGCTTTTACTAATAACCCATCGCGAGTGATGCCTGCATTATTAATAAGGCCATCTAAGGTTCCAAAATCAGCAACAACATCGTTGAATAGCTTTTCAACATCATCTTCTTTGGCGACGTTTACGGAATAGCCTTTAGCATCAGAGCCTGCATCCTTACAAAGCTGTACGGTAGTGGCGATGTCGTCTTCATTTAAATCAACAACTGCAATTTTTGCGCCTTTTGCTGCAAATGCGACAGCCATTCCTTGCCCAAGGCCACGGCCCGACCCGGTAATAACGATAACTTTATTCTGTAAATCCATAGTGCTAACCCTAAAAGAAAGTGACTGGTAAGTTCAGGGCACATTATTGCGTGGGAATAGCAATATTACTAGCCTCGTCATTTTGGTTTAAAATGTATAGCTTTAATCGGTAGAAAGGGAGTCAAAAGAGCGGATAATGTCTTTAAATTGATCGTCTATTTCACCTGATCGAGAATATACCTCCATAAGCTTGTCTGTTCCTTGCTGAATTATTTCGTATAATTGGTTTTCTTGTGTCTCTGTCAGGGATAATGATGTTAATGAATGATCCATTTTAGTGAGGATGCTGTCCATTGCATCCAGAGCGGTAGATTCTTGAGTACGAACAATGTGACGAATTTTTAACAAAGAACTCACCGTTGTTTTGAGTGTTTGGTGCACGTCTGTTTGATAGGCAGCTTCTAATTCCATTGATGTTTGGATGGCGGCAATCCGGGCATTTGTTGATGTTGTTAGTCGAGCTAACGAGTCTTTTAGTTGCCCATAACGGTGAGAGTCATTCTCCGGCATGTTTTTCGCGAGCAGTGATATGTACTCAGCATTAAAAATACAGCGAGATCCAAAGTCAACTACCCCCCCATGATCTTGTGCGTGTTCAAGTAACGCCGCTTCAAGGGGGCGCTGTAATCCGCTGTGGTCGATACTTATTGTTCCGGTAGAGGCAACGATGTTAATACTTGCCGCAATACCGAGCTCTTCGCAGGTTTTGAATAATCGTTGAGCGAGAAAATCGTAATCTAAGATCGCAGCACTATCGTTCATAAATGATAAGATTATGCCCGACTCGGCATGTTCTCGCATTGCATTCATTGCAGTTTGTCTTGCCTGGTCAGCGCTTTGAGTAAGTTTTTCTTCTCGCTCCTTCACTTGTAAATGCGAGTTGATTTTAGAGGTGAGTACACCTCCTACGATAGGTTTGGTAACAAAGTCGGACCCTCCACTATGATACGCCTCAAGCTTTTCTTCCAAGCTATTATTGGCGGAGATGAAGATAATAGGTGTGTATTGGTGCAAAGGGATAGCACGAATCTCTTTGCAGGTTTCGTAACCAGACTTTTCGGGCATGTCAATGTCTAACAAAATCAAATCAGGCGTTTGCTCGTTTAGCAATTGAATGCCTTC
This sequence comes from Gammaproteobacteria bacterium 42_54_T18, assembly GCA_002163245.1. Classification (GTDB taxonomy): domain Bacteria; phylum Pseudomonadota; class Gammaproteobacteria; order Pseudomonadales; family Ketobacteraceae; genus 42-54-T18. The sequence goes on along the minus strand of MAAL01000004.1, from coordinate 9,735 downwards.
ATTGCCGGATTTTGCTACTAGAATGCTGAAATGTGGCTCTAGTATGGATGTTAATAATTCACAAAAGAAATCATCATCGTCAATAACCAATACTTGCTTGTTAGGGGCTTGTTCGCTCATTGTGAATCCTAATGTGTAAAGTTCGTCTTTTTTAGTGTAGCAGCCCTTGAGGAGGCGTATGAGGTCTGCTGGTAAGGCCACTTGAAATTTGTTGAAAAGGCCCATATAAAGAACTATAGAGACGGAATTGGCCGTCGTTATTGGTGAGATAAATAGGCGCTAAGATGTTTTTGTTTCGACATATATTTCTAACGATTTTTGTTTTTGCGTTAACAGAGGTGGTGGTGTTATCCCAAGTCAGTGATTTGATCGGCTGGGGTTGGACTATTTTAGGGGTGATGGCAACAGCCATGCTGGGTTCTGCTTTGTTAAAGCATCAGGGCTTTGATACTTGGATGCGTATCAATGAGCGCTTGCAGAAGGGTGAAATGCCGGGTTCAGAGCTTATTGAAGGGGTATTGCTGTTAATCGGAGGTGCATTGTTAATTACCCCGGGGTTTATTACAGATGGTATTGGTTTTATGTTTTTACTGCCCGTGACCCGTAAAGGCCTTGCGCGATGGGCGATGGCGCGGGGAGTGATGGAGGCGATGGCGCAACGGGGAGCGAGCGGAGGGAATGCTTGGGTTTACCAACAATCTCGATCGGCTAGCGGAAATGTTGACCCAAATGTGTTTGCTGGTGGCAATGTTAGTGATGGCTCACCTTTTACTGCTCGTACTAGCTATGCTCCTAAAGGAGATATTATTGAGGGCGAGGTCGTCCGCAAGGATGAGTAAGCCGAGCTAAAGCACTGGAGCTGATTGGTCGGGGGAATAAATGCAAAAATACTTCCCCCCCAGCCTTGAAAACAATACACAACCCCCCATAACTGAAACCAGCTTCGACCTTCCTAAGTAAATCCCCGATTTTACGAGTATTTGACTGAGGAGGAAGGCTCATAATGATTAGCACTCTGCGGGTTAGAGTGCTAAATAATGATTTACATATCAGTCAACAGGGTGATACCTGTTAAGTTCACATCCAATGGGAGATGAGAAAACAATGAATATTCGTCCATTACATGACCGTGTAGTAGTTCGTCGTAAAGAAGAAGAAACTAAATCTGCAGGCGGTATCGTATTACCGGGTTCTGCTACTGAGAAGCCTTCTCAAGGTGAAGTGCTTGCTGTAGGCGCTGGAAAAGTGACAGAAAGCGGTGAAGTTCGTCCTTTAGACGTAAAAGCTGGCGATAAGGTTCTTTTTGGTCAGTACTCTGGCAGCACCGTAAAAATTGACGGTGAAGAGTTATTGATCATGAGCGAAAACGAAATTTTTGGCATTCTTGAAGGCTAATTGAGCGTTTTAGCTCTCTTCAAGACCCCAAACACATTTGATTCAGAATTTTACAGAAAGGAAAGAGAATATGTCCGCTAAAGAGGTTAAGTTTGGTGATGACGCACGTGTCAAAATGGTTGCTGGTGTAAATATCCTAGCCGACGCAGTTAAAGTTACTTTGGGCCCTAAAGGTCGTAACGTTGTTTTAGATAAGTCTTTTGGCGCGCCTACTATCACAAAAGATGGTGTTTCTGTTGCTAAAGAGATCGAACTTGCAGATAAGTTTGAAAATATGGGCGCTCAAATGGTGAAAGAAGTTGCTTCTCAAGCCAACGATGCTGCTGGTGACGGAACAACTACTGCTACAGTACTTGCTCAATCAATCCTTAATGAAGGTCTTCGTTCAGTTGCCGCTGGCATGAACCCAATGGATCTTAAGCGTGGTATTGATAAAGCTACATTGGCTGTTGTTAATCAACTAAAAGATCTTTCTGAGCCTTGTACTGATTCAAACTCAATCGCTCAGGTAGGTACTATCTCTGCGAATGGCGACACTCAAGTCGGTGCGATCATTGCTGAGTCAATGGAAAAAGTGGGTAAAGAAGGTGTTATCACTGTTGAAGAAGGTAGCGGTCTAGAAAACGAACTAGACGTTGTTGAAGGTATGCAGTTTGATCGTGGTTACCTTTCTCCTTATTTTGTTAACAACCAAGACAGCATGACTGCTGATCAAGAAGCTCCACTGATTCTTTTGGTTGACAAGAAAATCTCTAACATCCGTGAATTGCTTCCCGTTCTAGAAGCTGTTGCAAAAGCAAGCAAGCCACTATTGATTATCGCTGAAGATATCGAAGGCGAAGCGTTAGCGACATTGGTTGTTAACAACATGCGCGGAATCGTTAAAGTTGCTGCTGTTAAAGCTCCTGGTTTTGGGGATCGTCGTAAGGCAATGTTGCAAGACATCGCTATCTTGACTGGTGCGACTGTTATTTCTGAAGAAGTTGGTATGTCTCTAGAGACGGCTACTTTAGATGATCTTGGTACTGCTAAGCGTGTAAACATCAGCAAAGAAAACACAGTAATCATTGATGGTGCTGGTGAAGTATCTGAAATCGAAGCTCGTGTTAACCAGGTTCGTGCTCAAATCGAAGAATCTAGCTCTGATTACGATAAAGAGAAGCTTCAAGAGCGTGTTGCTAAGCTTGCTGGCGGTGTTGCCGTGATCAAGGTTGGTGCTGGTTCTGAAATCGAAATGAAAGAAAAGAAAGCCCGCGTTGAAGACGCACTTCATGCAACGCGTGCTGCAGTTGAAGAAGGTGTTGTTGCCGGTGGTGGTGTTGCCTTGGTTCGTGCTCTTGCAAGTGTTGATGCGCTTAAAGGTGAAAACGATGATCAGGACGCTGGTATTGCTTTAGCACTACGTGCAATGGAAGGTCCTATTCGTCAAATCGCTGCTAACGCAGGTGCTGAAGCGTCTGTTGTTGTTGATAAGGTTCGTGCTGGCGAAGGAAGCTTCGGTTTCAATGCTGCAACAGGCGAATATGGCGACATGATTGAGCTTGGTATTCTTGATCCAACAAAAGTAACACGAGCTGCACTTCAAGCTGCGGCTTCTATTGCTGGTCTTATGATCACGACTGAAGCCATGGTTGCTGATGCTCCTGAAGAAGGTGGCGCTGGTGGCGGCATGCCTGATATGGGCGGCATGGGTGGTATGGGCGGAATGGGCGGAATGGGCGGAATGATGTAAATCATTTTTCCTTGATGTGAGGGCAGCAGCCCTCATGCCAATATAAAAAACCTCGCTTTTAGCGGGGTTTTTTTATGTCTGTTTGTTTGTGCTTTCAACATCAACTAAGCTACAGGCTGAGTGGGGCAATAACAGAAGAATAGTGACTAACGTGAATACACATTTAGTGAAAGGGAATAAAAATAAAGGCGATGCGTTACGGGTCGATCCTATTTTATCCGATGCTAAAAGTGGCTTATATGGTATATGGGTATTTACGTTATGTTGGAACGCAATGGTTTGGCCAATATTGGTCGCCGCTGGCGGAGTTTTGATCGGTCAGTTTCAACAGGGTGACTGGATGCCGTTACTGGCATTGTTGTTTCCTTTGGTTGGTATTGTTTGTTTGGCTGTAGGTATTAAACGCCTTTTAGCATGGCGGCGATTTGGCGAGACTCCACTTTTTCTTAACCCGTTCCCAGGATCTATAGGGGGACATGTTGCTGGTACTATTTGTTTACCTGGGTCAATTCCAAAAGATATCCGTTATGATGTATCTCTTGTTTGTGTCTATACCTATGAAACGCGGGACTCAGACAACAAACATCGCAGCGCTGAGCGTATGATTTGGCAACATTCCCAGGCGGCTCATTTACGTAGAGGTATGAGCAGAGGTAGGGATAGTATGAACTTGCTTTTCCGGTTTGATGTACCTGAAGGGTTGCCTCGCTCTGAAAGCAAATCTGGAAATTATCACCATTGGCGTATCCATGTACATGCTGAAATGGAAGGTGTTGATTTGGATCGATTCTTTGATATTCCGGTGCATCCTACCAATGAACAAACAACGTTGGGTCTTAAGCATAATATTCGACAAAAAAGCAATCAGTACCTGGAGCAATTAACATCGATCATGCGTGTTGAAGTCGGGCCAGATATGTTGCACATGGTTTTCCCCCAGGGGAGGCGAAAGCTATTAGGTGCGGTGACAATGGGAGCGGGTATTTTATTGCTTGTGTTTAGCTTTATAATGTTGAGGTTGGGCGGTCAAGAGCAAGGTGAGTTTATGCTAACGTTTGCAGGGCTTATCTGTTTATTAGTAAGTGCTCCGGTTATGTTGTTTGGCCTTTATGTACCCTGTAATGCACTGGATGTTAAGATTGTTAAGGGCTCAATTACAGTAAGACGAGCCGTTTTGGGTATTGGCTTGTATCGTAAAAAAGTAGCGATGTCCCAATTTAAGCAGGTAGCGTTGGAAGAGAGTATGCGTAGTCAGGTTAATGGCTGGAACGCTGTGACTTATCGAGTGATTGCGATGGGTCACAATGGAGAAAAACTGATACTAGCAGAGGGTCTGAAAGGCAAGCCGTTGGCAGAGGAAGCCCTTCATTTTATTCGAGCAAATGGGAATTTGGTTGTGTGACACAGTCTTTACGCTAAGCGCTTGGCAAAGGCTGCATAGCTCGTTATAGTTGGCCGTTTATGGGGCATGACTAATGGCATGTCTGGCATGTTTATATAGTAATATAAATAATACGAATCCTGACTAGATTTTAGAAGTTTGGGTCTGGTTGGGTTTTACATTGGGTTTATAAGGGTACAGGCGAAACATGAGTGCGAACGAAAAATTAGTTGTTTTTGATACCACATTGCGGGATGGCGAACAAAGTCCCGGAGCTTCGATGACTCAGGATGAGAAGCTACGTATCGCAAAGGCGTTAGAACGTATGCGAGTGGATGTCATTGAGGCTGGTTTTGCGATTGCCAGTCAAGGTGACTTTGAATCAGTGCAAGCCATTGCCAATACCATCAAAGACAGCACAATATGTAGTTTGTCCAGAGCAATGGATAACGATATAGATCGAGCGGCAGAAGCGCTAAAAAATGCTAACTCTGGACGTATCCATACGTTTATCGCTACATCACCCATTCATATGGAACACAAATTACGTATGAGCCCTGAGCAGGTGGTAGAGCAGGCGGTTCATGCGGTTAAGCGCGCACGTAACCTTGTCGCAGATGTCGAGTTTTCCTGTGAAGATGCCGGCCGCTCCGAGTTGGATTTTATGTGCCGTATCATTGAGGCGGTTATTGATGCAGGTGCTACAACGATTAATGTGCCTGACACCGTTGGTTACGCAATGCCATCGCAGTATGGCCATACCATGAAGCAGCTTATTGAGCGTATTCCTAACTCTGACAAAGCCATCTTTTCAGTACATTGCCATAACGACCTAGGGTTAGCTGTTGCCAACTCATTGGATGCAGTAATGAATGGTGCACGCCAAGTGGAATGTACTATTAATGGTCTGGGAGAGCGGGCAGGCAATGCGTCATTAGAAGAAATTGTGATGGCAATAAAAACTCGCCCAGATTTTTTCAATGTTGAAACGAATATACGTACCGAAGAAATTGTCTCAACCTCTCGTTTGGTTTCTAGTGTTACCGGGTTTCCTGTTCAGCCAAACAAAGCGATTGTGGGCGCCAATGCGTTTGCTCATGAGTCTGGTATTCATCAAGATGGCGTAATTAAACATCGAGAAACCTATGAGATAATGAAGGCAGAAGATGTTGGTTGGAATGCGAATAAAATGGTGATGGGAAAACTGTCTGGGCGCGCTGCTTTCAGGGCCCGTTTAGAAGAGTTAGGCACGGTGTTTGAAACGGACAAAGAATTAAATGAAGCGTTTATACGCTTTAAAGCATTAGCGGATAAGAAGAATGAAATCTTCGATGAGGATTTGCAGGCTCTGGTGAGTGATACACAAAAATTTGTTGCTAGTGAGCGGTATGGATTTGTCTCGTTATCTGTATCGTCAAAAACTGGAGATGTTCCGGATAGTCACATTGTGATCACGGTGGACGGCGAGACTAAAGAAGCCAATGCAGAAGGCGCAGGCCCTGTTGATGCAACGTTTAAAGCCATTGAAGTAGTCGCTCAGAGCAATACGAATTTGGCGCTATTTTCTGTGAATGCAATTACTAGCGGCACTGATTCACAAGGTGAAGTGGTTGTGCGGTTGGAAACCGGCGGGCGTATTATTAATGGTCGTGGTGCCGATGTTGATATCGTTGTTGCCTCCGCAAAAGCCTATGTTGATGCCCTGAACCATTTGGAAAACGCAGTGGACGAAAAAAATCATCCGCAAAAAAATGCTGTTTAGCTAGTTGTTTCAGAAATTGTTACATGAAGTTTTTACGAGAGGTTAGTCGGTGTTAGAAGTTCGTAGACGTGCATATATGAAAGCGATGGGGGTGGTGCAATTCACCCCTGTTGATGCTATTGATGGGGCGGCCGTGTCTACGGTATTGCTCCCCGAGCAGGTCTATCCGGAATTAGTTGATGTATCAAGTGCGGAAGATACGCTACCGCAAGAGACGGTTCAGCCTGTACCAACAGAAAATCACGAGCCTGAAAATAGGGCTGTAAAGACAGAGTCTGAGGTCATCCAGCCTCGATTGAATCAATCTGGCCCTAAAACACTGACGCCAACAGTAGCTCCCAAGGCATCTTTTTCAGAGGCAGCGTTGCAACATGATGGACCGCCGCCAACACCTGATATTAAGATTACCCCATTGGATGAAATTGCTCCAACTGTCGCTGTGCAAAAAGTGCAGGATGAAGCGTTACGTTTTGCACTAACGATGGTGGAAATTCCTGGTAAGTTATTGGTGCTTGCGGATCTAACTGACGCTGATGCAATGGGTTGCTCAGCAATGGAATACCATTTGTTGCAAGCAGTGTTAAAAAGTATATCGCTTGAGGCAGAACCTAGTCAGCATTTATTTCGTTGGCCTTTGGTTAATAATAAACGTATGGCACAGGGAAAGGTTGAGGCCGCAGAAGGTTTGCAAGGTTTCTTAATGTCGAAGTTAGAGTTGTTACAGGTACCGAATCTATTATTAATAGGTAAGTTTTCCAGCGGTTTTATGCCGGAGCAGGATGCTCAGGCAGTGATGGATTTTGCCGGATATAAAGCGCATTGTTTCCGAATACCATCGTTGCAAAACATGCTAAATGATTGGCAATATAAACCTCAAGCGTGGGCAGCATTGGCGAGTGTAAAGCATCGTTTAGGCTCACACTAACGCTTATGGAAAGTTTTTTTTCTTGTTGTGAGGTTAAAAATTTATCGGTTGATGATGTATCAGAAATGATGCGCATAGAGCAGCGGGCTTATGCATTTCCGTGGACAGAAAATGTTCTGAAAGATTGTTTGCAAGGGGCCTATTTATGTCGAGGGCTTATGCTAAAAGGTGTTTTGTGCGCCTACGCTATTTTGTCTGTTGCTGTTGGCGAGTGCCATGTTCTTAATATTTGTGTTTCCCCTGATGTTCAAGGTCAAGGTGTGGCCAGTGATTTTTTGCGAAAATTATTAGACGAAGCCGTAGAGTGGAATGCTGAAATTGCTTTTTTAGAAGTGAGGGAAAGTAATGTCGCTGCGTTAGCATTATACAGTAAATTGGGTTTTTCAGAAATTGGCCGCCGCAAAGCTTATTACCGGAACGGTGATAGCCGTGAAGATGCGTTGGTACTGTCGTTGCCGTTAGTATGATGCTGTAACGCGCGCTTAGAATTTTCATAACAACTTTACTATTTATCACAATTCCATTCTTTATTATAACTCCATATTGTTTACACAATTCGTAATTACTCTAACCCTGGGCTAGTCTAAATGTTGCTGTATTTGAGTATGCAACGTGTTTTGCTTAGCGGTTTAAAATCATTCAATTGTGAGTACGGAAATGGACAAAAAAGAAATTGATCGACGAGAATTTTTAAAAGCTTCCAAGTACCTTGTCCTTGTACCGTGTTACCCACTATTAAAAGGTTGTGGTGGCTCCTCTAGTTCATCCTCCGGTGATGACTCAACAACAACGGATACTGGAGACTCAGCAACGGATACTGAGGAATCAACAACAACTCTGGTTATACCTCCGCTCGTTGAGCCTAACGTAGACAACCAAATTAGCTTGCAGGCAAATAATGGTACAACGAATTTTTATGATGGAGTGAGTAGCATTACAAAAGGGTTTGTCGACGTAAATAATGATGCCGGAACAAGTTATTTAGGGCCGACAATTCGCGTAAGAAGCTATAACACCAATTCATCAAGTACGGGTACCGCAATGGTGGACCAGGGTACTCAAACGAACGGTATAGACGGTACTGATTTTAATCGTGTTAACTTTAGTGTTTTTAACAACACCTCAGAGGTCATTTCATCACATTGGCATGGACTTCATGTGGATGGTTTTTCCGATGGCGGTCCGTTCAATTCTATTGCTGCGGGGGCAACCTGGGAACCTGCGCTTGAGATTTATCAACAGGCGGGTACCAATTGGTACCACACTCATATTCATGGAACCACTGCTGAGGATGTGTATAAAGGCTTAGCGGGTATGTTTATTATTGACGACGCCAATTCCATTGCGTTGGATGCGGCAGGCTTACCTAGCACTTATGGTGTTGACGATATTCCACTTATTATTCAAGATAAAGTGTTTAACAGTAATATCTTAGATTCCACCAATGTCGGTGGTCGATTCAAAGGTGACGTGTTTTTAGTCAATGGTGTGGTCACACCTAATCTCGAAGTAGAAGCGGGTTTGGTACGTTTTAGGATATTGAATGCGTCCAATGCACGATTCTATGATTTTTCAATCACTAGCGGTGGTGAGACCGGTAATTTTGATCAAATAGCCACAGAAGGAGGTTTTCTATCTTCAGCCGTTAACCTTTCTTCATTACGAATGACGCCGGGTGAACGCAATGAAATTGTCATTGATTTCTCCTCTTATAGCGAAGGTGATGTTGTAAGTTTAGTCAGTCCAGATAACGAAGATACTACGGGTTTGGATGACCCCTTCACGCTAATGACCTTTACTGTTGTTGCTCAAACATCACAAACCGCAAACAACCTGATACCTGCCACATTAAATGCGGATATTGCAGCAGATCGCGCAGCATTAGTGGCAAAAACACCTGATGCCTATGTTTATATACACCTAAAAGGTGGAGCTGCACCTTTTGCTTCTTTGCGATCAACTACTGAGGTAGTCAATGGCCTTGATAACGTTGTTGATGTTACCTTTGACCCGACGACCGCTAATTTCGTTTCAACCTCAACCCAGACCACCCCAGGTTATACTGAACTGTGGCATATTCGGGGTGCAACCCACCCGTTTCACTTGCACGGTTGCCACGGGATGATAAATGCGATCGCAGGTGTAATGCCATCTGATGACAAGCAGGGGTGGAAAGATGTATTTGAGGTTACCGGTGGCAATGATGTTACCTTTCTTGTTCAATTTAATGAACGAGCATATGCGGCAGGCAGTGCCGCGGGTCCCGGAGCAGGGAGCGACTTTATGTACATGATGCATTGCCATATATTAGGTCACGAAGATGACGGCATGATGGGGGTATTTGAGGTTATATAAATGTGGACAGCGTAGCCCTTCAAAGTAAGGTATAATTCTCGGCATTTTTCATCTAAGCGATTCCTCTCTCATTAAATACGTTAAGAGGGGCGATGTTTGGTATGTATACATTGTTGAGGTTTAAGCAGTATGTCATTAAGTGAGCAGCTAGATCAGGTAAGGGCTAGAAGAACGTTTGCCATTAT
>MAAL01000017.1 GCA_002163245.1 Gammaproteobacteria bacterium 42_54_T18 | reverse complement strand
GAACCTTTTTGATCGAAGAAATTTGTACGATTTGTTCTCGCCACCAATTGATGACGAGCCAGATAAAAACAAACAGTTGTCGATGTTATGAAACTGTGGGACAGCAGTGGTATTAAATGTATTTTTAAGATTGTCGTATCTTGGGTCAATTCTTGAATCATCTATGATTTCTCCCCACGCAGCACCTGCTAGTGCTTTGGTTTTTAATGCCAACTCTTCCGGCGTTAGTAATCGGCCAATACCAATACTTGCAAGTGAAGATTCACGATCAGAACTTAATGAGGCGCCCGATGACTCTGCACGAAACCAGCTGGACATCATCATACTCACCAACAGATCTTTTACGTTGTAGGGGGAGCCACCATAAAACCCTGTAGAAAATTGCAGTGCCAATTCGGCAACTGTTTCCTGCTGTGCTTCGTAGGTTGTCAACTTGGGGTGGTAATCGCTATCAGTGATTTGTTCTGGTGCGTCCTCTAGCGGAGCGGTCATAATGGTTGGCCACCAAAAAGAAACTGCAGATTGTGCGAATCGCTCGTTCGCAACCATTCGTTGAGCAAGAATTTGTAGCGTATTGTCTTTCTCTGTAATAGTTTCCCCTTGACTACCAAAACCGGGCTCTAGCATATCGCGAAACCAAAGGTCACCAAGTTGATAAGGAGAATCTTGCGCCTTCGTGTAACTTGTGGGAAGTGAATTAAGTCCGCCGGTTGTACCCCGGTAATGACCGGAGTCGTCATAGTTTTGAAACGCACCTGCAACCGGATCTATTACCGTATGACAGACTGTGCATGCGGGATTATTTAACGTTGGATTGTTAGTGTCGGCTAAATCATCAGGGTCTGTTGTTCGAGCTGCTGATTTTTCAATGTCAAAATTTTGATATTGATAGTAGGCAAACCTTGCACGGCCACGGTTTCGATTTGTGTCAGTACTTGGGTATCGATTTAATAGGGCTAAATCATTGAGTAGTCCTGCATGGGGATAATCAATAAACCCACCGTGAGCCAATATTTGGGGTCCTAATGCTTTATCTTCCCTTACAACGACCGTGTCGTCATTTTCTAAAATTTGCCCCTGGTTTTTTCCTGGTTTGAACGTTGTTAAGTCTTCAGGGTTGTCAAAGTTTACCCCTGATCTAAAAATGATATTACTGTCAGGGTTCACCATGGTGTAATCGGCAGTCAGTATGTCTGTGTAGGGGCGATCGTTTTCAACGATGTGGGCAACGAGCTTTAGGGGAGCCATAGCACCAGCATAACGAAAGCCATTTAAAAGGCTGATAAATTCACCATCCGCATCTTCGTCTCCATCTTGCGATGCAATATTTGCGGCGTAGCTTCGGTTTGATAGTTCGGGGTAATGAACATCATGACGATCTGCAAACTTCAGGTCGCCGTCTCCTGCGAGTGCCTTGGATAGAAGGTTGTCGTTCGAGCCGCGAATTAGGAATTCGTGAAAATTGTCGCCAACCATTAGATTTTTAATGGCCGTTCTTAAACCACTGTCATCCGTTTCTGCAAGTGTGTATTCATCATCAGTAGGGAAGCGCCCAGCAACAATAATAGCGGCTCTTCTGAGGGTTTCACGGGAGCTGGTTAAACTCACCCCTTCGAATAAAGATCCCGAGCAAATAACGTCACCCGGTGAGGCAGCACCACCCAGCATTTGTAAAAAGCTTTCGAGGTTTTTGAAATCGTTATCATCGCAAGTGAATTGCACACCACCTCCGTGTGCAGATCCGCCGCGTGCTTTGCTAAGGATTTGGGCATGAGTGCTGGAGTCCGAGCTATAGAAACTCGAAAATACATCTAGGTTATGGGTAGCATTGTTGTCACCGGCGCTCAAGATAAGGTTTGTGTCTTGGGCAAGTCCGCCATTGGTATGACAAAGAACGCATTTAGTTTGCACAATTTCGGGCTCAATAATCTGCGAGTAGAAACTAGCCAGATCACTAGGGTCATCGGTGTTTTGACCATCATCATCGCCATCTTCGGAATCCGTTCCAGTAAATGCCGTCAAGATATAGTCAGCGACGTCAGAAGCACAACTCCCTTCGCAGGCCGAAATGTCAGCCGGTGGCATGGTCTCGGAGATGGTTGTCGCCAGTTGATCAACAGAGTCGGTAATATCGTTCAGTGCTGAGGCTGATAAACCTTGCCCCTGCGACCCGTGACACCCAGAGCAATAGGCTGCATATGTAGAGGCACCAGGGTGGCTACTAACACGAGACTCCGAGCTACTTTCGGAGCCGCCACCTCCGCCGCAGGCGCTAAGTGTTACGGTGATTAGGGTTAAAAGGACCCTTGTGAATTTGAAAAGGTTTTGCAAGTAACGCACTTCAGACATAACAGCGCCCCGGTTCTAAGCAGTGGATTCTTCTTATCGAAGGAGGATGATTGGAAGCATATCTACATAGGGGCGAGGAAAAATTGAACAGTGTCACGCTAAACTCAATTAATTTGGGTGTTTAGTCCCAAAAAATAACATGAAGGTTGGGGTCGCATACTGATTGTTATCTATTTAGAGTCCGAAAAGGGTAAATAATAACGGTTTACAATAAATTACATTGCAAAAAGTCTCTCAAGACTAAAATGAGACGTACTTCACGCACTTATTATACGTTTGGGCATAAAATCCCATTTATGTCAGATTATGTACAGGATTCGGCCAAGGCTGCGTTAGCCAAGTTAATGCGCCCATTAGTTAAGCTGCTTATCAAGCAGGGGTTTACCTATGCCAGTTTTGCGGAGGTGACACGCCGTTTATTTGTGGATGTAGCTTCGGAAGATTTTAAGCTGCCAGGGAAGAAGCAAAGCTCCTCGCGAATTTCAGTACTGACAGGCATTAACCGAAAAGATATTGCCAAAATCTTAAACCGTCCCAATCCCGCGGAGACCGATGGTCTCAAGAGAGGAAACCGGCCGTCGCGTATTATTCAAGGCTGGTTGCGAGATAACGACTTTGCGAATGAATCAGGTGCACCGAGACCCCTGCATTTTGAAGGTGCAGAGTACAGTTTTTCTGAACTCGTTCGTCGCTATGGTGGTGACGTGACCCCAAGGGCGGTATTTGATGAGTTAATTCGAGTGGGAGCTGTAACAAAAAACCCACAACAAAGAATTGTACTTTGTTCCAGCGCTTATGTACCTCAAGCTGATTTGGAAGAAAAGTTTCGTATCTTGGGGCGTGCTACCAATGATTTATTTTCAACACTTGATCATAACTTAGAGCACGATCCCTATACGGCACGCCTGCAGCGTACTGTTGCTTATAGTGATATACCTCTTGAGGCATTAGCGCAAATTCGATTGCGTAGTAAAGAAGAGGGTGAGCAATTTCTATTACAAATAAATCAATGGCTCTCACAACAAGATCGAGATGTTAATCCAGAAACCAAGGGAACCGGTAAAGCACGAGCAGGCATTGGCATTTATTACTTTGAACATATCTTGGAAGAGGATTCCTGATTATGCCTCTTTTACTGAAAATAATTGTACTGTTGGTGGGTGGTTTTTATCTGGTTGATCAGTCGCAGGTAGTGGCCGAGTCTCATTCAGTTGTTCCGTCTCGGGAAGTTTGTGTCGCTAATCAATGTATTGAAAATCTCGCAAATAACGCCGATAAAACACCTTTAGATCCTGTATCGCAAAACTCCTCCGACAGTACCAATAACTCCCAAACAGAGTTGCGGCTTAATGCTTTAATGTCTCAGGCGAAAGAGGAGGGGATTGAAGGGACCGGTTTTAGACCGGCTGATGAAAAGTACTTATTTATCCCGCCCCGTTTTGTCAATTACGAAGATGCAATGGCTGAAGGTGGTATTGAAGGAACCGGAATCTATGGTGATTTTGATGAAAGTTCAACACTTTTGGAACACAACCCAGATGATGATGACTTTGATGAAGGAGGGATTGAAGGCACGGGCATAGTAGCAGGCGCAGAAAACCAACTAATTGCTTATGGCCCAATCACGCAATTTGGTAGCATTTATGTGAACGGAACTAAATATGAAATTGACGATGCCGAACTGGAGTTTGTGAATGATACGGGAAGGGCAGAGCTCAGTATCGGCATGATGGTTCAAGTGCAGGCAGATTGGCAGCAACAAACAAATGATGTGTTCAATGCTCAGAAAGTGACTTTTGATCATCAAATTGAAGGGCCTATCAATACTATCGTTCGCCATGGCGATGTCACACTTCTAAATATTTTGGGAACCACCGTTGTGATAGCCGGCGACACCGCTATTGATAGAAGTATCCCCTATCAATTTGACATAGGTTCTGTAGTGACAGTGAGCGGCATTAGTAATGAGAAAAATCAACTTTTGGCTACTTACATCGCGTTGCGCTCTGATATGTATCATGAAGGGCAGCAGGTCGAACTAGAAAATATCGTTGATGAGATTAGAGTGAGAGATCAAATCATTCGATTAAATGGAATGGATGTTGATGTTAGCCAAGCTAGCTGGAAACAGGGTAGTTTGCAAACTATCGAGATAGCAACAAGGGTGGAGATTGTTGGTCAGTATGATGCGGTGGCAAATCGAATTATCGCGAATCAAGTACGAGTGAAGAAGAATGATTTATCGCTGAGCAAAGGCAATAAATTGAACGTAGATACGATCGTAACCCACTATGAATCGATAAGTCAGTTTCGTGTGAATGGCTACACTGCAAATGCATCTGAAGCGGAGTTTTTACGTGGTGAGCCTGAAGGTCTACGTAATGGGGTACGTGTTCGAGTGGCCGGTTATATCAATATTGACGGAGTATTTGAAGTTCATACGCTACGCATTAAACCTAACGCGAACTTTGCCGTAAAAGCACCGGTGAATTCGGTTAATCCAATAACAGGTGAAATCGGTTTTCTGAACCTAAAAGCCTACGCTCTACCTGATACGATTTACCAATCCAAACTGAAGGCAATTAATAAGTACTTCAGTATTGACGATATAGAGGTGGGCGATTGGATTGAAATTCAGGGTGTCGAAGAAAGTGGCCGATTAACCATTGGTAATTTATTTGCATTACGCGATAAACCGCAAATGATACTAAAGGGCCACGTGAGCATTAATGGTAGTGACAGACTTTTGCTGCTAGGCGTAGATATTCAGCCTACAGGGTCAATATCACCAGAACTAATATCGTCTATTAGGGATGGAGATATGATTGTTGCCAAAGGTTCCATATTTGATGGCAATACTTTTTATGCGCGAGAGCTAATTGTACATTAGTCCATAAAAGCGCCTTGATAAGCATAGGGGGTTGCTTTAAAGTTGGAATAGGAGCCCTGGACTCAGGGCACCCATATTAATTCCTTAAGCATTAATGATTTTTACTTGGTACTTTTTGTTGGTAATGTAGCAACGGAGGACGTAGTGTTTATTATTTCAAATGTCCCCGCTGCATATTTTCCATCAGGTAGATTGGTCGCTAACGCATATTGCGCATCGGTTAGAATCGTATAAACGGCAGTGTCTTGATTCATCACTTTCTCGTTAGTATTAAGTTTCCACTCATGTTGAATGGACTCCAATCGACCGGAATAACTTTGAGCCCCGAGAATGGATGTGAGCGCCCAATAGGTATATTCCGTTACCATGCAGCTGTAGCTACAGGTAGTATCATCGTAGGTATACCAGGCGCCTGTTGGATAGGGCTTAGGTATGCTGGTGAAGTGTCCACCACGTGCAGTATCCATGGCATCGGCGATGGCTGAACCGGCTTCTTCTCCAAAAACCCCAGGGTATACACTCGCGTATCCTACATGGGTAATGAGGTGTAAGATTTCCTCCAGAGATGCATCAAATTTACCTTGTGCTGCGCCGTTAATGTGGGTTTCCGCAGCGTATAAATCCTGACCAGAATCTCCGTGAGTTAGATATGCATTTTTAGGCATGTCCGCGGCATTCTTAGCCATGAGCAGTGTGGCTTTTTGGTTTTTCAAGCGTTCAACTACTGCGGTGTTATCGGCAATGCCGTCCTCATTGTTATCGAGGTACTCTGCTAAGATGTTAGCGGCGTGAAGCACTTTTTCTGTCGGGGTTGCCGCTGTGGCTTTAATGGTAACGCCAAAGACATTGGTTTGTTGAGTAAAGGAACTTGAGCCTCCACAGCCGCCTAATGACAGTGCGCTGATGGTGAGTAAAGGTAGACAATTTTTGAAGGTGTACATGATGGGAACTCCTGATATTAGGATTGTATTGTTAATTCTTGTTTTTGTTCGCCCTGATAGTATTCATTAGGTTTTATTTCTTGGGGGTAAGCCCGTGTCAGTTTGTGTAAGGCTTTGTAAGCAAAGGATGTAAGGGCTTGTTCTTACAAATGCTGACAATGCTGACAAACCCAGACGGAAAGAAACGACTCTTTTGGTTAATCTAGCTTCGTAACAAATACAAAATTATTTAGCCATGAAAAATCGGAGCGATGTATGAACCCTTATGTAACCACGGTATTAGTTGGATCATTATTATTGGTAGGCTGTAACGGCTCAGATAAAAAAACATCAAAAAGTACTGGAACAACAACGCCAACCTCTACAGGTACTACCTCAGCAGGAACCACACCGGGTACCGGCACTACAACACCACAAAATGCGTTAGGAATAGAAGATACTATTCCAAGTGTATTAGGTGCTGATTACACAAAACACTTTAATCGTTATACAAAAATTACCGCACCTAATGGAAACCCTATCCATATACTTGCGCAAAATACTATTAGTGTGAATCAAATTATTCGTGCTCGAGGTGTCTTGCAGCATTTTTTAACGGACTTACCGAACTCATTGTATGGTAACGATAAATCAGCCATTGCTAACAAAATGGCTGATAACAATGCAATGTTATTATTATTGAACGGAAAGGATGATGGCAAAAATCCAGCCGCGATGCTAGACGGTCAGCCATTGTACTTCGAGGAAATGCAAACAGAGGGCGATAGCTGGTATATCAGTCAAGACTATGAGAACCATCGTGATGCTACTTATGAAGAAATATTGCATCTCGTCCATGATTATGGAATCGGTGTTGATGGCAATGCCAGTTTTGATGGAGCGTCCCCCAATTTCCAAGCAGAAATTAGAGCAGCACAACAAAATGCTCTTTCGAATAACCTGTGGGGGCTTGGTGCTGCAGATTGGATTACGGAGCTTACCCAAGAAAACAGCTTGTCACAGGAATATCTCGCAGCGGTTGTTGATGTTTACTATGGTTTGTGGGGTGCATCTCAAGAAAACGGGATGGGCGGGCTTTATGTGGCGAAAGACAGGGCTAGTATTGGAACACAAGACCCTACAGGGCAAACACTTTTGGATAATAAGTTCTTTCATCCGCACCTAACGTATAACGCCAGAATTGATGAAACCTTTACCGGCACGTTCTCTCTGACCTTTGATGCGAGCTTACCTTACACCCATCATTCACGGTATCTAAAAAATGTCACACTAACAGGTGAAAATGATAGTAACGTGACAGTGAATGAACTGGATAATGATATTACTGGAAATAGTGGTGTCAATACTGTGATATTTACTGGTCCATCTTTTGAATACGGTATTGAGAATAATGGAACAACCGTTGTTGTTACGGATTACCAAGATGATCGAGACGGCACAAATACCTTGAAAATGGTAGAAACGCTTCAGTTCAGCGATAGTACAACAACACTATAAGGTGGATTTAACCTGAGGTATAAGTAGGTGTTCCGTACGTTGTTTTGCTCTAAAGCGTACAGTCAACATTCGATTAGTAGTTTTGATAAAGAGTGCCGCCTCAATGCAGCGCTCCTTTTCTTATAGTATTATTTGGATTGAGATCGGTATTAATAATCTGTAGGATGACGTCAAAAATTCATTCAATCTGCGTCTTAAGTGCGTGGTAAGAGTTAGTTAATGGCAAATTTTAAGACACACATACAAATCTCCGCAATAGGCAGTGGCGTACTATCAACCGTATTGTTAGGCGCCAACATAGTTAATTCTATCGAAGCCGTTCTTTTATGGATTGTGGGTGCCCTTGGTGGAGTGTTACCTGATATTGATTCCGATAACTCAACGACCTTAAATATTTTGTTCAGAATCATTACATTGATGTCTATCACCGCAGTTTTATCACAACTAGGCGAGAGAGTATCAACGTTGGAAATTTGGGTTGTTATTGCTTTGGTCTATGGGGTTACGAATTGGGTAGTGAGGCCGATATTCGAATCTTATACTGTACACCGTGGAATATTTCATTCTTTATTGTCCTCGGTATTTATCGGTGCCTTAAGTATTGTTATTGCTTATGAATTTACCTATCTAAATGCTGTTATGTCTTGGCTAGTGGGGTTTTTTATATTTACTGGATACATTACTCATCTTGTTTTGGATGAAGTATATAGCGTTGATTTTAGTAACGCACGGGTGAAGCGCTCGTTTGGTACCGCATGTAAATTATATGAGTACAAGAACATTCAAGCATCACTACTAATGCTGTTGTTGGTGTTCGGTATGTTTTTTATGGTACCGAATGCCCAGGGTGTAAAAGACAGGTTGATTTCGAAGCACACTTTAGTACAAATTAAAGATAGTTTTT
Organism: Gammaproteobacteria bacterium 42_54_T18; assembly: GCA_002163245.1. Classification (GTDB taxonomy): domain Bacteria; phylum Pseudomonadota; class Gammaproteobacteria; order Pseudomonadales; family Ketobacteraceae; genus 42-54-T18. The sequence goes on along the minus strand of MAAL01000017.1, from coordinate 1,387 downwards.
TGCCGTTGGCGTTAAAGAGTTAACACAAAAATGAGTGTGTCAATGCAGAACCTTCTGGGTATCGCTACTAAGAAGGTTCGCATTTTTCGAAATAGGTGCTGCAGCCTATTTTTCGGTTAAGTTGCCAGTTGTAAATTCGAATGCTTTATCAGAGAACGTTAACTGTTCAATATTGCTGAGCGTAACCAATCCATTTCGATCACTTACAGAATCTTGAACCAATACACTGTCTCCAAGAACATTGACAGAATACTCCTGATACTTTCCTTGAAATACTGCAGTGTCCAAGCCCGCTAATCCGTCAATATTATTGGTGCCGGCATTACCTGAAAGAGTATTGTTATGCTCATTACCAATGAGGTTGCTGTCCAAGCTTCCGGTCAATTGTGCGTTTACGAGGTACTGGGATTTGTGAGTATAAGGTGATGCAATATTAAAAGTTAACGAAAAATCCCCCTCGAATTTGCTATCGATTCGAGCCATATACGTCACTACAGGGTTAAAGAACTCGTTAACAACAGACATGCCCATAGGATCCTTTGCAGTGACGTCGTCTCTGGTTTTTGCGATATAGATCCCGCCCATTCCTCCTTGGTTCGTAGTGTCGGCACCCCAATATCCGTAATAGCTGTCGATAACCGATGCGAGATACTCCTGCGATAAGCTGCCTTCTTTTTTAAGCTCGGCAATCCATTGGGTAACCCATGTGTCAACGCTTGCCGTTGGCCAGAGTGAGTTGGTCATCGCATTGATTCGAGCAGTATCGATCGATGCGGTGAATAATGGTAATGCTCCGGGCGCAGCCCAGGGGCCTGACGTACCAATACCATAATCATGCATTAGGTGAAGGATTTCCTCAAAAGCGGCATCACGATGATTGGCGTAGTCGTTATTGATGTATGCCGTCGTACCTTCGACAACGAGTTCAGTATCATAAAGAGGTTGTCCATCGAGGGTTGGGCTATTGGTGCCGTCATCTGAACCATTCAGTAGTAGTAACTTAGCCCCATTGTCGGCCATCGTGTTGGCAACGCTTGTCTTATCACTGCCGTACAGCGATCCGGGCAGGTCGCTTAGGTAAAATTCGAGAATACTTTTTGCTCTGATTAACTGCTCGTTTGATATCTTGTCTTGAGCGAAGATTCCAATAGATTTCCCATTACTCGCCTCTACGCTAGTATATTTGCAGAATTTATTCGAATAACTCGTTCCAAATGATGTCGGAACAGTACTTATACCCAGGACTTCTCCTTCCTGAATATCATTATCACAAGTCACTGCTGTCCCACAGTTTGACATAAAAAAGGCCTAATTCTCGATAAGTGTTACAATGCAAGTGCGAACAAACAACGTAATACAAAAGGAAAATTAGGCCTTGGCACATAAT
>MAAL01000183.1 GCA_002163245.1 Gammaproteobacteria bacterium 42_54_T18 | reverse complement strand
CTGTATTCGCAAATGGAACTGGCGTTGCTTACCCAAGTACTCCAGCTTCTATTAAGAAGGCACTTAAAAATCACATCTTAGAGCCTGTACGTTTTAAAGAGTCTATTGAAAATATTTATGACGCTGGCGGACGTGTTTTTGTTGAGTTTGGTCCAAAGAATACGTTGACTAAGTTGGTCAGCAATATTTTGGGCGATCAGCCACACATATCCATTGCTCTAAATGCTAATCCTAAGAAAGATGCTGACGTTCAGCTTCGACAAGCCGTTATTCAATTGGCAGTGGCGGGTATTTCTTTGTCTAGCATCGATCCTTATGAGATGGAGCGTGAAGATATTACGTTACGTAAGAAATCGCCCCTTTCTCTAAGTTTGGGTGGGCATCATTACGTTAGTGATAAAACGCAAAAAATCTATGCGGATGCGTTAGTTGATGGGCACCAGGTTAAAGGGCCTGCTCAAGAAGTGAAGGTGATCCAGCAAGCGGCTCCAGCGCCAGTTGCAAAAACAGTTCAGCAAGCAAAGCCTGTAACGCAAGCCAAGCCAGTGTCTAAGCCCGTACAGCAACCCGTACAAGCGCAAGCTGCGCCAGTGCAGGCTGCTCCAGCACCAAAAGTTGCGCCTGCTACTCAGCCTGCTCAAGCTCAAGTAGCTGTTGCTAACCCGGTTGTTAATTCACAGCCTGTTCCCAATGCAAACTTAGCCGATAGCATTGGAGCAGGTCTTGAAAGTTTCTACCAAAATCAAAATGAAATTCTAGGTGTTCATCAGAAGTATTTAGAATCACCACAGCAATACGCTAATGCATTTGAAAACCTTATGTCGCAACAGCTTCAGCTAGCAGCGCAAGGTCAGAAAATACCTGAAAGTGTAGAACGTAGCATGATGATGTTCCATTCCTATCAGGCTGACACATTACGTGTTCATGAACAGTACTTGCAGAATCATACGCAAAACTCAACGTCTGCTTTGCGTATGATGAAAGGGCAGTTTCAATCTGCTGCTGGTGTCGTAGTAGATGGTGTAACTGAACAGGTTGCACCTCAAGCTTCAGTTCAGCGCGTGCCAGTACAAGTACAAGTACAGCAGGCTGTTGTAGCGCCCGTTGCGCAAGCGCCTATTACACCTGCTCCAGCGAAACCGGCTGCTCCAAAAGTTATTGTTACGAAGAAAGTTGTTCAGCAACCAGTAGCAGCACCGGTCGTTGCAAAGCCAACCCTTGATCTTGCAAAAATCAACGCAGTTATGCTTGCATCGGTAGCAGAAAAAACGGGTTACCCGCAGGAAATGCTAGAGCTTGAAATGGATATGGAAGCGGACCTAGGTATCGACTCTATCAAGCGTGTAGAGATATTAGGTTCTGTTCAAGATGAATTGCCAGAGCTACCTGAGCTTAATGCCAGTGACCTTGCTGAGCTTCGTACTTTAGGTGAAATTGTAGATTACATGCAGAAGCAAGTGCCTGCAGCCGGATCTGCTCCTGTTGCAGCGGTAGTTGTATCCACAGCTCCAACATTGGATCTTGCAAAAATCAATCAAGTGATGATGGCTGCGGTTGCAGAAAAGACTGGTTACCCAGTAGAGATGCTTGAGCTTGAAATGGACATGGAAGCGGACCTTGGTATCGACTCTATTAAACGTGTAGAGATACTTGGCGCGGTTCAAGATGAGTTGCCAGAGCTTCCTGAGTTAAATGCGAGTGATCTTGCTGAGCTTCGTACCTTGGGTGAAATTGTTGATTATATGCAGAAGCAAGTGCCTGCAGCGAGCACCGCTCCTGTTGCAGTGGCGGCTGTTACATCAGCACCGACATTGGATCTTGCAAAAATCAATCAAGTGATGATGGCTGCGGTTGCAGAAAAGACCGGTTACCCAGAAGAAATGCTTGAGCTTGAAATGGATATGGAAGCGGATCTTGGTATCGATTCCATCAAACGTGTTGAAATACTAGGCGCGGTTCAAGACGAGTTACCTGAGCTGCCTGAGTTAAATGCGAGTGACCTTGCTGAGCTTCGTACGTTGGGTGAAATTGTTGATTACATGCAAAAGCAGGTATCTGCTGCTGCGCCAGCACCTGTAGCAGCCGCGATAACAACTGCACCAGTCTTGGATCTGAATAAGATAAATCAAGTGATGATGGCAGCGGTTGCAGATAAGACCGGTTATCCAGAAGAAATGCTTGAGCTTGAAATGGACATGGAAGCCGACCTTGGTATTGACTCTATTAAGCGTGTTGAAATTCTCGGAGCAGTGCAAGATGAATTGCCAGAGCTTCCAGAGTTAAATGCAAGCGAATTGTCAGAGTTAAGAACACTGGGTGAAATTGTTGGTTACATGCAAAAGCAAGTGTCAACAGGTGACGCTCCAGTTGCTGAACAAGCAGCACCCGCTCTGGATCTGAACAAAATCAATCAAGTGATGATGGTTGCGGTAGCACAAAAAACCGGTTATCCAGAAGAAATGCTTGAACTTGAAATGGACATGGAAGCAGACCTTGGAATTGATTCTATCAAGCGTGTTGAAATACTCGGAGCGGTTCAAGATGAATTGCCTGAACTTCCAGAATTAAATGCTAGTGAGTTGTCTGAGCTGCGTACTTTGGGCGAGATTGTTGATTACATGAAGGCGCAAGTTTCTGCTTCAGGCGGAGCGGCTGCTTCTAGTGTGGCGGCAACCACGGCAGTTGCTGGAAGTGCCAGTGAAATTGCGGATGAAAAGGCACCTAGTAGTATTGCTCAAATCGTAGCATTGTCGGCTCCTGATGCATTGCAAGTTAATACGCCAACAGAAAATGTTGCACTGGTTGTTGATGATGGATCTAAGATTACCGCTCTGTTAATGAGTGCGCTAGAGGCAAAAGGTTGGAAGCCAGCAGTGCTTCGATTACCGAAAGCAATTGTTAAACCTTGTGCTTCGGTTGCTAAATCAATCCCCTGTGTTGTTATGGCCGACACATCAGAAGGTGCGTTAGTAGATAGCCTTGCAACCATTCAGAAAGACATAGGTAACATTGGTGCAGTGTTTGCGATTCAACCGACAATTGCGTCAACAAAAAAGGGTGTTAGTTATCCTGAAGCAAGTAAAGCGTTAATGCTGAACAGCTTCTTGTTAGCGAAGCATTTGAAGGTGACGCTAAATACGGCGGCAGAAACTGGGCGCAGTGCTTTTGTTTCCGTTGTTAGAATGGATGGTTCACTAGGTTACGGTATTGCTAATGGCGAGGATCTTATTCAAGGCGGTTTGTTTGGTCTAACCAAGACACTGAAATTGGAGTGGCCAAACGTTCATTGTCGTAGCATCGATATTGCATCAAGTACAAAAGCAGAAGAGGCGACCAATGTCATACTTGCTGAGTTGTATGATGTGAATAGTAGTTTGGTTGAAGTGGGTTATAACGCCAATGGGCGTGTGACACTACAAACTCAAGGCGTAGATAGTTACTCATTAACTGCAGGAAATTCAATATCGAAAGATTCTGTTTTCCTTGTGAGCGGTGGGGCGAAAGGTGTAACTACAAAATGTGTAGAAAAGTTAGCTGCACGTTATCAGTGTAAGTTCATTCTTTTAGGTCGATCTGATTATCATAGTGAAGAGCCTCAGTGGGTTAATGATTGCCTTGATGAAGCTGAGCTTAAAAAGTTAGCGATGCAAGAGCTTATTGCTCAGGGAGAGAAGCCTACGCCGGTTAAGGTCAGTAAGTTATTGCGCCCAGTATTGTCTGCACGAGAAATATCTCAAGCTATCACTGCTATTGAAGCAACGGGAAGCCAGGCGTTGTACGTAAGTGCTGACGTGACTGATGTTGATGCAATGCCAGGTAAACTTGCATCTGCTATTGCAACCCTGGGCCCAGTAACCGGTATTGTTCACGGGGCAGGTGTTCTTGCGGACAAATACATCGAACAAAAAACCGTAGAAGACTTTGATGCAGTATATTCAACAAAAGTACAAGGCTTAGCTGCATTACTTAGTGCTGTTGATGTTGCCAAGTTAACCCATTTGGCACTGTTCTCATCTGCTGCCGGTTATTATGGAAATGAAGGCCAAGCCGATTACTCTGTTGCCAATGAAATATTGAACAAAACAGCGTTAAGCTTTAAGCAGCAACATCCAAGCTGTCATGTGGTTTCCTTTAATTGGGGCCCTTGGGACGGTGGTATGGTGACACCTGAGCTTAAAAAGATGTTTATGGCGAAAAACGTATACGTTATTCCATTGGATGCTGGGTCTGAATTGTTTGTGAATGAACTTTCTTCTGCAACCAATGATCGATTGCAAATAATGGTCGGTAACGATATGCGTGCAGATGGAGGTGACCCTTCAAATGGAACGGACGCTGCAAGTAAGGGAAGTTCAGCGGTAAAAAAGTCAATGGCACACTCACTGTAACGCGAACGATCCGCGAAGAAGCGAATAGCTTTTTAGCGGATCATTGCTTTGGTGGTAACGCGGTACTTCCAACCGTATGTGCCACTCAATGGATGGTGAGTGTGTGTGAGGACTTGTGTCCTGGCTATCGATTTTTTGCGTATGATAATTACCGCTTATATAAAGGGGTAGTGTTCGACGGTAAACAAACTGAACACTTGGCTTTGGATGTTGAACAGATAGCATCCAGTGATGCCGACTTAACGTTACAAGTGAAGGTGTGGAGTACGAACCAGAAAGGGTTTCGTGTTAATCACTATATTGCCGATGTTATTTTGGTTAAGCAGGTTACTGTAGCGCCTCAGCTTAGCGGCCTTGATAGCGACATTATGACAAACGGCGAGCCTAGCCTAGAAACGACAGCTCCGTATGAAAATGGAACGTTGTTTCACGGCCCGTCTTTTCAAAGCATTCAACAGGTGTTGGATATTGATGAAAAGGGTTTGATGTTGCGATGTAATGCGCCAACGATTGCAAAAGATAATCAAGGGCAATTCGGAGTGTCATCAACTAACCCGTTTGTTGATGATGTGTTGTATCAAGCGATGTTAGTTTGGGTGAAAATCAATTCGAATAAAGGCAGTTTGCCGAGTAGTGCTAAGCGATATGAGCAATATGAATTGATACCCCAAGGGGCCGATTTCTATGTTTCGTTGAATGTTGTCAGTGATCAGCCGAATGCAATGAGTGCAGATATTACGTTGCATTCAAAAACTGGCAAAGTTTACGGTCAAATGTTTGGTGCAGAAGTGACAATCAGTGATGCGCTAAACCCGTTGTTTTTACAAAATAGCGTTATCAAAACATCTCAAGATAGGAGTGTAAGCGCAGAATGAGTTACCCGTTAGCCATTGTCGCTATGGATATGTTAATTGCAGGTGAGAGCGGTTTGGCTCATCTTGATCAAGCTATCTATGATGGACAGTCTTTGGTTAAAACTGACAAAACCATAGCTGTTGATGAATTTGTTGCTTTTGTTAATTCATTGGTAAAAAACGGAGTCACCGATAACGCTCAATTGAGTCCACAAAGGGTAGATCTATACCTTCTTGGAGATGAGTCTCAGTATGAAGGCATGTTCGGTGATGCTCTCAGCATAGGGCTTAACTCAAGTGTAGTTGTTGATTCATTTGAAGCCGCTCTTGTGGCTGGGAGTGAACGTCTAGCGACGAATGAAAATGATTGTATTGTTATCGCGTCGATACATAATGTCGGAATAGAGAATGCTAAGAGCAGTGTTGATGGTGGCGAATCCCTACTGACAACATTGGCATTTGATGACAATGTCTGTGAAGGGCAGGTGTATGCAGAAACACACGGGGCGGCGGCTATTGTATTAATGCAAAGTGGCTTTCCTAAAGAAGTGCCTCATGCGTATATTTTGAGCTGCGCCAGTGATGACAACGTTTCTGCCGCATGTGCAAAGAGTTTAGGGCAAGCAGATGTTGAATCTAGAGAGATTGAGTTAATTGATTGTGTGTCTAGCCTAGATAGCACAGGCAGCATATCTAGAGCAGAATCAGCTCAGCAGGAATTAATAGGGTTAACGGAAGTGTATGGTCAAGGCAGCAAAAACCTTGATTGTGCTTTGGGCTCAATCAACACCCTTGTTGGACAGTGTGGCCATGTTGCAGGCATTGCTTCTGTTATAAAGTCTGCTCTTGGTTTGTTTCATCGATATATCCCCATGGTTCCTGAGTGGAATGCACCGTCACAACCGCAAGTATGGAATAACTCTCCCTTTTATGTAGCAACAGAGTCGACACCTTGGTTTGAAAATAAAACGTACGGTATTCGTAAGGCAGCGGTAAACATTGTTAGTGAAAATTCTGCGACGCATATCGTTCTCGGTGAAAATAAATCTGCTGTTGAACGTCAGAGTGAGTATTTTTCTCGTGTTAGCTGGTGTTTCTACCCTTTGCTTGGTAACAACATCGAAGACTTGAACGCAGCGTTACAGACGTTAAAACTGCAGGTTGCTAGTGAGCCAGATTTAAAAGCGTTAGCTCAAGATTACTTTCAGAACTTCCAGCTCCAAAAAAACAATGTTGAGTACACATTGGTTATTTTGGGTGAAAGTGTTGAGGTGCTGGATAAAGAAGTTGAATTAATGTTGGCAGGGTTACAGGCGTCGTTTGACGCAGGTACAGAAAGAAAAACACCTAAGGGTAGTTTTTTTACGCCGACACCAGTAGGTGCTGAGGCAGAAGTCGCCTTTGTATATCCAGGTATTGGGGCTCCTTACGTGGATTTTGGTCGTGATTTGTTTCACCTGTTTCCTGGTGCTTACTCATCTTTGGATCAGATGTCTCGGGATGCGGGTCAGTCAGTAAAGCAGGAATTGTTATATCCCCGTTCTAGATATCGCCTGGATACCAACGAGAAAAAACAGGTAGAGAAAGAACTTAAAGTTAACCTGCATAAAATCAGTGAATGTGGTGTTGGTATGGGATACCTACTAACCAAGGCTTTTCGTGATCAGTTTAACTTTCAGCCTAATGCGGGTGTTGGTTATAGCATGGGTGAAATCAGTATGTATGTCGCACTTGATGCTTGGACCGATCCAGGTTGTTTGAGTGAGCCTTTGGCAGATCATCCAACATTTAAGCAAAATATTACTGGTGAGCTTTTCGCGCTAAAAGAGTACTGGGGTTTGTCAAAATCTGATGAATCTGGTACTCAGCTATGGAATACCTATAGCCTGCGCGGTGACCCAGAAAACGTCGCCAAGGCTGTTGCTAAAGAAGATAAAGTCTTCTTAACCATTATTAATACGCCCGATAATATGCTGATTGGCGGTGATCCAGATGCGTGTCAGCGCGTAGTGAAAGCATTGGGGACTCGGGCCATGTCGTTACAACTTGCCTCAGCAATACACAGTGCTCCAGCAAAATTGGAATATGACCGTATTGTGGATTTGTACTCCATTGAGGTTAATGAAAGAAGTAACGTTCGTTATTACTCAACCAGTGTGTACAAGCCTGTACCGCATCGATCTAAAGCCATTGCTCACAGTATTGCGAAGTCGTTTACCGAACAGGTAGATTTTCCAAAACTAATCGGACAAATGGTTGATTCTGGTGTGAGAGTTTTTGTGGAAATGGGTGCCGATCGATCCTGTTCAACCTGGATAGATAAAATCCTCAAGCACAATTATGTTGATATGCCTCATGTTTGTGTGCCGGTAAATGCAAGGGGTACGGATGATCACATCACCATCGTGAGAGCGTTGGCTAAGTTGGTGAGCCATCAAGTGGATATTGATATTTCATCGTTATTTCGCCCATTGGAAAAATAGCGTGTTGAATAAATCGTCAGAAAGTTTAGGAATATAATGAAAAGAATTGCGATAGTAGGGTTGGCGAATTTGTTTCCTGGTTCAAAAGAGCCGGGAGCATTTTGGAATAACCTGTTAGCAAAAGTAGATTCACGTACTCTTGCCACTCCCTATCAGATGGGGGATGTTCCTGATCGTTTCTATCAGGCTGGAAAAGGTCATGATGACAAATATTATTGTCAAACAGGTGGTTATATCCATGACTTTTCTATGTCGGCTGATGGTTTTGACCTGACAGAAGAAACATTGGCAGGACTAGATGATGTTTTTAAATGGTCGCTTTATGTTGCTCAAGAGGCGTTAAAGGACAGTGGTTATCATGGCCGTCAAGATGTACTTGCTCGGTGTGGTGTATTGCTCGGGAACTTGTCTTTTCCCACCAAAAAATCAAATGAACTATTTTTGCCGCTTTATCACAAGCCTTTAGAAACGGCATTAAAATCTCTGCTAGGGGATGATGGTTTTTGTTTAGATACCTACCTTGCTAATGCAGGTGGGAGCGCTAAGCAACCGGTTGATCCTAAAAATGGTCTAATTGCCGGTTATCCAGCGGCTGTTATCGCAAAATCGCTGAGCTTGGGCGCGATGCATTATGCGTTAGACGCTGCCTGTGCATCCTCCTTATATTCAGTAAAGCTTGCCTGTGACCATCTTAATATGGGCAAGGCCGATATGATGCTTGCGGGAGCTGTTAGTGGCGGTGACCCGTTTTTTGTTAATATGGGTTTCTCGATTTTTCAAGCATATCCAGAAAATGGAATACACGCGCCATTAGATACAAATTCCCAAGGCCTGTTTGCTGGTGAAGGCGCTGGCATGCTGGTGTTAAAGCGTTATGATGATGCGATTCGAGATGGTGATAAAATCTACGCCAGCATATTAGCGGGTGGGCTATCAAACGATGGTAAAGGTCAGCATGTTTTAAGTCCGAATTCAAAAGGCCAGGTGTTAGCTTACAAACGTGCATATGATGATGCTAATGTTGATCCATCAACCGTAGATTTTGTTGAGTGCCATGCGACGGGCACTCCATTGGGTGATAAAGTTGAAATTGCTTCCATGGAAACATTTTTTGGCAGTGATGACGCAGGGAATAGCCGTCCTGTTCCAAAAATAGGTTCGGTCAAATCTAATCTAGGCCATTTGCTTACCGCAGCAGGTATGCCGGGTATGTCCAAAATCATATTGGGTATGCAAAGCGGAAAGATCCCTGCAACAATTAATGTAAACAACCCTCAAGTATCAAAGAATGGTTTGATAGGGGTGGAACAAATTCCGGTTGACACCATTGATTGGCCAGTCACTGAAGGGAAACCAAAACGGGCAGCGTCCAGTGTATTTGGTTTTGGTGGTTGTAATGCTCATATGGTTTTTGAAGAGCATGTTCCTGGTGGAGTTGTTAATGCAGAGAGTGATACGACGTCTGATGCCGTTTCCAATAATAATTGCCAGCCCCAATCTATGGCAATTATTGGTATGGATTCATTGTTTGGGAATTGCGTAGGCCTTTCTAATTTCGATCAAAGCATGTATTCAGGTACCCAACATTTTATTCCACTGCCGAAACAACGTTGGAAAGGTATTGATAGTCTTGAGCGTGATTTGCCATTTAGTCCGCCGGCTACTGGCGCATATATTGATAATTTTGATGTCGACTTTATGCGTTTTAAGGTACCACCAAAAGAAGAGGACAGTTTGATCCCTCAGCAGCTGCTAATGATGAAAGTTGTTGATGGCGCATTACATGATGCTGGGATGGAGGTCGGTGGTAATGTGGCGGTGTTGGTTGCAATGGGTACTGAATTGGAATTGCACCAGTTTAGAGGTCGAGTTAACCTAACGACTCAGATCGTCGATAGCCTTAAAGCCAATGGAATAGCGCTATCACCAGAAGATGAGACTGAACTAGAGAATATTGCTAAAGATAGTGTTTATGATGTTGCAAAACTGAATAAATATACCAGCTTTATTGGCAATATTATGGCAGCGCGTATTTCTTCTTTGTGGGATTTTAATGGCCCTGCATTTACGGTATCTGCTGAAGAAAATTCGGTATTCAAATGTCTTGATCTGGCTCAGAATTTATTAGGTACGTCGGATGTTGACGCAGTTGTTGTGGCTGCCGTTGATCTAAGCGGTAGTTTAGAAAACGTTATGTTGCGTCAACAAATGAACCCACTAAATACTGCCGATCACAGCATGGGGTTTAATGAATCCGTCAATGGCTGGTCAGTGGGTGAGGGTGCCGGTGCGGTTGTTTTAAAACGTAGCGTCGATGCGGTGTCCGAGAATCAACGTACCTATTGTCAAATTGATGGTATTGGTTTTAGTGCGGGCAGTGATGCTAGTGCTGTGGCTAATGCTAGTGTTATAGCATTAAATCAGGCAGGTAAAGTTGCTACTGATATTGGTTATATCGAAGCATTTGCGAGTGGCAATCTTCACGAAGATCAACAAGAAATAGCGGGTCTCAAAGCGGTTTATCATTCCGCAGACAATGATGCCGATAATAATGAGAAAATCACTGCTATTGGCAGTGTGAAAGCGAATATTGGCCATACCTTTTCTGCATCCGGCATGGCGAGTCTTATAAAGACGGCATTATGCCTAAAAAATCGTTATATCCCAGGAGTTCCCAATTGGCAGGCTCCTGCTGATCGGCAGGTGTGGGACAACAGTTGTTTTTACGTTCAAAATGAATCAAAGAATTGGCTAACAGAAAATAGACGCTGTGCAAGTATCAGTGGTTTGGGGGCAGACGATACGGCAGCACATATTGTCTTATCAGAATGCTCACAATTGTCTCAAACAGAATCTTTAGAAGATTCTAAACTAAATGCTGAAGATAGTAGTACATTGGTGTTGATACAGGCGGGTTCGCAAGAACAGTTAGTTGCTGCATTAATACAGTGTGAGTCACGAATTAGTGAGCTGTCTTTACGTCACTTGGCCGCGGAGCAATTTTCGGCAAGTAACGGTAAGCAATCAAAATATACCGTTGCGTTATTGGCTTCTACATCGAAGCAATTGGCTCAAGAAATTTCTGCTGCGAAAAATGGTGTAGTAAAGGCGATTCAATCAGAAAAGCCTTGGATTACCCCGAATGGCAGTATTTTTGTTCCAGTGCCAATGGGGACGGATGCAAAGATTAGTTTTGTTTACCCTGGCGGTTTTGCCTCTTACGTTGGCTTAGGTAAGGATATCTTTCGTTTATTCCCGGAAATGATGGAAGCAATGTCGGTACACACCAATCGTTTGGATAGCATGATAGGTGATAGGTTATTCCACCCGCGTACTGTCGAGGCGCTTGATAAAGAGCAAGTCAAATCACTATCGCGTGATCTGATCCATACTCCAATCGCAATGTTTGAAAGTGGTATCTGTTATGCAAAATTGCTAACAGAGGTCTTGAGCAAGAAGTTTAAAGTAACATCTCAGTCTGCGATCGGTTATAGCATGGGTGAAATATCCATGATGTATGCCATGGACGTTTGGGATTCTGCAGATGAAATGAGCGAACTGCTTCATACGTTGCCTGTTTTTAGAACCCGATTGGCTGGTCCGATGGACACGGTGCGCGAAGCATGGTCGATCGATGCGAGTGTATCTGATGAAGATATTTGGGCAGGCTATACAGTAAAAGCGCCCATCGAGAAGGTTCAGACTGTTGTTGATACGGAAGAGAAAGTTTTCTTGTTGTTAATCAACACTACTAATGAGTGTGTTATTGCCGGCGATCCAACGGCTTGCGCCAGGGTTGTAAAGCAACTGGATTGTGAAAATTTTGTTGCACCAATGAGTGATGTTATTCACTGCCCGCTTGTTCGTGCCGATATAAATGAATTGGCAACCTTACATAGAATGCCAATTGCCAATCAAACATCCGCAACATTGTTTTCCGCTGTTGGTTATCAAGGTGTAGAGGTAAGCTCAGATAATATTGCGAATAACATTGCAGAAATGTACTGCAATCCTGTTGATTTTCCGCGTTTAGTGAATGCTGCTTATGATGATGGAGCACGTATCTTTATTGAACTTGGTCCAAGGGATACCTGCACACAGTATGTGAGTGCAGCTCTGGGTGATAGGGAACACTTAGCCTTGGCGTTTGATAATAAGGGACGGGATGAAAAGTCTGCACTTGTTAGGGCGTTGGCGAAGTTAGCAACCCATCAAATAGATATCGATTTGTCATCATTATTTGATATGAGTTTGTTGGAACCAACCTCTAAAAAAGGGTTGATCAAACAAGTTGTGTTAGGCCGCAAGTCTTTACATGAATGTGTATTAAGCGAGAAGAATTTAACGCGATTTGAGCCTGTTCGACGTACAGTGAAGGCTAAAGCGAATGTACGTGTTGAGCCGGTTGTGTCAGCTCCCCCCAAAGTATCAGTTAAACCGTTTGTAACAGCAGCCCCTATATTGAATACCCCATTACCCAAACCTATACCAACACAACCTATCACAGTTCAACCTCAAGTTAAGGTTGAGCCTGTAGCTGGAGAAAGTGCCTTTAAACCGGCGGCAATAATTTCAGCTTCTCCAGCATTTAACAATAACGACAATACAGCAGATAAGATTATGAGTGAAAGTAAAAGCCAGCTAGCGGCATATAGAGCCAATCTTAGTAAAGTGAATGAAAGCCACCAGTCATTTTTGCAATCTCGACAAGATGCGCTTGGCGAGGTATCTGAGCTCATTGAGTTGCAAATACAGTTGGCTATGTCAGGTCAAAGTGTTGGCAGCAGTAATATTGGGGGCTCAAATTCTACCAATTACTCCACTGCTGTAAGTGTTGAGCCGGTAACTCCAATGGCATATGCACAGGTCGCAAGCCAATCAACATCCGACACGGCTTATGCTATTGCTGCGCCAGTTGTACTCGAAGAGCGTTATTCCGTTCCCGATAGTATTATTTGGGATACAGCGGATTTGGTAGAGTTTGCTGAAGGAAAAATTGGTAATGTATTTGGGGCCGAGTTTGATGTGATTGATAGTTATTCTCGGCGTGTGCGTCTACCAACGACGGATTATTTATTGGTGACGAGAGTTACTAAATTAGATGCTGTGGTAGGTGAGTACAAACCTTGCAGTATGACGACTGAGTATGATATTCCAACAGACGCGCCGTACCTAGTTGCAGGTCAAATCCCGTGGGCAGTTTCTGTAGAATCAGGCCAGTGTGATTTACTATTGATTAGCTATTTAGGCATTGATTTTACCAATAAAGGTGAGCGTGTTTATCGTTTGTTAGATTGTACACTTACGTTTATGGATGATATGGCGTTTGGTGGCGAAACTTTGCGTTACGATATCAGCATTAACTCATACGCAAACAATGGCGATGCATTGTTGTTTTTCTTCAGCTACGAGTGTTTTGTTGGGGACAAATTAGTGCTGAAGATGGAAGGCGGGTGTGCAGGTTTCTTTACTGACGAAGAGTTAGCGGATGGTAAAGGCGTTATTAAGAACGATGATGACCGAAAAGAAATAGCAAATGCTGTTAAGCAAGATTTTGTACCGCTACTCACTACACCGAAAAAAACCTACGAACTTGAAGATATGCGTAAGTTGATCGATGGTGATACAGGTGGATGTTTTGGACCTGGTTATGACAAGCAGGGAGCTAACCCAGCTTTGTGTTTTGCATCAGAAAAATTCTTAATGATAGAACGTGTTATCTCTATTCAATCAAAGGCTGGTGCATGGGGTCTTGGTATTGTTGAAGGTGAAAAACAGCTAGACCCGAATCATTGGTATTTTCCTTGTCACTTTAAAGATGACCAAGTAATGGCCGGTTCCTTAATGGCCGAAGGTTGTGGTCAGTTATTGATGTTTTATATGATGCATTTGGGAATGCATACCCAGGTTTCCAATGCACGCTTCCAACCTGTGCCAGGTGAAGCTCAGCAGGTTCGTTGTCGCGGTCAAGTATTACCGCAACATGCAACGCTACAATATAGACTGGAAGTGACAGAAATTGGTTTAAGCCCGTACCCTTACGCGAAAGCGAATGTGGATATAATTCTGAATGGCAAGGTTGTTGTCGACTTCAAAAATATCAGTGTGATGTTAAAGGAGCAGGGCGCAACAGCTTTGGCTGTTGAACCTACGGAGGTTGAATCTGTTTCGTTTGAAGTGGTTGATGAAAACCCAACATTAACCGCTCCATTGATGCGAGTTGAGTCAGATTTGTCTCGTGAGAAAATAACTGGTGTGACGCCGATTCTTCACTTCGAAGCACCATATTTGAACCCTCCTGTGGGCGGCATTGCTGATAATCGCGTACCCGATACAGTACCTTATCAGCCATATCACATGTTTGAATTTGCAACGGGTGATATTAGCAAGTGTTTCGGTTCTGATTTTGATTTCTACCGAGATATCACTCCCCCCAGAACGCCGTGTGGTGACTTGCAGTTAACTACCCGCGTGACGGAAGTCAGAGGAAAGCGGGGAGAACTTAAAAAGCCAGCTTATTGTAAAGGTGAATATGAAGTACCGACGGATGCCTGGTATTACTCAGGTAATGCACACCCATCTGTAATGCCATATTCGGTATTGATGGAAATATCACTACAACCAAACGGTTTTGTTTCTGCGTGGGCTGGAACAACACTTCGGTTCCCTGATAAAGAATTGTTTTTCAGGAACTTGGATGGGTCAGGTTCGTTGTTGCGCGAAGTGGATTTACGCGGAAAAACCATTATTAATGATTCAAACTTATTATCTACCACGATAGTGGGCAACAATATCGTTCAGTCGTTTGATTTTACGCTAAGCACTGATAACGAACCTTTCTACAAAGGTACTGCGGTATTTGGATATTTTGAAGCTAGCGCTCTGAAAGATCAGCTTGGTCTGGATAAAGGTCAAACTACCGAACCTTGGCATCGAGTGAATAATATTGCTGAAACCAATGTTACTTACATTGATTTAACATCCGATGAAATACAGCAGTCGATGTACCAAGCACCAGCATCAAAACCTCATTACCGATTGGCCGGCGGGCAGCTTAACTTTATTGACCGCGTAGAAATTGTTGGTGATGGCGGTAAAGACGGTAAGGGTTATATTTTTGCTGAAAGAACGATTGACGTAACTGATTGGTTCTTCCCATTTCACTTTCATGGTGACCCGGTAATGCCTGGCTCTTTAGGTGTTGAGGCAATCATTCAGTCTATGCAGGTTTACGCTCTAGAAAACAAGTTGGGAGCTGAATTCAGCAACCCTATGTTCTCTACAATTTTAAGCACTGTAAAATGGAAATATCGTGGCCAGATAAATCCAACAAACAAGAAGATGTCGTTAGATGTGCATATCACAGATATACAGCACAACAATGGCGAAGTTGTTGTTATTGGTGACGCGAGCCTTTCAAAAGACGGGCTGCGAATCTACGAAGTGTATGATATCGCCATTGCTATTAAAGAAGCGTAAACAACTGCCAATACAGTACGAATTAAGGATAGTAATATGACAAACAAACTTTCTTTACTGGACAGCACCCAAAATACTCAATGGTGTTGGAGCGTTTCTGACGCAACGGTTTCTTACGATGAAGCCTCTATACAAGCTAAAATCAGCAACCTTGATAAGCCTTGCTACTTCGTAGAAAAAGATGGAGTGGTTGGTGTTAGTAACGAGGCACACCCTGGTGAGTTGGCAGGCAATCTCAATGTTCAAGCTTACACTGCTCCAATTAGTGTGGCCCAGTTAGGTGATCCTGCCTACCGAACAGCTCATGGAACTCATTACGCTTACTACGCCGGAGCGATGGCCAATGGTATTGCTTCTGCAGAGCTTGTGATTGCTTTAGGTAAGGCCGGAATATTGTGCTCATTTGGTGCGGGTGGTTGCGTACCGTCTCACGTAGAATCATCATTGCAAAAGATCCAAGCAGCACTCCCGAATGGTCCCTACGCAGCAAACCTAATCCACAGCCCTAAAGAACCAGCTTTGGAAAGAGGTAATGTAGACCTATTCTTAAAGTACAATGTAACAACGGTAGAAGCCTCTGCGTTTCTTGGTTTAACTGAACAGGTTGTACGGTATAGAGCTGCAGGATTATCTCAGGATGCCAGTGGCAACGTCGTGATAGGCAACCGTGTTATCGCGAAAATATCTCGAACTGAAGTTGCAAGACGCTTTATGGAACCGGCTCCGTTAAAGTACTTAACGCCGCTTGTAGAAAAAGGCCTTATCACAGCACAACAAGCTGAATGGGCGCAACAGATTCCTATGGCCGATGACATCACTGCAGAAGCAGACTCTGGCGGCCATACCGATAACAGGCCTCTAGTAACTCTATTGCCAGCAATTATTGCACTACGTGATGAAATTCAAGCACAATACAATTACCCACAAACACTTCGAGTAGGAGCGGGCGGTGGTGTTGGAACACCTCAAGCAGCATTAGCAACGTTTGCACTGGGTGCCGACTTTATTGTTACTGGTAGTATCAACCAACCTTGCTTAGAATCAGGTTCATCCGACCCTGTACGAAAAGCCCTCGCAGTCGCTCAAATGGCCGACGTTGCCATGGCTCCGGCTGCCGACATGTTCGAAATGGGCGTAAAACTTCAAGTGCTGAAACGCGGAACTTTATTCCCCATGCGAGCGCAGAAACTTTACGACCTATATCGCGAATACGACTCTATCGATGATATCCCAGCAGATGAACGCGCGAAGATTGAAAAGCAAATATTCCGTTCACCGTTAGAAGATATCTGGAAGGGAACTGTCGAATTTTTCGAACAACGTGATCCAGAATTAATTGCCAGCGCAAAAGGTAACCCAAAACGGAAAATGGCACTTATCTTCCGGTGGTATCTAGGCCTATCCTCTCGTTGGGCAAATACTGGCGAACCTGGTCGAGAAATGGATTACCAAATTTGGGCAGGCGCAGCTCTGGGAGCATTTAACGCCTGGGTAAAAGGTTCATATCTAGAGCCGGTTGAGAATCGCCGTGCAGTTGATGTAGCAACCCACATCATGCAAGGCGCAGTATACCTGCACAGAGTACAAGCACTTAAAACTCAAGGTGTTGTGTTGCCATCTGAATTCTCAATCTACACGCCACAACCATTGGCATAGAGAGTTCGGTATTTATAAAAATTCACTGCCAGTAATTGATGTTTTTCTTCTAAGAGTTAATAAATGGAAAGAAACTCAAACATTGGCAGCGAGTACAAAATAAGAAATCTTCTTCCAGAAATGTCTGAGGCAGGACGCCGAAGTCAAGCCTGCATGGATGCAGTTTTTTTGCGGTTTCTGGAAGAAGATTTCTTATTTTGTACGGTCTATAAGATAGTTAGTAACTTACGTTAGTGCTTCATCAGGAATCGGCTGAAGCTGCTTGTTCTTATCCAAACAAATCATCTCAATCTCACCAATCACCGCAGCTCTTTTGCCTTCTGGTCGCCACACCTCCTGATGCCAAATCGTCTTAAACTTCCCATCTAACTTATACTTGGTACGAATCTCACAAACGTCCGCAAACTCCACACCCTCCTGGAAAATCATATTCGCCTTATAAACCGCAAACCCTAAGCCCTTCTCATTCCAAAGCTGTGCCAAACGATTACTATCAATCACATGTTCACGAGCACGCTCAAAGTACTTAAGAAAATTAGGGTGGTAGACAACACCAGAGTGATCCGTGTCCTCATAATAAATTTGTACCGGCAAGGTGAAAATATCGCTCCACATGGTCTCGTATCTGCTCATTTTAAATTCGGGAAGGTATTATATATAATCAACTGCCTGCCTTATAGGCAATTTAATGCAGTCTGAAGCATATTTGACATAATTTTCATCTAACCTACAATCTGGAAGGGTAGGGCTTTTGTCGGATGTCTACCCAGGGATTGGGAATAGAGAAAAAGGAAATATTCTATGAAAATTCATTTTGCATTACAGGGTGTTATTATTTCATTGTTATCAGCAGTGTTTTTTGTCGTGCTGAGCAATATTGTGGTTAATAAACCTCATCAAGATCAATACTCCGCATTTACTATTTATGCACCAGCCACGCCACCACCGATGTTTGATCAGTGGTTGTCCAACAAGGATAAGGAATAATTCTTCTATTCAGCATTCAAGTGTTTTGATATTGAGATTCAAAATGCTGTAAAAATGTTGATAGTTGCGCTTCGGGTAAGAAATTTATACCTGCTGCCGCTTTTCTGCCACCGCCAGAGGGGAATTTACTGGCCAGTGTATCTGCATGACATTTATTGTTTAGTGGTGCACGGATACTGATTAAGTAACCTTTTTGTCCATCCTTTGTTTGTTCCGTTAAAACTGCATGAGCACTGTCAGGTGCTTGGTTTGCTAAATCGTTGCCAAATACGCCACTTACTCTTCTAGCCCAGCGTTCATCGGGTAGTAAATATGCAGCGGTTTGTTCTGTTTTATGGATAATGTCTGCAAAATTCGCACGACTGAAATCAGACTGATAGCCTTCTTCTAGTGTTTTGAACGCATCGTGTCCATCTTCAATAAAATCGATCGGTGAGGAATAGGGTAGTAAAATATTAAATAGTGCTGACGGGTGGTAAAAAAGATCTTCTAAGCTTGCACCGTATCCATTGTAGTTAATGTATATACCAAGTTTTTGTATCAACTCTAATGTTTTACTATCGATATTATGTTGCTCTCCTAGAGTATTAGCTCTATCAATGAGATTGTCACCAAACGCTGCTGTTAGGGCCCATAATAAATAACGTCCCTCTAAGTGGCTGTTGATGATCAGGCCAGTGCAAGTATTGGGGGAAAGATTGATATGAGCCGTTAAGTTTGGGTGTTTTGGAATATCTCCCGACTGGTGATGATCCGCGTAAAACACATGGGCGCCTTTTGTTAGTGCGGATTCAAGCCCTGGTTGGTTTTTGAGCATTGATACATCGAGGACAGTGATTTCATCACCTTGATGTATGGTGTTTTGAATGGATAGCGCATTTAGTAAGTCTACTTTGCGTTTAACGCCGGTTATGAGCTCTGCTTCTCTAGGTGAATCTAGTCGTAGCTGTAAAAGAGAGCAAATACCATCGGCATCCCCGTTAAATATATCAAATGCAGTCATAAGCTATAGTCATGTGAGTGGTCGTCTAGGTGACCGGTTTAATTAGCAATCCGTGATTGTAGTCACCGTCTTAACTTATGAGTAGCTATTTTTCTATCCAATAGTTGATATGGGGTAATCGTAGCTGCTTATAATTCTCATTTGTATTTGTTATTATCAGCGGCTTATGAATGTGTTGTGAATAAGGTGGAAGGTTTGAGCAAGGTGAATGTTGATAAATCAGGTTTTGGAAGCGTGGGAGTTCTGCTTACGTTTTTATCCTCGCTGAGCGTAGATAGTAAAGCAAGGTTATGTATGACATTAAGCATAACACTGGGTATGGCTCTATTCTTGCCGGCTCCTCCAAGTGTTGCGGATACGCTAACGGACATCCAGGATACTGGTAGCGCAAAGGTTGTAGAAGGTAAGGCGTCCCAGGTTCGTGTGGATCGTTTGTCAGAAACCACTCAGGGTCAATTACGTGAATATCGCCTTCTACAAAAACAAATAGAGGGTTTAGAAACCTATAACAAGCAACTCAGCGAACAAATACAGAATCAACAAGAGCTTATCACAAAGTACGATGCGTCTATTTCTGAGGTGGCTTCGATAGAGCGCCAGATGACCCCCTTGGTTGTTAAAATGGTGAAAAGTTTAAGTGATTTCATTGAGTTGGACTTACCGTTTCATATGACAGAGCGTAGAGAGCGTTTATCTACGATAGAAGAGAATTTGGTCGCGGCAGATATAAATGTAGCGGAAAAATTTAGACAGATTATAGAAGCCTATCAAATTGAAAATGAATACGGTCGTAAGGTCGATAGCTACCAAGATATTGCCATCATTGGTGGTGTAGGGTATGAGGTTGATGTGTTAAGAGTCGGGCGAATTGCTCTCGTTTCTCAATCTAAAGATACCGCCATAACAGCAGCCTGGGATAACAAGACAAAGTCATGGCAGCAGTTGGATAATAACATTTACAGGAATGCAGTTCGAGAAGGCTTAAAAATGGCGAATAAGCAAGCTCCTATAGGTATGTTGGTGTTGCCTATCTCAGCTAAAGGGGGAGTGCTCTAATGAATATAGCAAAAACGTTACGGTTATTGATGCTTATTGCCTTTTCCCTTATGTCTATAAGTAGTACCGCTGATGAGCAAAAGAATTCTTCAGCAACAACGTCGGAATCATCAAAAAAGCTATCGTTAGATATATTACTCCAAGAAGTTAAACAAGGGCGTAGCCGAGATAAGCAACGAAATAAGCAACGAGAAGCGGAGTTTTTAAAAGCGAAAGTTGATCGTCAAAGATTGATAGATGTAGCCAACGCAAAAATTGCAGCGTTAGAGGCAAAAAGTGAAACTCTCGAATCAGCGTTTAATGACAACGAAACGCTTGTTAAAGAGAAAAAAAGGCTACGTGATGAGCGGTTGGGTTCCTTAAAAGAGCTATTTGGTCATTTAACCGGTGCGGCGGGTGATATGCGAAGTCATTTAACAATGTCTATTACTTCAGCAGAATTTGATGATCGAAAGCCGTTTCTCGATCAGCTTATTAAAAAAATGAACACCGGTGTTGATCTTCCAAGTATTCAAGAGATTGAAGCATTTTGGTACGAGTTGCACCGAGAGATGACGGAATCAGGTAGGGTGAGCAAATTTACGACATCAGTCGGAACGCAAGAGAATCGTGAGGTTGTTCGTGTTGGTACGTTTAACCTGATTTCTGAAGGTGAATACTTAGGGTTTGATTCAGATACAGCTCGAGTTTACGCATTGCCACGACAGCCAGTGGGTTATGTTGACGGTATTGAAGCTGTTCAGCTAGGAGGTGGTGTTTATGCTTTGGGAGTTGATCCTACCGGGCCCGCAGGCGGGGGATTGTTAAAAGCACTAATCAATACACCTACGTGGTTGGAGCGTTGGCATCAAGGTAAGGTTGTGGGTTATGTGATTAGTGTTGTTGGCTGTATTGGATTGCTGATTGCACTGTGGCGCTTTTTGGGGCTGTCAAACGTAGCGAGCTCTATTAAGCGGCAACTTGCGGATAGTAATGTCAATGCGAATAATGCGCTTGGTCGAATTCTTAAAGTAGCGGAAGATCACCCCGAATTAGACACTGATGGTCTAGATTTGAAGCTGGATGAGGCTATATTAAAAGAGCGACCAGCGATTGAAATTGGATTGCCAGTGTTAAAAATTATTGCAATGGTAGCGCCTCTATTAGGGTTGTTGGGGACGGTTACTGGGATGATTATTGTCTTTCAGGCGATTACTGTATATGGGGCTGGAGACCCTAAAGCAATGGCTGGAGGTATTTCTAGTGCGTTGGTGACAACCGTACTAGGTTTGATTGTCGCTATTCCAATACTGTTGTTACATACATTGTTGTTAGGGAAAGCTAAAAACATTTTGCATATATTGGAAGAACAAAGTGCGGGTATTATAGCCTCTCGCACAGGTCGCTAATTGATGCAGTTATTCTTATTAGATTTGTTGCAAACGTTAGAGAAATTTTTCTCTGCGGGTGGCCCGGTATTGTGGCTTATCGCAGTAGTAACGTTTGTGTTGTGGGTGTTAATGTTAGAACGCTTGTGGTTCTTGCGTGGAGACTATAAAAAACATTTCTATACGCTGGAGCAGCAGTGGCTAGCACGAGATGAGCGCTCATCTTGGAACGCTATTGTTACACGTCAACAGTGGATATCTGAAAGCCGCGTATTGATTGGTCGCAATTTGTCGCTAATCAGAACATTGATAGCACTGTGTCCGCTGTTTGGCCTGTTAGGTACGGTGACGGGTATGATTGATGTATTTACAGTGTTAGCAGTGTCTGGCGGTGGCGATGCAAAGCTGATGGCTGCAGGGGTTTCAAAAGCAACCATACCCACAATGGCAGGTATGGTTGCAGCGTTGTCTGGTGTGTTCGCTAATATCTCAATAACTCGAACTGCCAAGGCTGAGTCCCAGCTCATTGAAGAGAACTTAATATTGGATCATCATTTATGAGTCGACGACGTAGTTATCTTTACCAAAACGATAGTGAAGAAGATAGTGCCATTGATTTAACACCTATGTTGGATGTGGTGTTTATCATGCTGATATTTTTTATTGTTACAGCATCCTTTATTAAAGAGTCAGGTGTTGAGGTGAATCGGCCAGAGTCACAGACTGCTGCACAAAAAGATAATGCCACTATCTTAGTTGCCATTAGCGCGGATAACAGCATTTGGATTGATAAAAGGCAAGTTGATGTGCGAGCGGTGCGGGCCAATATTGAGCGGTTACACGCTGAAAGCCCTGAAGGCGGGCTTGTGATTCAGGCGGATGAACATTCATCAATAAAGACCTTTACTGCGGTATTGGACGCGGCAAGAGAAGTCGTTGTACCTAGCAAGATTTCATTGGCGACTACTGCGGCCAAACAAAACTGATGAATGTTCTACAGCGAACATTGCTTGTTCTTCCCGTTGCTGCATTCGTTACTCTATGTTTATTAACACTGATGGCTATGCTGATTTCATCGTCAGATGGAGATAGGCT
The DNA here is from genome assembly GCA_002163245.1 of Gammaproteobacteria bacterium 42_54_T18. GTDB lineage: Bacteria > Pseudomonadota > Gammaproteobacteria > Pseudomonadales > Ketobacteraceae > 42-54-T18. The sequence continues at coordinate 30,888 of MAAL01000183.1, read as the reverse complement.
GATAGGGCGGACTGTCTCGTTGCCCAACATCCTAATGCCGGATGTTGACATTGAGACGCGGCGACTTATTGATAAGCCTAAAAAACCAAAGGTACTTAAAGAACCCGAACAAATAATGCCTCAACAGCAATTGGTTCAACAAAAAGTAGACACATCAGCGCTTTCGGTGATGACGCCGGATCAGCTAACAGGGAAGATGGATTTGTCTATTGGCCTAGGGTTGCAAGCGTCGGATGGTGAATATTTACCGATGAGTAAATTAGCGCCAGAATATCCCCGTAGAGCATCCCGGCGAGGAATTGAAGGTTTTGTTGTTTTAGAATATACCGTTACGAAACTAGGAGGGGTTAAAGACATTATTGTGGTTGAGTCGAGCCCCAGTAATATTTTTAACTCTGCGGCTAAACGCTCTGCAAAAGGCTACAAATATAAACCGAGGGTAGAGAACGGCGATCCCGTTGAGGTTTTTGGTGTACGTACAAAGATCGTTTTTAGGATGGAGAAATAATGCGATCACTTTGTTTGTTTTTGTTTTTAGTTGTTATTGCTTCTGGCCAGCATGTGAATGCGAAGGCGGCATCCGGTGCCATTGATGCCAAAACTTTCAGGCAACTTACAAAAGCTCAAAACTATGTTGCTGAAGAGGCGTTTGACGAGGCGTTAGCAGTGTTAGATAAGCTGAGTAAAAAGAAAAGACTGTCAAGTTATGCACTGGCTCAGGTGTGGAACTATCAAGGGTTTGTCTATGCCACAAAAGGGCAGTACACCAATGCTATTCAGTCTTATCAGCAGGTTCTAAAGCAAAAAGATGTGCCAGAGGCGCTAGTGCTTAATGCTCGTTATGTGTTGGGGCAATTGTATTTTCAATCGGAAGCATACCAGGATTCAATAAACAGCTTATTATTGTGGGTAGATTCTGTGAAGTCGCCAAGTGCCGTTGCATTTATTATGTTGGCACAAGCGCATTACCAATTGTCGAAATACGATGAGGCCTTGGATTTTGTAATTAGAGCTATTAGTCGTCACGAGACTGTCTCAAGTCAGTTTTCTGTTCCAGAGTCTTGGTTACAGCTTAAGGCTGCGTTGTACTTTGCAAAACAGGATATAAAAAATACAGTTGCGACTTATGAGGTGTTACTTCGGCATTACCCGAACCCTCAATATTTAAAACAGTTGGCGGGGTTGTACGGGGAGCTAGGCTTGAATCGAAAGCGATTAACAACTTTTGATGCGGCTTACGAGCACGGTGAGCTTGGTAAAGGCAAGGAGCAGCTGAATTTGGCTTATATGTTTCTAGAGCAAGGATTGCCCCATAAAGCGGCTGTTGTTCTAGAGAAAGCAATGGCGAATGGGGATCTAAAGCTTAATCTAAAGCATCAAACATTGCTGGCGGGTTTGTGGTCTCAATCAGGCCAGCATGACAAAGCAATCCCTGCGTATCAAAAAGCGGCTAAGTTATCGGGAGACGGGGAGCTATTCGCCCGGTTGGCAGGTGTGTTTTATCAAGCGATTGATTATGAGTCTTGTGTTCAGGCATCTACAAAAGCCAGTTCGAAAGGGGGGGTGTTACTGCCCGGTCAAAATTTTTTGCTGAGGGGGCTCTCCTTGGTTAATTTAGGCAAGTTAGAGGCTGCCCTGCAGGCATTTCGTCAAGCTAAGGAACACAAGAAGTCTTTCAAAGCCGCGAGAGAGTGGGAAAGGTATACATTAGCTCAATTAGAAAAAGAACCTACCCTCTAATTTTCCAAATTCCGGCCCAATTATCATGGCGCTGACCTAAAATTAACCTATATCATTGACAATGAGAATCGTTATTATTAATATTCGCCCCAACGAATGAGAATCAATATCATTGTTTTAGTTTATTGGGGGTTTTAAGTTGAAAAAGTCGTTGTTATCTTTAAGTATTTCGTTAGCCATATTGCCGTTATCTGCGGTAACTGCCGTTGCAGAACAGTCTGCTAATGCCAGAAGCATTGAACAGATGGTTGTTATTGGTAGTACTGAAAACGCTCGAAACCTTCCTGGTTCAGGTGCTGTTGTTACTGCTGAACAATTAGAGACTGGGGTTGTTACAGATATCAACCAAGCCTTAAAAACGGTACCTGGTATCTATATTCGAGAAGAGGATGGCTTGGGTTTACGTCCTAATATCGGTATTCGAGGTGCAACAAGTGAGCGTAGCGAGAAGATAACATTGATGGAAGATGGTGTGTTGATTGCCCCTGCACCTTACTCCAACCCTGCTGCTTATTATTTCCCGACTGCTATGCGTATGTCGATGTTTGAAGTGCTTAAAGGTGCTCCTTTATTGCGCCATGGCCCGCAAACTACGGGTGGTGTGGTGAACATGTTATCTACGCCAATCCCTGAAGAGTTTGGTGGTTCAGCTGTGTTGTCTATTAATCAGCGTGGTTCTACGGATATTCATGCGTTTGTAGGTGGCAAGAAGGACGGTTGGGGACTTTCAATTGAAACGGTTCAGCGAGACGGTGATGGCTTTAAAGATATTGACGGTACTTCAGATGAGCCCGAATATGATATTTCTGACTATGTAGTGAAGTTGGGTTGGGAAGATGAGCGACAGAGTGTTTTATTGAAGTTGCAACGTTCTGATGAGGTGTCTAACGAAACCTATCTTGGTTTAACGGATGATGATTTTGATAATGATCCGAATCGACGTTATGGGTTGTCTAGCATCGATGAGATGGATAATGATCACAAAGGTGTTAACTTAACGCATATTTTTCAGTGGTCAAATACTGTGACTTCTACGGCGACAATTTATCGGAATGAGTTTTCGAGAGATTGGTTTAAGTACGATGCGAAAAGCGGTGATTTTTATGATGTTAATGGTTCTAAATTAATTGATGCTGCTAATGCAGGAAATATAGATGCTCAAAATATACTCGACGGAACTGTCGCGGAAAATAAATTGGAATATAAGCACAACAACCGCGATTATATTTCGCAAGGGCTTCAGTTTAATTTCGATATCGATTTTGGTGATCACCAGTTTGCGGTAGGTGCTAGAGCACATCATGATGAGATGGATCGTTTTCAGCCTGTTGAGGAATATAATCAATTAGCAACAGGGGAGCTTGAGTACGTACCGCCTGCTGTTGTAGCTGTTGATGACGTTTCTGGTAGTAACAATAGGGTAGAACACGCCGACGCACTAACTGGTTGGTTTGTCGATTCTTGGCAAGTGAATGATGAGCTAAATGTAAATCTAGCGTTACGTTATGAAGATATAAAAAGTAGCCGAAAACAGTATGGTACAACAGCCCGTACGGATGCACCGACAAAAACCAGCAACGACACATCAATCTGGTTACCTGGCGTATCCTTTACTTATGACCTTTCTGATCAGTGGCAGGTGTTAGCTGGCGTCCACAAAGGGTTCTCTCCGTTAGGTGGCGGTGCAAAGGATAACGAAGATCCGGAAGAGAGTAAAAACTGGGAAGCCGGAGTACGTTTTAATAACAACAGTGTTTTTGTTGAAGCAATTGCCTTTTATAGTGATTTCTTTAATAAAACGGAGAACTGTTCTGTTGGCTCTGAATGTTCAAATGGAGCTGAATCTGGAACCCTTGTTGGCGGCGATGCAAGAATCTCTGGTGTAGAGTTGCAGGTTAGTACGATCATATCTGCTGGTGAGTTCAATTTGCCGATAGATGTTGCATATACCTATACTGATGCGAAATACACAGAAGATAGTACTGAAAAAGATTTCTTGTCGGGGTACTTATTAAAAGATGTACCTGAACAAATTGCTAGTGTGCGTGTAGGTCTAGAGCATGATAGTGGTTGGAATAATTACCTCGTTGCGAAATATATTGATGGTATGTGCTCGGTTGCAGGCTGTAATGATAAAGAGGGTGAGTTCTTAGAAACTGAATCTCTATTCGTTGCAGACTTCATTAGCCGCATCCAGCTAGAAGAAAATGTCGAAGTATTCCTTAAAACCGAAAACATCTTCGATACACAGCATATTGTGTCACGCTCACCTGATGGTGCACGACCAAACAAGCCAAGAACAACATCAATTGGTGTGAAGTATGACTTTTAATTAAGTCTGGTAACACCTCTTCCTTCTTCTACAGGTAAGATTGTAGAAGAAGGAAGAGGTTAATCTGTAGACGCCGGTTTAACTAGTAGGTGTGTGCAACAGGCTATAGAACATCACCAGCATTCAATAAATACATATACTTAAAATTAGTTCGACATCTTTTAACCCTTCTTCTAGCCGCTAATTCTTTAAAGCATTTACCTTTTTACCTGCTAAGAATTCGATATGTCTCATAGATTCCCCTTTGATTGTCTATTTTGTATTAATATTTGCTTATAAAATAAACCTTGTGTTCGAACAGATTTGTGAGAATACTTATTAGGTTTAGCAGAAGCTAAATTCGAGCATGCAAAGGTAAGGAAAACACCTTTGGCTTAAAAACTCATGGATAACAGGGCAGAGAGCATAACTTTGGGTGAAAGCGCGTCATCACTACAGGTACCATCCTTCTTAATTGGCTTGGTGGAAGATTTGGCGTTGTCCAATGGGCTAAGTGTTGATGATCTTTATCAGTCAGTGTTAGTTGACAATGGGAATATCGTTACCGTCCAGGGGTTAGAGAATGCTGTGCGTTGGTTGCTGGATGGAACAAAAATACCATGGCTCGCATTCGAATTTGGGCGGCGTGTTAATTACCAACAGCTTGATGTCTTTGGACCGTTAATCGCAAGTTGTGGGACTATAAAGGAGGGGTTGGACCTATTTCAAAAGTACCATCAATTACTGCACCCTCTTATTGGGCTAGCATATAATATCGATGGAAAAAACCTTTGCATTCGATATAGCGTTATTGAAAATCAGCCAGATGAGGCATTTTATGCAGAGGCAATATTGGGCTCGATTCCCGTCTGGGGGGAGCGATTAACAGGGAACTCACTCAAGGTTAAACGGGTTTGGTTTCGTCATCCAGAACCGCTATATGCAGATAAATACCGAGAATATTTTAAGTGTGAGGTACTGTTTGATCAGGCATTTGACGCGATATGGGTAGATGCACATTTGCTTGATTTCCCCATACTTTCTTCATCACCTGGTTATCATTTCAAAATAAAGGAACAGGCACAGACTCAGCTACAATCTATTGAGACGTTTAGAGGTGAGATTAAGCGTATTATACGATGCAGCCTACCTGAGGATATTGGGATTGAAATGGTTGCTAAAGCGCTGTTATGCAGCGAGAGAACTATGCAACGTAAGCTCGCTGAAGAGGGCACAAGCTTCAAGGCTCTTAAGCAAGAAGTAAGGAAGTCGGTAGCAATAGAGTTACTCGAAACTACGACACTGTCCATCGAGAAAATAGCCTTTCGCTTAGGCTATGAGCAGAGAACTAGCTTTGCCGTTGCATTTTTGCGATGGACTGGCGTGAAACCAACGGATTGGAAGCGTTAAATATCTAAAAAACATCATATTTTTTGATATGTATCAGAGGGTTACAAATCTTTACTCGAGTGGCGGCAAGTCAATGTTTTTTGGCGGCCATCGACTTACCTCATAAATTTATCTCCTTTAATCTAAACCCACTGCGACGATATGGCTAATTAGTAATCATGCCAGGGCGTCTTTGAAGGGCTTTGTTCCTTAGAAAGGAACGAAGTAAATCGATTATTAAGGGGTGTACGCATGGTTGGTCCTAACGGCATAGAAAAAATTCAGCATTTACCTGTTGTAATAATAGGGGCTGGGTTTGGAGGAATGGCATTAGCAGTCAAGCTTCAGGAAGCTGGTATTGAGGATTATCATATATTTGAACGAGCTAAAGAGGTTGGAGGGACTTGGCGTGATAATACCTACCCCGGATGCGCTTGTGATGTAGCATCAAACCTATATTCATATTCCTTCGCACCAAACCCTTCATGGGCACAGACACATGGAAATCAGTCAGAAATATTTGGTTATCTCAAAGGCGTGGCAAAAGATTTTGATCTGTATCCTAACATCCGTTTTGACCACGAGTTAATAAAAGCCACCTGGGATAAGAAAGCAGAGAAATGGTCGCTTGAAACAAGCCAAGGTAAGTATACATGTAGCGTGCTGGTGACGGCTACGGGGCCATTTGGTGAGGCGGTAATTCCAGAATTTAAAGGTGCTGAATCCTTCAAAGGGTCGTCTTTTCATTCTCTTCACTGGGATCATGAATATGATCTTAAAGGGAAAAAGGTCGCTATTGTAGGGACTGGGGCTACGGCTATTCAGATTGTTCCAGAGATTCAGACTGAGGTAGAGCATCTAACTGTTTTTCAAAGAACCCCTAGCCATGTTTTGCCGAGAGTTGATGTAGCTACATCAATGGTAAAGCGGGCAGCGGTTCGTTATGTGCCTTTTTTACAGCGTGGCATTAGAGCAGCGTGGTATACGGCTTATGAAGGTTTAGTGGGGCTACCCCAGTTTGTAGACTCGCGATTTCTTGTCCCCTTCGAGGCGGCAGCAAGATACCACTTGTTTAAGCAAGTCAAAGATAAAGACTTACGTGAAAAGCTATCTCCTACTTATCGTTTTGGTTGTAAGCGTCCAGTATTTAGCAGTAAGTATTTCCTATCGTTGCAAGAAGAAAATGTTGATTTAGTTTGTTCTGGAATTGAAGAAATAACTGAAAAAGGGATTGTTGATTCAGAAGGGGTAGAGCATGAGATTGATACGCTAATCTATGCGACAGGATTTCGTTCCCCTCACCAAATTAGCGATAAATTATTTGGAAAAACTGGGGCGTCTCTGGCGGAATACTTCGGTTCTCGTCCTCGTGCCTTTATGGGGACATCTATCGCTGGATTCCCGAATTTATTTATGATGATGGGGCCTTTCTCTGCGGCTGGTAATCAGTCTGCAGTGTTTATGTTAGAAACCCAGGCTGGCTATATTACTGATGCAGTTAAAACTATGCGTGAAAAAAGGCTAAAAAACGTAGATGTGCGTGAAGATGTGTTGGACGCGTTTACGAACGAAGTCAATGAGCGTAGCCAGAAAACATCCTGGCTCTCTGGAGGTTGTAATAGTTATTTTCAAAATGCTGAAGGTGGAAACGCTGGCTTGTGGCCAAGCTGGAGTTTTATGCACCGATGGAATTCAAGGAGGTTTGACGTCAATAAATATGTTGTGAACCCTGTTCTTAACTCAGTTGAGCAGGCGGATTAATTATGGCTAGCAAATTCAAAATTAAAGGGAAAAGGGTTCTTGTAACCGGAGCGGCCAGGGGGATTGGTGCTGCTGTAGCAAAACGATTACATGCTCAAGGAGCACTGGTTGCCTTGGTAGGACTTGAGGTGCTTCAGCTTGAACAAATTGCCAATGAATTAGGTAATGGTGCGATTTATTTCGAAGCGGATGTTAGTGATAAAGCTGCGCTGGAAAGTGCTGTGGATCAAGTGGTTGAATCCTTTGGTGGACTTGATGTCGTCATTGCTAATGCTGGGATTTATCATGTATCCCCTTTGTCTGGGGTTGCACCAGAGGGGATTGAGAGAACATTGAATGTAAATTTGTTTGGCGTATGGAATACATTATATGCCTGTTTGCCGCATTTAAGAGAAAGTAAAGGTTATGTGTTAACCGTTGCGTCAATGGCAGCATTAACCCATGGGCCATTGATGGGAGCGTACGCAGCGTCTAAAGCGGCAGTGGAAGCATTGACAGATAGTCTTCGAATTGAGCTAGGCGCAGAAGGTGTGGGTGTGGGTTGTGCGTATTTTGGTGCCATTGATACTGACCTAGTTAAGGGTGGGAAAATGCATCCTGCGTTATCAAAAATGGAGCTTATGGTACCTGATTTTGTTCGCAAGCCCGCTCCTTTATCTGATGCAGTTGATGTTATTGAAAGAGGTATTCAGCGACGCTCATCACGTATGTGGGCGCCGCGTTGGTTGGGGGCAGTTTTACTATTGAGAGGTATAGCACAACCCTTGTTGGAGTGGCGATTGGCAGGGGATTACCGGCTTAAAAATGCATTGGCTTTATCTTATCAAGAAAGCAATAGAGGGTCGTCAAAAGACTTTGCATTAGGTGTTGCAGTTTTGGCATCTCAGAACAAAGAAGAGACTCTTTCGAAGTAGTATTTAATGTTTCTTGACGAAATAAAGCAATCCATTTAGAAATAATTTAAAGGTTAGTGATTATGAATATGTCAGCAACAAAAACATTAAAGTCAGCAACAAATACATTAACTTGGTATGCAAAAGCGTTACGCCCCGACTCCGTGTCAATTAAGCCTAAACCATTAGGTATGAAGTTGGATGATGCTACGCCAACGTATTGGTTTGATAATAACCCTTTTTTAACCCATTTTTTGACAGCATTTTCGGCAGTCTTTCCTGAGGGTGAAAGTTTTATGATCCACTCAGTGCGACTTTTTCGTGCGGATATTTCTGGGAATAAAGCGCTAAATAGAGATTGCGGTGGATTTATTGGTCAGGAAGCTCATCACGCAAATGAACACTCCATTATTAATGACTTCATGGTTAAGCGAGGGATTCCCGTTGATAAGTTGGAGGCCTTTATCGAATGGTGGGTGCCATTGGTCAAGGGGATGCCGGAAAAAGATCAAATGGCTATTACGGGTGCAGCAGAGCATCTAACCGCTTTGTTTGGTGATATGGTTTTACGTAATCCGGATATTATCAATCAAGTTGACCCTGCAGTACGTCCAATATGGGTTTGGCATGCAATTGAAGAAATAGAACATAAAGCAGTGACGTATGATTTGTTTGAAGCCGTCGATGGAAGTTATGTGCGCAGGGTTTATGGCTATGCAATAGCATTAACATTCTTGAGCCTGTTTGTGACCTATGGAACGGCTCTATTTATGATTGAAGACAGAAAAAACTTTAGTTTTTCTGGTACTGCTAAAGGTTTGTGGTGGATGATCGGCCTTGGAAAGAAATCAGGGTATTTACGTAAATCTGCACCATTTCTTTTTGAGTATTTTAAGTTTGATTTTCATCCCTGGAAAGATGATAACAGCCACTTAATAGAAGAATGGCGCCCTGAATTGGATCGAATGTTAGCAGAAATAAAAGATAAGGCTGCAGCTTAAGTTTAGGAATTAACAGGTTAAAGATATGTTTAAGAACGATAGTGTGACACTTGTTGGGCAATTATTAAAGTGGGGGCGTGAGCAGCCGAATGCCCCCTTCTTAGTGCAACCAATGCCTAATGGAGCAGTGCTTAGTTTAAATTGGGCGGAAGTTGTGGGTCAGGTAAAGAGAATGGCTTCTTACCTGAGGTCATTGTCTTTGCCGGCGAATAGTCAGATTGCGATACTAGGAAAAAACAGTGCGCATTGGGTCATGGCTGACTTGTCAATTATGTTGGCTGGATATGTTTCTGTTCCTCTTTATCCCACCTTAGATAGTGATAGTATTAATTACATACTTGATCATAGTGAATCTTCTTTAATATTCGTTGGTAAAATGGATATTGATGGTGAAGAGTGGGAAGCTTTGGAAAAAGCTCTGCCCTCAGCATTGCCCAAAATTGCTTTGCCGTTAGCCCCTTCAATTTCAGGTGCGACATGTTGGAATAAGGTCATTGCTAGCAATGACCTTATTGAGCCGGTTGTGCTCCCTGATGCTGATGCGCTAGCAACCATTATTTATACCTCTGGTAGTACAGGTGTTCCCAAAGGTGTGATGCATAGTAATCGTAGTATGTTGGCCGTGTGTGAAGGTTTTCAGGGGGCGTTTAATATGACGCCAGCTGATCGTATGTTGTCATATTTGCCACTGGCACATGCAGCGGAGCGAGCTATTGTAGAAACGTCGTCTTTGTTTTTTGGTTTTTGTGTTTTCTTTTCTGAAGGTCTTGCCACGTTTGCGGATGACTTAAGACGAGCGCAGCCCACGGTATTTTTCTCTGTTCCCCGGTTATGGTTAAAGTTTTATTCAACGGTTGGACAGCAGCTTACCTCTGAGCAGGAAGTATTGCTTGAGTCCGAATCACCGGAGGCAGGTGGGCTTCGCAAGGCTATTTTGGCAAAGTTAGGATTGCAGGAGACTCGCGTTGCGTTGACGGGATCTGCACCGATTTCTAAAGATATTGTTGAGTGGTATCGAAAGTTAGGCTTGGAGATGCTTGATTGTTATGGCATGTCTGAAAATTTCGCCACATCTCATGTAAGTAAGCCTGGGCAGGTTCGTGCTGGTTATGTAGGAAGCCCGGCTGAAGGGGTGGAAGCTAGAATTTCTGCATCGGGAGAGTTGCAGGTTAAAAGCCCTGGGCAAATGCTTGGGTATTTTAAGCTCCCAGAACAAACTCAGTCGGAAATCACCGAGGATGGATTTTTTAAAACGGGTGATTGTGGAGTTATCGATCATTTAGGTAGATTAAAAATCACGGGTAGAGTTAAAGATATATTTAAAACCAGTAAGGGGAAATACGTAGCACCTGTTCCTATTGAGCAAAAATTTGATGGTATGGCTGAATTTGAATCGGTGTGTGTCATGGGTTCTGGGTTTCCGCAGCCATTTGCTCTGGTTTCTTTAGGGGAAGAAGAACGTAAACGATATCAAGATATTGATTCGCGCGGTCATTTTGAAAAACGTGTAGAAAAAGCTCTTGTATCAATAAACGAATCCTTACAACCTCATGAAACTATTTCATTTATTGTCATTGCCGAGGATATATGGTCTATCGGCAATGGTTTGTTGACACCAACAATGAAAATCAAACGACCCATGATCGAAAATGCTTATCTAGACTTAGCAACGGAATGGTTCGACCTTAACAAAACAATTATTTGGCAGTATTAGGAGATATTTTTATGCAACGTAAACCTTTTTTACCAGAGATGGAGCAGTTTCGGGATACTGCAATAAAATTTTTCCAAAAAGAAATTGCACCACACAAAGAGCGGTGGAGAGAACAACGGATAGTGGATAGAGAAGCATTTCTAAAAGCGGGAGAAATGGGCTTTCTTTGTATGTGGGCTGACGAGAAGTATGGTGGTTTAGGCCTAAAAGATTTTCGTTATGAGCAGATTCTGGTAGAGGAGAATGCAAATCATGGTGACTCTGGTTATTTTATTACATTACATAGTCGATTGGTTGGTCCCTATATTGAACATTTTGCCACAGAAGAACAAAAGCAACGTTTTATTCCTGGCATGATTACAGGGGAAATTATTCTCGCTATTGCAATGACGGAGCCGGATGCAGGTTCTGATTTAGCCGGAATGAAAACCCATGCAGAAAAAGTAGGAGATGAGTGGGTTTTAAATGGCTCAAAAACCTATATTTCGAACGGCATAAATGCTGATGTAATAATAGTGGCGGCGAAAACTAATCCAGATAAACCTCATGCTATGACATTGTTCTTGGTGGAGCGTGGGATGGAAGGTTTTGAGAGAGGAAGGAATCTTAAGAAAATGGGTCTAAAGTCACAGGATACTGCTGAGCTGTTTTTTAATGACGTTAAACTGTCAGAAGAAAATGTTCTTGGGAAAGTAGATGGTGGCTTTTACCATCTTATGGTTGGATTAGCGGAAGAGCGTTTAATTGCTGCCTGTGGGAATGTTGCTGCCGCAAAGGTTGCAATGGCCCATACGCGAGATTTTGTGACGGAACGTAAAGTTTTTGGTAAGCCACTTTCAAAAATGCAAAATACTCGATTTAAATTGGCAGAGCTTGATGCAGAGATTGATATTGCACAGTGTTATGTTGATCGGTGTGTAGAAATGGTTAATGGCGAAGGGCTGGATGCAGTTGATGCTTCTAGGGCAAAGTTGTGGACTAGTGAGTTAAACGGACGAATGGTTGATGTTGGTCTTCAGCTACACGGTGGGGCAGGGTATATGGAAGAGTACCCCATTTGTCAGTTATACCAGGATGAACGTGTGCATCGAATATTAGCGGGGACATCAGAGATTATGAAGGAAATTATAGCAAGATCAATTCTAGATTAATTGTTGCTGAGCGCTAGCCAACAGCCATCAAAGCGATGGCGTTGTCTAGCATCCTGTTGGAAAACCCCCATTCATTGTCATACCAAGCGATTACCTTAACAAGGTTGTCGTTTACATGAGTCTGAGTGCAATCGAAGGTTGCGCTGGCAGGGTTATGGTTAAAATCAATTGAGACCAACGGTTCCTGGTTGATTTGTAATATGCTGCCTTTTGATCGTGTGGCTGCTTTCATCATTACCTCGTTAATCTCGCCAGCGCTGGTTTTTCGTGCTGCGGTAAATGTAAAGTCAATAACGGATACGTTAACCACAGGGACCCGAATCGCCATGCCGTCAAGCTTACCGGCTAACTCTGGGAGTACTAAACCTACTGCCGCCGCTGCACCAGTTTTTGTCGGGATCATTGATTGTGTTGCTGAGCGAGCGCGTCGTAAATCTGTATGGTAGACATCAGTAAGCGCCTGATCATTTGTGATGGAATGTATTGTTGTCATTAACCCCTGCTTAATTCCAATGGCATCGTGAATCGGTTTTGCGATGGGGGCGAGGCAGTTTGTTGTGCAGGAAGCGTTTGATATCACCACATGTTTTTTATTTAATAATTCATCATTAACACCATACACAATCGTTGCATCTGCACCTTCAGATGGGGCAGATACTATGACCTTGGTCGCTCCTGCTGTTACATGTGCGGCGGCATCATCGCGTTTAGTGAAAAGCCCCGTACATTCAAACACTAGATCAACATGTAGTGCTTTCCACGGTAAAGCAGTGGGATCTTTTTCTGACAAAATGGCAATAGAGTCTCCGTTAATAGTCATCGAGCCTTCTTGGTAGCTCACTGAGCCAGGAAACCTTCCGTGAACGGTGTCATAACGAAAGAGGTGGGTGTTAACGTCACCTTTGCCTAAATCATTTATGGCAACAACTTGTAGCCTATCCCTGTATCCGTTTTCATAAAGCGCGCGTAGAGTGTTTCTACCGATGCGGCCAAAACCATTGATGGCAATACGAATAGTCATAGACATGTCTCCGGAAGGTGGTGTAGTTGTCCTAAAGTGATTGATAGCCCTAAAGTGATTAATAAATAATAGCCAATAATTCCTAAATACGGCTTGTTTCACCAAGATTGATATTGTCTAAGTCCTTCGAAGATGTAGGTAAATGGCTATAAAAGTGATTGAAATCATCGTCAAAGTTGTTGTTTTGGTTGACAAAAACCGGATAGAAGAAGAAAGCGCTGACTCTAAGGCTAATTATTGCTATAAACCTATTGTATACCAATGGACAAGTGAGTAGATGACACCTACTATCGGTCGCTTGCCCTTGATAATAGGCTCGATATTCTTCGGATTTTATGTATGTTTTTTACTGATAATCATAGCCAGTTTTTTAAGCCGCTCACGAGCAAGTACCGAGAAGTGCTAATAGAGTGTTTGCGGTTATTTTACCTGCGTTTATATAGCACTTTGGCAGATTACGGACATGGGGTAGACCGCAACCAGTTGCTGGATACTTTTCAAGAGGCGATAACACGTGCGCCAATATTGGAAAGTGATGATGAAGAGGAAGGGATTAGCCGGTTTCGCAATGAGCGTGAGCTAGCTGTATGGATTTTGAACACACTAATTGAATATGGTTGGCTTGAGCGCCAGATGGATGAGGCAACGCTGAAAAGCACCTTCGGTTTTACCAGGCAAGGCCGAGTGTTTACCCAGCCATTTATCGATATCGATACCTCCCGTATTAGAACGAGGCATAGAAACACCCGTAATACTCGAAATGCTCTTCATGCCTTTCTTGATATGGGTGATGTACATGATCTGTTAGATGCCTATGAGTATTCTGAGCGTATTATCAGTGACTTTACTGATGTTATTTCAGAGTTGGATGAGCGAAAGCGCGAGTTAGTGAAAGAAGTTGAGGCTCATGCATTGGTCGAGAAAGCTAGTGATGAGTTTTTTGATTTTATGGAGAAACGTTTTCAGCCTGATATCGCGGTTCGTTTATCTGCTGATAGCGTGGAAAAACATCGAGAAGAAATCGCAAATACCATCGCAAAAATACGTCGTAAACGAAAGCAGTTCAAAGCAGATGCTGAACGTAAACTACGCCAGATATTTCCAGATGGTGTTGTTGCGATAAATCAGTCTTATCTCTATTTTGTCTTGGATACGATTGAGAGCCGTTTGAAAAATGCTTGCGATATTATGCTCCCCTCGTTACGAAAGGCGTTGCAAAGCTTTACACAGCGAGCAGATATTATTATTCGTCAGATGAGTTTTTTAAGCCAGCAAAGAAATGATGACCTGGTGTCGGTGTGCCAGACACTGACTGCGTTACCAGAAAATGAACAGGTTGCATTGTTGGATGTGACTGCTGGGTTGATGGAAACCGTCAGCGTTGGTTTTGTGGACCCTGCACATATCAAACTTACAGAAGAGCGCGAAAAACGTATCGTTAACACCTCGGTTAATGAACCTGTTTTGTTGGATAAAGAAGCTAGAAAACAGCTATATGTACAACAGATTGTTGATAAAGCATTTTCGATTAATGATAAGGATACTCGCGCGTATTTGATCGAGGCTATTGGTAAGGGTAAACGCGTCAGCACTCGGCATTTACCAATTCTGACAGCGGATGATTTATTAAGCGCTGTTCATGCTATTGAGGTGGGCAGTGTTAATAATTTACATACAGAATATCTGTTTCGAATAGAAGGTCCCCTTGATGTCATCGATAATGGCATTGATGGGTATATCAAAAAGTCGGATGAATATTATATTGAATTGGTTGAACGAGGGTAATTGCTAGTGTTGACGTCCATTGATAAACAACTAGAAAAAAATGGTATCAGTACCACTGAGCTGAGTGAATTACTAATACGGCTAATGGATTATGGCGTATTGTGCCGTGATGAAAGTCAGAGAGAGCAATTGCTTTATGATCGCTATTTGCGCTTAGAAAATCTGGTGAATGATTATCTGAGTATGCTTCGTATTCGAGTACAACATGATACACGATTTCAATTTATACGATTGTATCCTCCCGGAAGTGAAGTTCCTGGTATGGTCGATGAAAACGATCCGCCGTTCAAATCCGGCATGCGATCACGATTAAGTAAAAGTGAAGTGGAATTGGTATTGGTGTTGCGTAGCCAATATGAAAAGTCGCTTCGTGAAGGGCAGGTGGATGAAAATGGCTGTGCGACATTATCGTTGGAAGCACTAAATATCGCGCTAAAGAACTTATTAAAGAAAACACTTCCAAATAATATAACGCAGCGTAAAGATCTATTTCGTAGTTTAAAGCAATTGCGTTTGATTCAGTATCGTAAAGAAGAAGATATCGAAAGCGGTGAAGCTTGGATAAGAGTTCGACCAATGATTGTTAGTTATGTAAGTGACCAGGTGTTGGATTCATTACAGCCGTTGGTTGAGGGTGGGGTCGTTGCATCCGATGTAGCAGAAGACGTTGATGTTATTGAATCACAATTGAAAGATACCGAGAGCTAAGTATTTCATGTTTTTAAAGAAATTTATTTATGTCAATTGGGGGGGGATTCCCAATCAAGAATTTGAATACGGGCCGGTGAATTTGTTATCCGGCGGAAACGGTTCCGGTAAGACAACGGCCGCAGATGCGTTGCAAACGATTATGACGGCTGCTCATGATACCTTGTTTTCTTATAACCCAGGGCAAGAAGAGACAAGCCAGCGAGGTCGCAGCGGTAAACAAATGCGAACCTTGGAATCCTACGTGTTGGGTTGCGATGACGGTAGCTATGCAAGGCCTTGGGTTACCGATGGATATATCGCTGCGGTGTTTCACCCAACAGAAGGTGAAAGCGCAGAACCTTTTACTGCCATCATAGCAAACCGGGCTTTTTTGGAAACAGTAGGCAGTCAGCGACAGGCGAAGCTTGATAGCACATTGTTTATGATTGTTACTAACGAACAGTTAACGATCGATCACTTTGTGAAAAGTTACGATGATGGCAAACATGTCGTCCCTATCACTGAAATATATTCGTTGCTGGGTCGGGAAGTTGGTAAGAAATCGGTAGAAAAATACGATACCAAGAAATCCTATTTGGCACGGTTATATGCTGTTTTGCGTGGTATTAACGGTCGAGTTACTGACCGAGAAGCGATGAATGCTGCAAAGGCTTTTTCGGGTTTTATGGCCTATAAGCCTAATAAAAAAGGCATCCATTCCTTTGTTGCTAATGAGGTGTTAGAGAAAAAAGACCTTGGTGAAGCTATTCGCTCTGTTTCTGGTTTAATGAAAAATGTTCATGCCATGGAAGGTGATGCACGTAAGCTGAAAGAAAGTATCGATATCTTAAGCCATGCACAGCTACAGGGTCAGATTTATGTTGAACGTTGGATTGAATGGCAAGAACATACCTATATTTATGCAAAAGCCTGTTATCTAGCAGAACAAAAAAATTATCTTGATGAAAAACAAAAGCAACAAACGTTACGAAATGAGTTTGAAGAGGTTGAACGGGAAATATCGGTTAATGATGGACGACTTCGTGATATTCAACTGATTGTTGATGAGCTCAATGCAAAGCGATTGGGCGTGCCTGCACTAAGAGACAAAGACCACTATGAGCAGTTAGTGGTAGAAAGCAATAAACGGTTGCAACAATTACAAGGGCCGGTTTACGCTCAAGATTCCCAATTAAGGGCCAATGCACAAGCATCAGAGGCTATTCAGCAGCATTTGACAAAATCAAATTTGGCCCTAGACATGATCGGGTTTAGTCAAAAGTCGTTAAAAAAGAATTTGATTTTGGTGTCTGGCGGTAAAAGTCAGACGTTGCCTGATATGACGTACCTATTTAATGTTGATTGGGTTGACGGCGCACAGTCTGAACAATTGCTCGATGATGTAGTAAAGCTTCAACAGCAACATGTACAACTGGTTAATGCGTTAAGTGGTCGAGAGGACCGAGAAGATGGTGTAAGCCTTCGTGATGGCGTCGCCAATCTTCGTGAGCGTCAGAATACGCAAAAAGTACAATACGAAAAACAAGCAGAAAAAAAGCAATTAGAAATAACGTCGCTAGAGACACAGCAGGCAAGCTATCCGCCTTATGTTGTTGTAGCACTACAGGCTATTCGTAAACAATGCCCCGAAGCAGATGCTCGAGTATTATGTGATTATGTTGAAGTAATGGATGCTGAGTGGCAGTCAGCAATTGAAGGGTATATTGGTGGCGCGCGTTTTTCCATCATTGTAGCGTCTGCTTATGAAGCTCAAGCGATTACTATTGTTCGTTCCTTGGGGGGGCGAAATAACAAGGCTAGAGTTATACAGGGCGAAAAGGCTCAAAAGGATTATCAAAAGTTACGACAAAATCTACCAAAGAATTCCGTGGTTAATGTGATGGAATTCTCTCATAAAACCGCTGAATATTATCTTTGCGCAAGTTATGGAACTGTTGAGAGAGTTGAGGATGCTGAAACGTTACGTTTTACTCGTCGTGGCGTGACTCGTGGCGGTATGGGATCTGGTTCGTACAGTATGTACCGTTGTGATGTTCCAGATAGTGAACTTGTATTTGGCCAAGGAGCTAGAGAGCGTGCGTTGCTTGCTAAACGTAATGAGCTTGATGATATATGGCGACAAGCACAAGCAGCAAGTGATGCAGTTACTGAGACGCAGTTGTTATTAACGGCAATAGACCGCATAAAACACGTACAAATCGGTGATTTGGTACAAACGTCTGTTGAGTCTCAACGTTCTCTAAAGTCTGCTGAAGAGAAGCTGCAACAACTGGATTTAACGGAATTTGATGATCTTGAATCTGAGCTAAAAGAAGCGGAATCGAGACGAGCTGAACTTAATTCCCAACAAAAGAAAACGCTTAAACGTACGGGTGGTTTGCAAAATAAGCTAGAAGCGATAGAACGAAGCATTAAGATGGTTACGGATCGTAAAGAAGAAACCCTGCAAGTAGCCGATGAAAAAGAGCTGGTTTTACAACAAATATCTCCAGTCTGGCCTGATTACCCGTTGGAAGAACGGTTAGCTCATGCAGATCAAACCGCGGAATCTACAAATTGTGAACATCTTCAGAATCAGCTGAATGAATATGAAAATGAATTACGTAAACTCATTGGTCAACTAGAAGTGGCTGTGCGTGAACACAATACTCGTTGCCAACCTAATGACGGAATTATGTTTCAGCGGGATTATGATAACGATATAACGCGTAAAATGTTTTCCCGTGTGTGTCAATTACAAAAAGAATTGGATAATATTCATAATCGACTTAAAAACAATATTCTAGTGGAAAAGCACGACAAACTCATTGATCTTAAAATTGCTTTTAATACCGCGTTTGTTACTAATTTATGCCACTCTATTTATCAAGCCATCAACGATGGTATGCGAGTACTTGATGAGTTAAATGAAGAGTTGCAGAACCATTGTTTTGGTGCGGATCAAGAAACCTATCGTTTTGGTAGTGAATGGGTGCCTGAGTTTAAGGAATATCAGCGCTTCTTTAAGGAGATAATTGATCAACCTCAGCTAGGGGACGGGGTTAGTCTTGATGAGATTGATTTGTCGCCTCGTAGCATGAAAGTTCGCGATAATATGATGGATATGTTGCTGGATGATGATGAGCAAAAGGCACTACGAGAGCTAGAACGTATATCAGACTATCGGAATTATCGAAAATACGAAATCTATAAGAAACCGAAAGATAAAGCAGATATACCCCTTAGCCAATATGGAACAGGTAGTGGAGGGCAGTCAGAAACTCCATTTTATATTATACGTTCCGCCGCGGTGACATCAGCATTTAGATTTAAAGAAGGTAATAGTCATTTACGCATGGTTTTGGTGGATGAAGCATTCTCTCGGATGGATGAAACCCGTTCAAAAGAGGTGATCAACTACCTGACCAAGCAGTTGGGTTTACAGTTGGTCTTTATCATGCCTTCTAGTAAGTCAGGTCCGTTTTTAGAATTGATCAATAATCAGTTTGTGTTCGCAAAATGCCCTTCTGAATCAGCGGAAGGAGAATTGAAAACGCAGGTTCATGTTGACCGACAAGAATTTAATCAAGATAAAGTCCAAGCACTGTGGGATAGTCATAAAACGACTATACATCAGCAGGCTGCTTTAGATTTTATGGAGGAATTTGTAGAGTAGCATTTTTTAAAACCGTAATAGTGTCAGAAAATATAAAAGTAGGGGATGTAGAATGAGCACTTTAGTAACTTACGAAAAAGATGAAAATGTAGCAATTATTACCCTTGATGATGGAAAAGCTAACGCTGTTTCTCATCAAGTAATCGATGAGCTTAACGCTGCATTGGATAAAGCAGAAGCGGACAAAGCGACTGTTTTATTAACGGGTCGAGAAGGTAAGTTCTCTGCTGGGTTTGATCTTTCGGTGATGAAAGAAGGAGGCCCAGAGGCTGTAGGGATGTTGGTTGGAGCAGGCGCGCGCCTATCACAACGTTTGTTGACGTTTCCTAGTCCCGTGATCATAGCTTGTAATGGACATAGCTTGGCGATGGGAGCTTTAATGCTGTTATCAGTGGATTATCGCATTGGTGTGTCTGGAAAATACAAATTAGGTTTGAATGAAGTGGCTATTGGTATGACGATGCCGTATTTTGGCGTTGAACTGGCACGAGGGCGTCTGACGCCTTCATTTTTTGGTCGAAGCGTTAGTAATGCTGAAATATTTTCACCTGAAGATGCTATGGCTGCAGGTTTTTTGGATAAGGTTGTTCCAGAAGATCAGCTTTTAACGGTAGCGTTAGCTGGCGCGAAAATGATGTCGCAATTAAACCTAACAGCACATCACAATACTAAATTGCGTGTACGAGATCAGTTGCTTGTGTTGGTCGATGAGGCCATAAAAAAGGAATTCTAATCTTTTTGGGTTTAGGCCTTTTTAGATCAGACTGAGATAACAAGAGCTTTATCTACATTGACCATTGACGTAATGGGTTTTGTAGATAAAGCAGCGATGCTGAACTCACGTTGTTATTAGGCTGGTCAATGTTAAATATTAATGCAATCATCTTAGGTTTGCGTCGACAATGATCTTTTTGGTTTCGTGTTAATAACATTGAGAAATGGTTGCTTTGATCAGATATTACCAAGTCAAAGTGTTGTTGTTGTGTGCAGCCAGTGCTACGTACCCATATTTTCGCAACATCATTTCCGAGTTTAATAGCATAGATGGGTTCATTGTTGGGATCTATCGTGATGTTGTTGGCGGTACTGTTTAGCGCAAAGAAAAATAAACCTGCCATAAGAATCACACTAAGATTGGTTTTCATGAGATCACCATTGTTCTTATCAAAAGAATAAAATGAGCGACGCTGCGACCCTTGGGGTAGGGTCGCAGCGTCGCGTGGTAGCGTTATTTGTTACGTTGCATTTTTAGTTTTTTTAGCCCTCGCTTTATTCCTAGCAGTGACGCTAGTGATAAAAGAAATAACGGGGTTTGACTACCGCCACTGCCACCGCCGCTGTTTGAATTGCTTGATGCGTCAGCACTTGGTTCTGTTGAACGGCTAAATGTGACGTTACGTACCGAGGCTTTAGCTCCGGTGCTGTTGCCCGTTTTCTTTTCGTATGTCCAAGATATTCTGTGTTTACCTTTTGATATTTGAGTTGTTAAATGGTTTGTAGAGCGTGAGTTTGAAGTGATGGATTTAATGACGACACCATCAACGGAATAAGAGAGAGAGTTGCCCTCAGCGTCACCCTCAAGCTCAAAATCAAACTCTAGCGTTCCAGGACCTTCCACATCGGTAGCGATTGTCGAGTCGTCATTCTCGGCGATTCCACTACAATCCAGTTCAAAACCTAAATCATTCTCAATATCTGACCAGGGCTGTTCAGACTCTTGATACCAATCCATATCATCGTAGTCATTCTCGTCGGTGATAAGATCTAGCGTAAAACCAATTAGCGCAGTTTTGTAATCTTCGTTATTGATGGTGACTGTCAGGTATCCAAATTCAGTACCTTCATCTCTTGCCGTATAGGTCACGTTTAACTTACATTCGGATTCTGGGTCTAACGTGGTGTTGCAGGTGTTTTCTTCAATATTGAAACTTGGATTGCTGAGGTGAACATTCTCGATAGAAATTACTGTGCCGGTATCGTTAATGATGTACAACTCGTCAGTAACAGCCTCTCCATCAAAACTTAAGAAATCCATAAATTGTGGAATACCGAATGGTCCATCAGAATACTCATCAAGGTCATCAAGGTCATTTAGCTCGTCATCCAGTTCGCCATCAAATCCATCATCGAATTCATCCGGTGCACCTGGTTCAATAGGGTCGTTTGGTTCTACTGGATCTGTTGGATTTCCCGGATCAGTGCTCGGCCCATTTTTTGTTGCTTCAATCCACGTAAGATAGCTGGCTACATTGGTATAAACACCAAAGAAATTTGCTTGAGCGCACCCAACACCAAAGCTAACTACGCCGGCCTGAAACCATTGGTTGTCTTTTTGGAAAACTAATGGTCCGCCGCTATCACCTTGGCAAGAGTCCTTACCCCCATCGGCAAGCCCGGCACAAATCATGTTATCGGTTATATCTATGTTTTCTGATTGGTAGTTGGTTTTACATGTATTGTGATCTGCAAGAGGAACCTGGACTTCATGTAGAATATTGGGGAAATCTTCACCCGTTGTTGATCGATTTCCCCAGCCCATAACTCGTAATGTGTCGCCGGTTTTAAACGAAGACATTAATTCGGGAGTTGCTAAGGCAACAGGTATTTTTTCTACGGGGGAGCTGAGTTTTAGGATGGCAATATCATTATCATCGCCATAATCTTTGTGGTAACTAATTTGGCTGATTGTGCGTGTGACTTCTTGTTGGCTCTTAGTGGTGAGATCAAATTCACTTATGACGACTTGTAAATCATCTGCTTTGTCTTCGTTTACGCAGTGTGCCGCTGTGAGTATCCATTGGTTTGATATTAGGCTGGCTCCACAGAAGTGTTGACCATCTTTGCTTTGCAAAGATACCATCCAAGGGTAGGTATCTGGTGTTGATTCTGCACCGCCAATGATTCGTACTGTTGGCATGCTGTATGCGCTAGTAGAGATAACGGCTGCTGTTGCAATTGCAAGAGGGCGTAGAGTTAGGTTTCGTTTGAGGCTAGGGTTCAGGTTCATTATTCTTCTCCTGGATCATTCGCATTAAGAGGGAAATATTCCCTCTCGTTGGATTTATAATATGTGGGAATATATCCCACATCAAGGGGTCTTGTGTGAAATGTGAGCGAAATCACGGAGGTATTAGAGGGTTGTTTCTAACTAGTTGATTTTTTTGATAAAAAGAAAGCAATAAAAAAGGCACGTTAAGGTGCCTTTTTTATTGCTTGAACTGTTCAGCCCTCATGCGGAGAGCGTTTAGGGGGCCTAAACAACGGTTCGTTAAGCAACGTTTGTTTCTTCTCCTTCTGTTCTAGCGACAATTACGGCACAACATGAATCACTAAATACATTTACGGAGGTTCTAAACATATCCAATATTCGATCAGTGACCAGCAATAATCCAATCCCTTCGGCTGGCAACCCTATTGCTCCCAATATAACGGCAATAGCTACAAGGCTGGCAGATGGGATACCGGCAACACCAATGGATGTTAATAAGGCAACCAATACAATAGTAAACTGTACGGTTATAGATAAGTCCAATCCATAGGCCTGGGCAATAAACATCGCAGCGACACACTCATAAAGTGCCGTGCCGTCCATGTTGATAGTAGCACCAAGGGGTAATACAAAGCTGCTGGTTCGATTTGAAACTCCCGCATTTTTTTCGATACACTCTAAGGTTAATGGTAATGTGGCGGATGATGAGGCTGTCGAAAATGCTGTAAGCATTGCCGGAGACATCGCTTTGATATGTTTAATTGGTGTGACCTTACCGATTACCTTTAAAAGCACTGGTAAAGTAATAAAGGCATGGATAAATAACGCAGCGATTACAGTAAAGAAAAACACCAGCATGGGCAGTAATGCATCAAAGCCGGTTTTTGCTACCGTTTTTGCGACAAGGCCAAATACTCCAATAGGCGCAAATTTCATTACGAACATAGTGATGCCCATCATGGTTTGAAATACACCTTCCCATAGATTTTTAAGCGGTTCGCTGTGTTTGGGCTCAAGCCGCATCATAAAGACTGCAAATAATATGGCAAAGAATATCAGGCCTAACATTTGGCCTTCTGCTGCTGCGTGGACAATGTTAGTGGGCACCATACGTAAAAAGACTTTTGCTATATCACCGCCACTTTTACCTTCAACCTTCTTTAAAGTTTCTTCAGTGTCGGCACTGAGCCCTAAAACTTCAGCTCCTGGTTTACCGTCGATAATGCCGGGCTCAACGATATTAACTACTGCTAATCCAACTAAAATGGCAACAAGGCTAGAAAGCATATAAAAGCTAAGGGTTTTTGCACCTAATCGACCCAGTCCTTCGGATGAGCCTAGTCCTGCAATACCGGAGATGATAGAAGCCATAATGAGCGGTACAATGATCATTTTTAGACCATTGAGAAACAGTGTGCCGACAAAATCAAACATGGCATAAAAAGTTACGCCAAAAATGCTGGTTTCGAGGCCTGCTGCGTAACCGGCAATACCAGCGAGAATTATGGCACCGAGAATCTGCCAATGAAGTTTGATTTTGGGCATTGTTGTTCCTTGAAATAGGGTAATATAAAATTTATTGATTTATTTTTGATTCTTTAGAAGGAAGTATACCGACTTCCTTTAACGTAACAACCTTTGACCAGCCCATACTATGCCCGGTGAATTATGAGAAACAACATGAACTCACAGTTTGACTATCCGTTACCCGTTCTTGGGTTTGTTGCATATTGCAGTAATACGGGAAAAACAACTTTACTTAAGCAGGTCATTTCATTACTTAAAAACAAAGGTGTGCGTGTAGGAATTGTTAAACATTGCCATCATGAAATTCAAATTGATAAGCCGGGTAAAGATAGTTATGAGTTGAGAAAGGCGGGGGCAGAGCAGGCGATACTGGCATCATCCAATGGTTGGGCGTTAATGATGGAAAACGAAGTCCCAGCGTATCCAAAATTGGAGTATCTGCTGGAAAGAATGGATACTGAAATGTTAGACGTGGTTTTATTGGAAGGCTTTAGGCAAGGTTTAGTTCCTAAAGTAGAGGTTTCTAGGGCAGAGTTAAATACGCCGCTATTGTGCGAATCTGTTGATAGCCCTGAGCTTGCACGTTCGGTTGTGGCACTTGTGACTGATGCTGACGATCTGATTGAAAGAGCTCTGAAACGGGAACAAGAGGGCATGTCGGTTTTACCGCTTAACCACCCCCAAGAGGTTGTGGTGTTTATCGAACGTTGGATTGAGCGATACCATTCATATCATGAAAGCATGTGATTTTTATTGAATGTCTGTTATTGGTAGTGAGAAGTGAAATCGACTGCCTTCGTTTTCAAGTCGTTCGTATCCAATTGTGCCGCCGTGGGATTCGATAATGCTTTTGCAAATCGCTAGCCCTAAGCCTGTACTACTTTCGCCACCCGTCGGTCTTGCACTTAGTTGGCTAAATGCGTCAAATAACAACGTTTGTTCATCCTCATTTACACCGGGCCCTTGATCACACACACTAATGATAACCGTGTCTTTTCTTGCTTCAGTTTTAACGGTGACAGTAGAGCCTTGTGGTGAGAATTTAAGTGCATTAGACATGAAATTATCAACAACTTGTGCGACACGCTTGTGATCGATAGGTAAAACATTGCTGTCTTTGAAATCGGTGATTATGGCAATATTTTTCTCCGCAGAGCGTAGTTTTATCATCTCAATGCGCTCATTGATGATACGCTCAATTGGACTAAGCTCTTTTTCCATCACGATTTCTTTGCCTTCCAAGCGTGAAATTTCCAAAATGTCGGTAAGCAGCTCTAATAACCCACCACAGCTAAGTTCTACCATTTTAAGGTATTCTTCCATGCGTTCTGGCGTAGGGTTGCTGGATATCGCACGTTTCACAATACGATCGATAATCCCAAGGGGATTGCGGATATCGTGAGCAGCCATTCCCATTAAGAAGTTCTTTTGATTATTTAAGGCTTTTAGGTGTGCAAAGTGATCTAGAGTTTCCGCATTTTTGTTGATGCGACAGGTGAACTCTTCTTGGATAAAAGGTTTAACGATAAAGTCATCCGCACCGTGTTTAATAAATTGAGCGGAGATGGAGCTGCCCCCTTGGGACGAAACGCCAATGATCGCCATGCTCTCTTTTGTGCGGGTTTGGCGTATGGTTTTAGTTAGTTCAAAACCGTCCATTCCGTCCATGTGGCAGTCGGTGATAGTGATAGATACATCAGGGTTATCTTCTAACGCACCCAATGCGGCCAAACCGCTCTCGGCCTCAATTACTTGATAACACTGTGTGAGTAATAACCGTTTCATTTGGCGGCGAGCGGTGATGGAATCATCAACAACCAATACCTTTATGTTGCGGTTGCACTCAAAGCGATGAATGGCGTCAACCACGTAATCAATGTTGTATTGACCTGTTTTAAGGACGTAATCTGAAACACCTTTACTGAATATGTCTTCTCGAAGGCCTTCGCTTAGTTGCCCGGTGAACACGATGCTGGGAATTTTGTATTCTGAGGTTAATTCTACAGCTTCACCATTGGGGGCGTCAGGGAGATTTAGGTCTACAATGGCGGCAAAAAAGATATCTGCATTTTCTTCCAAAAGGGCCCTTGCATCGGCGAGTGTCGGAGCGATGATGCTGTCGTAATGATGGCGGTGCTTTAAAGTACCTGCTACTAGCGATGCAAAGGATTTGGAATCTTCAATCAGAAGTACTTTTTTGACATTGTGACTTTCCTAGCAAACGGATTTATAACGTTAAAATTTAGTATAGACGTTAGGAGAGTAAATAATAACTTTTCATCTGCGGGGCAGGGTGATATGGTTTTTTTAGAGTTTTGATACGTATTTTGAGGCCTTATGACAATAAAAATAACAAAAGACCGGTTTACACCCGCAGAATGGCAATCGCTGCTGTATGCGCCCCTAATTATCTTTAATATCGTTGCTGGAGCGGATGGTCGAATTGATCAAAAAGAAGTCGCAGCCTTCAAGAAATTATTGGTAGAGGGGTTGTTATCGGACATCCAATTGATGAAGCTGGTAACTAACGATTTGCTCCAGGATCTAGAGAGCCTCACGAGTGAGGTTTTTGCTGGGAAGATGGATCCAAATCAATGCATGGAATCTATACGCAACGCAGTAGATACAGAGTTAACACAAGAAGAAGCCCTAGCGTTTAAATTGGCTTTGCTATCTATTGGAAAAAAGATAGCAAAGGCCTCTGGTGGTTTCTTAGGGTTGGGAAATCGTATCTGTTTGTCAGAGAAGCAAGCGATGGTGACCTTGGCTGCCGCTCTTCATGTAATTAATATCCCTGAAGGCAATGGGTAGCGCTGATTAGGCGGCGTAGGTGTTGTCCAAATAGTTAAGAATCTGCTTGGACTCAAATAGCTCTAATTCTGTATTAGGATCAACCAAGAATGGTACTTGAACGTTTCCGTGTTGCTTAAAGAAGGCGTCACGCTTGGAGTTTGGTAAGGGTTTGTATTTTTTCAGACTCATGCGGAAGTTGGCTGGGCCCATATCAGCTCGTTGTTGCTTTCCTAGGTTGATCAAGGTGTAGGGAATGCCATATTCACAAAGGCGCTCCCTAACGAGACGGGTATAAGGGCTTGATTCAAAGCTATATAAGGTTAATGGTTCTGCGGCTGGTTTTGCGAGGTGGTATTGAGTACCTGAGCCGTTGCGAAGAGTGGTAGCTATTCGTGATGCAATCGCGTTTTGGATACCGGAGGACAACTTAGAAGGAACATTGGTATCTCGATATTCCTTAAATAGATAGCTGACAATGCTGTCTTGGCCACTAATCTGTTTGCTGGTATTTGGGTCGATTAGAAACGGAACCAATGGGGTTCCAGAGATTTCTTTCAGTGTGGCGATGACCTCTTTATTGCCTTCAGGGCAAGGGATAATGTTCACATCCAAATTTAGCTCTGTAAGCGCTTCTCTGACGAAACGGCAGTCTGGGCACCCCTCTCTGTCATATAGAGTCAGTAACTTTTCAGGCTCTGCCGTATTGCGTTTTGTAGATGTACCTCTCCAAGAGCGTACGCTAGATGCAAGCACAGAGGTTAAAACGTCGACTGTATGGCCCATAGCAACTTCCTTCGTTATTTTTGGCTGAGTGTCCTTAAGCGTGCCTATTCTACCAATAGTCTTAACAAATGTCAGTGATCCAAAAGGGGTTGTTGGTTTTGGGTGGTTTTTAATTTTATGTGACCTAACACTTTGAAATGGTTACAAAAACTACACATATAGTAAACTTGGTTGATTTGTGTTCTGTTGGTTAGTGCGTTAGAATTCGCGCCCGCTATATTGGGTCCTATTTCCGTTTGATTAATTAACCAAAGAGAAACACGATGTTTGAGTTTCGACTACAAAAAGTCTCAAGTTACAAAAATGATCTGCTTTCTGGTCTAACCGTGGCGCTGGCGTTGGTGCCAGAAGCTGTGGCTTTTGCCTTTGTAGCGGGAGTTGAGCCTCTCGTTGGTTTGTATGCGGCCTTTATGGTTGGTTTGATTACGGCTTGTATTGGCGGCCGCCCAGGGATGATTTCTGGTGCCACAGGTGCCTTAGCAGTTGTGATGGTAGCTCTGGTCGCTGACCATGGAGTTGAGTACTTATTCGCAACCGTCGTGCTAATGGGTATATTGCAGATATCTGCTGGTGTTTTAAAACTCGGTAAATTTATTCGAATCGTTCCACACCCTGTTATGTTGGGGTTTGTAAACGGCTTAGCAATTGTTATCTTTTTAGCTCAGCTAAGTCAGTTTGGTGAAAATGGCGAACCTGGCTGGTTAACAGGAACCGGCATGGAAGGCAGTGTTATTGATATAGCCTGGTTGGAAGGTACGGCTCTATGGATTATGTTGGGGTTAGTGGGTCTTACCATGGCAATCATTCGATTTTTACCGATGATTACTACAGCAGTCCCTTCAGCCTTGGTAGCTATTGTGGCGGTTACATTGATTGTAATTGGCTTTGATGTTGATACACGTGTTGTAGGAGATGTGTCAACGATTGCTGGAGGTTTGCCAAGTTTCCATATTCCTTCTGTACCCTTTAACTTTGAAACGCTTTCCATTATTTTCCCTTATGCTGCGATATTGGCGGCAATAGGTTTGATCGAATCTTTGCTTACATTGCGTTTAGTCGATGAACTTACTGAAACTCGTGGTCGCGGCAATAAAGAATGTATCGGTCAGGGCGTTGCAAATACGGTAACAGGTATGTTTGGTGGAATGGGCGGTTGTGCGATGATCGGACAGAGCATGATCAACGTGAACTCTGGAGGGCGAGGGAGGTTGTCGGGTATCACCGCAGCGGTTAGTTTGCTGTTATTTATATTAGTTGGCTCTTCTTTAATCGAAGCTATCCCTCTCGCTGCGCTGGTGGGAGTTATGTTTATTGTTGTTATAGGAACGTTTGAGTGGAGTAGCTTTCGTATCCTTAAGAAAATCCCAAAACACGATGCATTTGTGATTATTTTGGTTTCCGGCGTCACCGTAGCTTCAGATCTAGCGATTGCCGTAGTAGTGGGAGTGATTGTTTCGGCGCTGGTGTTTGCTTGGGAACACGCTAAACATGTTGAGATTAAAAAGAGCGAAGATCCATGTGGTTCAACGGTTTACAGTTTAACTGGCCCATTATTTTTTGGCTCTACTATTGAATTTTCTGAGCAGTTTACACCAGCAGATGATAACGATGATGTGATCATTGATTTTGCCGGTTCTCGTGTATACGATCACTCTGGGTTAGAAGCTATTGATGCTTTGGCGGTACGTTATGTTAAGGCAGGCAAGCAACTCCATCTTCGTCACTTAAGTTCTGAATGCCGATTGTTACTTAAACAGGCAGGGGATATGGTAGAGGTGAATGTTATGGAAGATCCTAAATATTCGGTGGCAGATAATGCGTTGGCTTAGTATTTGTTACGTGCTCTAGAGACGAGCATAAATAGCCCTGTAATAGCTCTTTAGTAGCGTTTTAATAGCTATGAGGGATATTGCGGGGCTTTGTTATTTCTGGCTTCATTTCATATAGTGCCTATTGGTTCTTAATTGCTAGAAAATATTAGCCCGTAAATAGCACAAACAGAAGAACCGAGAGTATAACAACTGTCATTACCCAGCGGCTTTGTTGGCAGCGCTTGCAATGTTTTTTTGTGGAGTGCATCGTTTTATGGTTCACGGCATAATAATAAATAGATAGTAGAATTGTAGTTCAAAAAGGAGAGCTCTATCGTGTCAAAAGCAAGAGAAAAACATGCAGAGCGTTTAGAGGCGCTTTCACTTTTAGGTAAAGATTTAACTCGGCGTTCGCGAGCACATTGTGAATTATGTGATGCTCATGGGATAAAACTTGCTCCTTACGAAGTAAAGCCGGCCCAAGAAGCCCCCGATATAGAACATACAGTATTTGCTTGTGAATTCTGTATTGGTCAACTATTAAAGCCTAAAACGTTTTCGACTGATCATTGGCGGTGTTTGAATACATCGGTTTGGAGCGAAATTGCTCCAGTTCAGATTGTTGCCGTTCGTGTTTTGAAGCACCTAGCTGTAAATGTTGAGTGGGCAGCTGACCTTTATGATCAATTGTATATTGCCCCCGAAATCGCACAACGGATTGATCAGGGGGAAATGTAATTGGGATTTTATGTAGTTATTCGTTATAAGTCTCTGGAGCCACGAATTCTCCGTTAATGGTTTCAATGATTGAGGCAAACTGTAGCGTTGTTTTATCCTGATAACTGTCACCAATGATTTGGATATTAAATGGCATTCCGTCTCTGTCTTTGCCGACGGGGGCAGATGTAGCTGGTAGTCCAAATACTGTCGCCAAAGCTATCCATGGCATATGGTCGGTATAGTGCCTTTCTTCTCCTCTGGCTATAACTTTTCTAAGAGCCATTATAGGGGAGTGATCATGGGGTATTGCTGTAAAAGGAACGACAGGGGTAAGAACAACATCATATTCAGAATAGAGCTGAGTGAATTTAGCTTTTAATCGCTCTCTGCGTTCATTCTTCTTTAGCCAGCCGAAGTGAGACTGGCCCGCCCCTCGAACAAAGTGCTCAAAGTGAGGGGGGAAGTTAATAAATTTAGCCAATTTACCAAGTAGCCCTGCTGAATGGGAGATGATTTGTTGTTGTAAGTCTTTTTGTGTAAGGCCCATGACGCCACCAAGCAAATTCAAATACAGCTCATAGACTTCTGTAAAGTTGAGCTGTTTGGGGCTTGCTTCAATGACCGTGACACCTTTTTCTCTGAGCTCATTGAATAGGGCTTTATAACGTGTAGCAAGGTCAGGTTCTATGGGGCAGAGTGGGTCATCTATCCAAGCCAGCACTTTGAAGGACTTTGGCGATTTTTTAGATGCTTTTGGCAGTCGTACTTGTAAAGCCGATTGTTCCTTTTTGCCATCTTTGACAAGAACATCGAGCATTAATTGTAAGTCTTTTACTGATCTTGCCATAGGACCGGCGACCGCTAAGTCTGGGGCTGATTGCGCTCCAGGGGGACCTGGAATATGACCTTTAAAAGGAATAATGCCGTATGAAGTTTTGTGTCCATAAATGCCACAGTAATGGCTAGGGGTTCGAATTGAACCGGCAATGTCTGAGCCTAGTTCAATAGGGGTGAGCCCTGCCGCAATGCTGTTGCGTTAACAAATAAAACCTTTAAATACAAAAGGTTATGACGGATAATTCACGGCATGACAATGCAAAGCAGAGATGGCAAGATCATGATCAAAAACCAGC
>MAAL01000033.1 GCA_002163245.1 Gammaproteobacteria bacterium 42_54_T18 | reverse complement strand
TTGAGAGACACGCACCCAACAACTACTTTTTTGGTCGTACCCGTTATTTCTATCCCAATGAAAGTGCACTTTAATGCGGCCGTGTTCATCGGTGTAGATTTCTTCTCCCGATGGGCCTGTCACTATTGCGGTTTCGGTACCGGTGATTTTATTAACAACATCTGTGCGAGCCGGCCGATAGATTACATCATTAGGGATTAAACTAACGGTTGCTTGGTAGGAGTAACAGACACCATTAAGAAGACGAAACAGTCAGACACACGACTAATGCGCCGACTGCAACTGATTGAGAAGTTAGGGATAACTAAGAAGCGACAGTTATTACAGATTATTGATACGTTTGTTGAGACTGAATAGCTTTCGACAATTCGAGCTTCGACGCTCACTAAGCTAGCGTCAAATAAAGTTGACTTGTTTCGAACTATAAAGAACTGTCAAAACTCACCTCGCCTACACTCAACAACTTTATTCTCTCATTCGACCAAAACTCTCTGTCACCAAGAAAAACACCTTCTTTATCACGATATAGTAATATTGATGTTCCATTTGCAATCATTGCAACATTTCCGCCTGATCTACTTAGCACGTTTGAAAGAAGCAACACAATTTCATCTTGCCCCAAAATAATATTTTTATGCCCACTTAAGGTAAACGAAAATAAATTATTGCAACCCTCAATATCTTTGACTGACAGTAGAGCTTCAAAATCATCCTCATCAGGCTCAGACATAACTAATTCGACATTTGCAGACCTGTATTCTCCTTGATCAATTATTTGAAACGAAGTTGGTATGAGTAATACCAACTCATCGTATTTCTGTTCATTTGAAAAAAATATTTCAATCTCAACTGACATAACTCACCTATTGCCTATAAAATCAAATCGAACAAGATCGCTTGATCCTTTTGGTATTACTATAACTTCATCCAAATTTGGTAAACTAGAAGACTTCCTTGTAAGGAGCTCCTGCAATTCTGTCGGCGTAACAGCCGTATCATTTAAGTTAACCACCAAATTTCTAGTTTGTTGGTTTTTGCGAACAGACCCACCTTCTGGTAACTTTACCTTCTTCCCTAAGGTTTTATTTTTGACGTCTTTCAGTATTTGACTTGCATTGTTCGACACTGGAGATAGGACATCAAAGACTCTTCCTTCAATTGTCAAATCTGGATTTTTTCCATTTGGAAGTTGAATCGGCGTTTGATCTACCTTGAAGCCATTTCGAGCAATTATCTCTGCTGATTCATTCTCCCTAGTCAGCCCTCTTCGCACTTCAGTTCCTGCGCCTTTAGGTATCGAAGTTGGCCCACCAACGGGTTTTCCTCCAATCATTCCAGTTAGTTCGATCCGTGAAGTCGCGGGCTCTAAAGTTAAATTCCTGAATCTACTGTTTAGAACAGAACCCAGCTCTGGCATCCTATCAGTATTTTTACTATCAGCAACACCTAATTCATTCCCATGCGAACTAAACTCTACCTCACTCGGTTTATCCAGTTTAACCTTTACAGTATCCCCTGTATGTCCCGTTTTCACCTTTCTTAACTTCACGGCCTTTAACTTATCCGCCAGCTTTTTAAGTACCTTACCCAGCTCTGTTAACTTCCCAACATGACGACTAGACTTCGCTGCGACGGCTGCAACCCCCAACCCTCCAGTTAATGCCACAATCACCGCACCCAATACAATCTCAAATATCGCACCACCGGCAAACTCTGCCCACTCGGTTCGATCTTGGGCTTGAGCAAAGTCTTTTGCGAACTGTTTAATCAGTGTTCGAGAAGCTTCATCATCAAACAGGTATCCCGTTATCTCATACGCCTCTGCGATTACCTCGGCTGTCACTTTATCTGGATCAAAGCCTAAGGCTTCTACTAGCTCTTTATGATCCGCTATCTCAATGTTCTTTTTGTACGTTGCAGCCCACTCTTCACTGTCACTGCTGTAACTCTTCCAGGCGACAAGTAATTTTCGGTGTAGGATATCCACCGGATGTACCACGTCTTTTACATCATTTATCCACGTCAGCAAACCTACCGCACCTTTCCAAATGCCTTTCTTAATGGAGAAATCCATTTCCATAGCGTCTTGCAGAATATTATGATCACTGCGATTATCGGCAAGTGACTTCGCATCGGCCTTTTCCTTCGCAACCATTGCTTGAAAGATTTGTGTCATTTCTTGGCGAAGCTGTACCACTTCTGATGCGACAACCGTTTCACCCACGGTAACTTGTACGGAGCCTTTTGGTACACCTTGCAAACTGGCTTTACCATTTGCATCTAAGGTACCTTTCTTTTCAGATCCATCGGCGAGTATGGCTTGGTATGGAAACCCTTTGGCAGGGCTTCCATCTGGGCGCAGACATTCTATCTCAGCCTTTTTTTGTTCTGGCGGTAACGGGGCGTTACTAACAACATTGGGGCCTCTTACAACACTGGCAAGTACAATATCATCTGACTGAACCGCTTTGGCACTACCTGATGCTAATGCTATCGCTTCATTTTTTTGCTGCTTGGCTTTGGCAGCTTTTGAGACCTTGCCACTTTTATCATCTTTAGGTGCTTGTGGGGCCACCGGTGCTTCGGGCGATGCGGCTTTAGCTGCACCACCCCCACCACCGCTGTTAATTTTTACCATCGCCCCTTTAATAGTAACGCCTGAGGGGTTAAGGGCAATCAGTCCACTTCCCGCCTTCATCACCACTTCCGTACCAGCTTCAATCACCAATTGCATACCGGCTTTTAAATGAATCTCTTGGGCTTGGGCGATGTAGTTTTTTCCGGCTTTAATATGGGTATCTTTTCCGGCCTGGCGGGAATGACTTTTTCCAACACTAAGGTTATGTTGCTTATCCACCGTTTGATGATTGTCTTTACCAATTTTAGTGAACGACGCTTTATCCACCGAGTGATGTTCATCATTATCAATAGTTTCACGCCAATCATTCTTCACTAACATATCCACGTCTTTTTCTGCGTGGATAAAAATTTTCTCATTACCTTTTTTATCTTCAATACGTACTTCATTAAAACCACCACCATTCGGTGTGCTCAGCGTTTTTAATGAGGATCTTGTTTTATTGGCGGGCAATGGATAAGGAGCAGGGTGCTGTCCGTTGTACAAACGCCCGATCACAATAGGACGATCTGGTAAACCAGATTCGTAGGCAATCATCACCTCTTCACCGACACGAGGAATTGAAACACTTCCCCATTGGCTGCCAGCAACCGCTTGAGAGACACGCACCCAACAACTACTTTTTTGGTCGTACCCGTTATTTCTATCCCAATGAAAGTGCACTTTAATGCGGCCGTGTTCATCGGTGTAGATTTCTTCTCCCGGTGGGCCTGTCACTATTGCTGTTTCGGTACCGGTGATTTTATTAACAACATGTGTGCGAGCCGGCCGATAGATCACATCATTAGGGATCAGACTAACGGTTGCTTGGTAAGAGTAAGCTGCTGTACTCGCACCCTCTTCTAACGATTGTGGTTGTTGGCTTTTATGATGAACCTGAGTGATTAAGTACTGACGATTAGCACTATTTCTAGGGTGGCCTTCAATTGCCACGACATAACCTGGCTGTAAGCGCTGGCTATTGGTTTTAATGGTCGCGGTAAAGGCGAAGGTATTTAGCGCATCAACACGTAATTGAGCATAACGCTTACCTTCTTCTGGGGTTTGATAACAACCGGGGTAATGGTATTGCTCAAAATCCCCCCGAGCGCCAGCTCCATTAGCAGCTGCACTGCTCAACAAAGATAAGCTGGGCTTTTCAAAGAAGTAGTCTTGCAAACTGACTTTGCCAGTAGCTACCCCCTGAATACAGCGGTAATCATAAAGAGACTCTTTACCGGGCACCAATCCGGTAACCGGGTGATAGGCAATCCTAGCCCCCCCCGGTAAGGCCCTAAAACAGCTGTTTTGATCGCCAATAACCATGGTGTGCTTATCTAGCGCGTGCTCAAAGAAGTAGAAAATACCCTCTTCTTCCATCAAGCGGCATATAAAGTCCCAATCGGTTTCTTGGTGTTGTACGCAGTATATGCGCGGTGGATAACTAGGGGTTAAAGAAAAACGTACGTCAGCACCTCGAATACCCGCATCCCCTAATACTGTTTTGATAATTGCCGGTACAGATTGATCTTGGAAAATACGACTCCCGCTGCGGCTCTGTAAATACCAGGGTTTCGGGGCAACCGTAAGTTGAAACTGGGTAAAACGGCGGCCTTGGTTAACCTGGGCTGCATCAATAATCTCACCGTGCAGTAAGCGATGTGTACTGGGATCAACAAGCGTTAGCAACCCAGACTTCGACAAAAAACTATCAGCCGTCATCGTGCCATTTTCACAAGCGACATCAAGGGAGAACGAAAATAACCCTGATATAAACTCATTCCCTGAGAAGCTGAGTACACGAACCTCGTCATCACTGCCAATTAGCTCAAACACTAAACGCGTGATGTTGGCTGGAGTATTCATCGGTGGTTTCCTTGTCGACTAGATAAATGCTGTACGAGCGGCCGATATAGAGGCCTGGCTATTCATAAGGAGACGAATAAAGCGCAAGGAAATGAAGGGTAATGGGAGGGGAATCAAATATTACCCTTCACCTGTACAAATATTGCACTCTTAGAACCCTCTTCTATACTGGTAAGCCAATGAAATTATCCCTCTAACTCCCAGTATCCTTACAATTAGCAATGCCATTTCACATTCTATTTTGCAATATTAATGCAAAATAATGGGTATACGCTGTAGACTCTCGCAAATATACATCGTAGACTGAATCTCATCGTTCACTTATAAAGCGATCTGGAACACCTTAGGTGTTCCCTCGTTTCGTAACGTAATAAGCCATTACCGGCAATCCCTAGAGAGGAGAACACTCATGTATATTGGCCACACGCTTCCACAACGTCCTATTTCATTTGACGAATTTGATCCAGATTATCTTGCTAACTATGTTCGCGAGAACATCCTTCCAACCCTTGAAGGTCGCCGTAAGCAGATCTGTCAAAACTTCGTTGATCACGCAACACATGAGTGTAAAGGTGATTTATCCGGTCTTTTGGCTACCTGCTCTCAAAATAGCCAAGACTATCGTCGCTGGGGTACAGGGGATGACGGTTTAATGGATGGCATTCAGCCACAGTCTTATGATGAGCTTGAAGTATTTTACGGCAACCTAATGGCTTTCACTCTATTTGTTATCCACCTAGAGTTAGAGAAATTTGTCGTTGGTGAAGACACGCTTTGTATTGAAGGTAACGTTCACCAAATGTACCCAGCTGCGATGCTTCCTGTTGCATTTGGTCTTGACGTTGACGACGCTGATGATGAAGAAGCGGTTTATATGCTAACGATTCGTATGGCACTGTTCTTTATCTTTGACAAAGACGGTATCGGTACTGGTGAGCAGTCTTACACTAACGGCGATCCTACAATTGAAAGCTTTGTGAAAGTTCCTAAAGATAAAGTACCTCAGCGTTTTTGGGACAACTTGAAAAAGTTCGGTGGTGATGACGAGTAATCGTTAATTCTTACACCATTAATTTTTACACGTTGTACCTAGCTGCCGATAACCGATACTCATCCCCGTTATCGGCAGCCATTCAAACAAACAAAGCCGGAGATTTAATATGGTGGATTTATCTAAACTCCCCCCGATTCCCAAAGATAGCAAAGTCCGTCAAGCCATGGGGCTTGGTATTGGTATTTGGGATTACATGGAAAAAAACAATCGCGAGCTTGGCGACACATTCACTCTAACATTACCTCGCCAGGGGCCTATGGTTTGGACCAGCGATCAAAAAATGATTGCCGATATTCTTCGTCTAAAACCAGAACAGGTTGATGCATCCCTAGTACAACTCCCAATGGATCTCGGTGAAAACAATACTGTTTTTTTGAATGGCAAAGCGCACCAAGACTCTCGAAAAATTGTTATTCCACAATTTAACACCAATAAATTAAAAGGCCGTGCAACCACAATGCACGAAATTGTTACCGAGCACATTAACTCGTGGACAATTGGCCAAGAACTGAATATTCCACGTTTAATTGGTGACATTACCCTAGACGTAATCTGTTACACCATTTTTGATTTACGCCATGGTGAACGAAAAGAAAAATACAAAGAGCTCATGCTACATTGGATGCTTGAGGCCACAAGTGATACAAACTTCACCTTAGCTCAAATGGTGGGCGCTAAAGATTGGCGTCGATGGTTAAACAAGAAGTATCTGAAACGTACTGCCGAAGGAAAAATGGGTAACGGCAAAAAAGGTATTTTCCCTTGGAAGCGTGCCGTTGATCTTAAAATTCAACTAGCAGCAATGATTCGCGAAGACATTGAAGCCGCTCGCGCCAATGTTGATGAAGACGCCATTGACATGCTTTCGATTCTTTCTCGTGCTACGAATGAAGATGGCAGCCTACTCGACGTAGAGCGTGTTATTTCTGAATGTGTTGGTTTGATGATAGGTGGCCATGAAACAAGTGCAGCAACAGGCGCTTGGTTCGGTATTTGGATGCAGCAACGCCCTGACGTTAACCAGAAAATTTGCGATGAAGTAATCGAGTCAATGCAAAAAGAAGGTAAATACGACGCAATCATCAATTCTGAATTGCCTTACGTAACGGCCTGTTTAAACGAATCTCAACGCTTAACACCTTCTGCTGTTGGTTTTATCCGCTGGTTACGACATGACACACAAATTGGCGATTGGAACATACCTGCTGGTACTGCCGTTCTGCCCAATATCTATTTAACCCATCGTCGTGAAGATATTTACGGTAAAGACGTATTAGACTTTAAACCTGAGCGCTGGCTTGGTGGTGCAAAGAAACCCAAACCAACGGAATTCTTACCGTTCGGTGGTGGTCGACGAGCTTGTGTTGGTATGAACCAAGCCCGTCAGCAGCTACGCATCATATTTGGTGAATTTGCGCGCCGTGTTGAGTTTACCTCTGAGTTTGATGGCAAAACTGACATGCCTCGTTCTCGCATGATTGGCGGTCAAACTGAGCCAGAAAAAGGTGCGTTTGTTACGGTTAAAACAATACGTCCAGAAAATTACGGGTTTACCGAGCAATCAGCAGAAAAAGAAGCGGTTACTGCCTAGCCGCTAACTTTTAATCTTTTTGTACAACCACTGAGCCTTCTTACCCAGAGGGCTCAGTCACAAAAAAACCGATTTCAAAAGAATCGGTTTTTTTGTGACTGCTTATTGTAAATTTTCAATAACACATCATTACAACAGCGATAAAATTACGGCAGCGGCAAAAAACGACCATTAAAAAAGCCTTGTAGCATTTCGCTACAAGGCTTTTATCTAAAAAATCGATTAACTCGTCTTTAGAAATTAATAATCCTGCGTCGCAATAACCACTTCCATACCGTCCATTTCATCAGATACGGTAACCTGGCAAGACAGTCGAGAACTTTCTTTGTAGTAATCTGTGCTCGTCACTAACTGGTGCTCATCTTCACCGCCCTTACCTGTTAATGACGCCCATTTACTTTCGATATAAACATGGCACGACGCACATGAACATACACCACCACACACGGCTTCAATGTCGTCATATCCGTTATCACGCAATTCTTCCATTAAGGTATTGCCTGATGTGGCATCCAGACTACTAACTTCACCCGCTAGATTCGTTACTTGAATTGTTGGCATCTCACTCTCTCCAGTTTTTGAAACAAACAATTGGGTAGCTAACACTAAGCAAACTACGCAAAATTGTTAAATAGTATGTTATTTACTAAATATTTTTTATTGAACCAGCACTTTTTGGTATAAACAGTAGCTCGATCACTCGGTGCAAGCCGTAGCACTTAATATAAGGGGTTACTTATACCATTACGTTCACTGTGCTTTTAACTTGACTCGTAGAGTATACACCGTATAGTAGAAACACTGGCAAATCAAGCGCAATAGACGCTTCATCATCTATAAAAATTAAGTATTATAGGTGCACCCATTTAGAGAACTTATTCAGCAGTAGAGAGGCAACCATGTCTGACGCAACACCATCTCAAGAAAACCCCGTTTGTTTAATTATTGGCGCAAGCCATGCTGGTGCACAATTAGCCACCAGTGTCCGTAAAGAAGGTTGGACTGGTCAGATTATTGTACTTGGGGATGAAGAGGCAATGCCTTATCACCGTCCACCACTTTCAAAAGCATTACTTGTTGGCGATAAAGCCGCTGACGAGATTGATATTATGAAAGCCAAGGTTTATGAAAAAGCCGATGTGACCTTTAAGCTCGGTGTGCGTGTTGAAGCTATCGACCGTGCCAACAAATCTGTCACCCTTGTCAACGGTGACAGCATGGCTTATGACAAGCTAGCGATCTGTACCGGCGCTCGTGTACGCTATTTAGACATCCCTGGAGGAAAGCTCAAAGGGGTTCACTATATTCGCACCCTAGCCGATGCTCTGGCGCTGAAAGCCGAAGCAAAAGAGGGCAACAAAGCCGTTATCGTTGGTGGTGGTTATATTGGTTTAGAAACCGCTGCATCACTTCGTAAGTTAGGCATGGAAGTCACTGTGCTTGAAATGATGGGTCGTGTACTGGAACGTGTTACTGCTCCAGAGATGTCTGAGTACTATGCCAAGCTACACACTGGCCATGGCGTAAAAATCATTACTGAAGCACAGGCGTTGGAATTACAAGGTGGTGACCGTGTTGAGAAGGTTATCTGCAACAATGACCTTACCCTTGAAGCCGATATGGTCATTATAGGTATTGGTGTCATCCCTAACACCGAATTAGCGGAACAGGCAGGATTAACCGTTAGTAACGGTATAGAAGTCAACGAATTCGCCCAAACGGATGACCCTGACATTGTGGCCGCCGGCGACGTGACTTTCCACCCAAATAGCATCTTAGGATTTAGCCTGCGTTTAGAGTCGGTTCCTAATGCAATGGAACAAGCGAAAACAGCAGCAGCAACGATCTGTGGTAATGAGAAAGTCTATAGCGCATTACCTTGGTTCTGGTCTGATCAGTATGATGTGAAACTACAGATCGCCGGTTTTAACATGGGATATGACAACGTCATTCTCCGTGGCAACCCCGATGACAACAAGTTTGTAGGCTGGTATATGAAAGGTGATACCATTCTTGCGGCTGATTGCGTCAATAGCTCAAAAGAGTTTATGACTGCGAAAAAGCTTGTTGCACAAAAGGTTAGTGCTACCGCTGAACAGTTATCCGATGTGGACTTTGACCTAAAGTCATTGCTTAGCTAGTCTGATTAGCATCAGAGTAAGAGATCATATAACGCTCTCTTACTCTGATGCTGTTTAATATCCACCCTTCATTAACTCCTATTTAACCCCGCGCACTCTTTGCCACCCGACCTACCACTCCCCCTCTCGTAAAACACAGTGTTTCATCAATACAACCATAACTTTTGCACCAATATTGCAATAATCATGCATAATTACTATGATGGTCGTCTGCCTGTTAACCAATACAGTCAAAAATAATCAGAAATCCGTAGAACTGGTAGCTAATTTCGTTAAATGCTCAAACAATCTATGGAAACAAGCAATCACTTAGAGGGAACACCCATGTCGGACAACGTATCAGTGGCCATTAAAGAGAAGGTTGCCCACCTGCTCAATCGCCGAGTTGGCCCTTACAATAGCTGGAACCCCGTCAGCCGCACCCAAGTATGGCAATGGTGTACCGCCATGGGGGATAACAACCCGTTATACCTTGATGATGAATATCGCCAGGATACAGAGTTCGACGATGTCACTGCGCCCCCTACGATGATGCAAATGTGGAGCATGCGAGATGCGCAAGGCAATTACGCTCCAGGGTCTACCGATAAAAACCCCTATGAGCTGTTGAGTGTATTAGAAGACAACGGTTATGCAGGTATTATGGCAGTAAGTTATGACCAGACTTTCCACCGATATTTGCAAGAAGGTGAACGTGTTCATCACTACACCACCCTGGTCAATATGACCGATCTAAAAACCACCGGCATGGGTAAAGGTTTTTTTGTTACTGAGTTGGCAGAATTTCTGACGGAAGATGACGAGAAATTTGCTGAAGCTGTCATTACTTACTTCCAATATGAAACACCCAAGAAGCAACCCGGTGCTAAAAAGCCAGGTTCTGATATTCAAAAAATCACTCGTGTTCATCCGGTTGAAAATTACGACAATGCACATTTTTGGCAAGGCCTACGTGATGGGGAATTACTGATTCAGAAATGTGATTCTTGCGCCACGCTGCGTCACCCACCACAACCAATGTGTAGCGAATGCCAATCGTTAGACTGGGGCACGATAGCAGCATCGGGTAAAGGCAGTATTTATACCTATACCGTTATGCATTATCCAGAAATCCCCCCGTTTGATTACCCCAATGCCATTGCATTGATTGATCTGGAAGAAGGCGTACGTATCGCCACACAGCTTACCGACATCAAACCCAACGACATCAAGATTGGCATGGATGTGGAAATGGTATTAACCGAAGTGCAAGACGATATGACACTACCGTTATTTGGCCCTATCGGTTCAGCAGCAAAGAAAAAGCAGGAGCAACAATCATGAGCGCCAATACAACCGCCAACGCAAGAACCAACATCACCGCTTCTGACGTTAAAATTGGCGATACTTTGCCAGAATTTTCACTGCCCATTACAGCACGCCTTGTTGTATCCGCAGCAATAGCGACGCAAGATTTCCAAGATGTACACCATGATAAAGCCGCTGCACAAGCCAAAGGTACACCGGATATTTTTATGAATATCTTATCCACCAATGGTTTTGTCGGTCGATATCTAACGGACTGGGCAGGCCCTGGTAGCCGCATTAAAAACCTAAAATTTAATTTAGGTGCACCGAACTACCCAGGGGACACCATGGTAGTTACCGGCGAAATAACAGAATTAAATGAAGATGGTGGTAACACCATTGCCAAGATTGAATTTCGAGGAAAAAACGGCATGGGTAATCACGTTAGTGGCTCTGCATTACTTCAGCTGGGAGCATCATCATGAGCATTTCTCGTAAAACCGCGATTGTAGGTATTGGCGCAACTGAATTTTCAAAAGACTCTGGCCGAACAGAAATGCAATTGGCATGCGAAGCTGTAAAAGCCGCATTGGATGACGCAGGCCTTAAGGGCAGCGACATTGATGGCATGGCTACTTTTAGCATGGACAACAACTGGGAAAACGAAGTATTACGTCAAGTGGGCGGCAAAGAATTAAAATTCTTCTCCCGCACAGAGTTTGGCGGTGGTGCCGCATGCGGGCCATTTGTTCACGCAGCAACCGCCATCAGTTCTGGGTTATGTGAAACCGTGGTGATTTATCGTGCGTTAAACGAACGCTCGGGTTTACGTTTTGGTAGTGGACAGTTATTTAATAACAACCCCATGGACCCAAACATTATTAACTTCAGTCATTATTTTCCTTACGGGTTTATGACACCTGCCGCGTGGATTGCATTTAGCGCTCGTCGTTATATGCATGAGTTTGGCGCAACCAGTGAAGACTTTGGTCGTGTTGCAGTTTCCATGCGAGATTTTGCAGCAACCAACCCTAACGCTTTTTTCTATGAGCGCCCAATCACTTTAGAGGAACACCAAGCCTCTCGAATGATCGCTGATCCATTGCGGTTATATGATTGCTGCCAAGAAAGTGATGGTGCTGTTGCATTTGTTGTGACCTCTGCAGAACGTGCAAAAGATTTGGCTAACACCCCAGCATTAATCGCTAGTGCTCGACAAAGTATCGTCAAAGACTCTCGGATGATGACGCCGTTTTATGGTGAGTCTATTTCAGGCATTCCAGAGTTTGATGCTTGTGCTGGAGAAGTTTACAGCATGGCAGGATTGTCGCCTGACGATATCGATATGGCATGTTTATATGATCACTTCTCTCCTTGGGTATTACCACAACTGGAAGCCTTTGGTTTCTGTGATCGTGGTGAAGCAAAAGACTTTGTAAAAGACGGTCATATTAGCCGCGGCGGAAAATTGCCCGTGAACACTCATGGTGGACAGTTAGGTGAAGCCTATATTCATGGCATGAATGGCATTGCAGAAGCCGTACGACAAATTCGTGGCACATCAGTTAACCAGGCGGGTGACGTGAACCGTGTGCTGATTACCGCTGGTGCAGGTGTACCTACCGGTGCAGCTATATTAGAAAAAGCATAAACGAATTCTTTTTGGAGCCAGTAGTATGAGTGACAATCAAAACGATACTAATACCAATACTGATACATCAATAATTCCGGAAGGTTTTACTGGAAGTGGTTACGCACCGTTCTCCAAACATATCGGGCCTTTTGTGTATAAAAAAGAAACCGATAGCGAAGGTAATGTTCAGGGTTCTGTTGGGGTTGTTATGACCGAAACCCATATCGGTGGTAATAACCGCGGACATGGTGGCTTAATGCTAACGATTTTGGATGAAGCCATGGGAATGACCGCTGCGTTGCAAAAAGGCGGTCAACCTGTAGTAACCCTTTCTATGCACAGCAATTTTATTGCTGGCACCACCCCAGGACAGTTTTTGCGAGCGACTGGCACCATCACCCAAACAACAGCCACCGTTGCTTTTGTTGAAGGCAAAGCCTGGTGTGGCGATACGTTAGTGGGAAGTGCCAGTGGTGTATGGAAGTATTTACGCAAACGCGATAAATAACCGACATTCATCACTCTAGTAACACAACAAACTTTCGCCACGACATCACAAAAGACGCAATATCATGCATGATTTTACCAATAAAACCGTCATCGTTACCGGTGGCACAAAAGGTGTGGGTTTTGGCATTGCCGAAGCCTTTTTAAACGCAGGTGCAAACGTATTTATTTGTGGACGCAATGCCCCTGAACAACTCCCCTCTGGCGCAGGAAAACACGCCATATTTATGGCTGCCGATGTCCGAAAAGCAGAAGAGTCACAAGCGCTAATTGATGCAGCGATAAAAGCCACAGGACGCTTGGATATATTGGTCAACAACGCTGGCGGCAGTCCTCCTGTTGCCGCTGCGGATGCACCACCGAAATTAACTGAAGCCATTATTAAATTAAATTTAATCGGCCCAATGATTTTTTCACAGCAGGCTTATCACGCCATGTGTAAAACCGCGAACGGTGGCAGCATTATTAATATCGCCAGCGTATCCGGCGAGCGTGCATCACCAGGTACTGCTGCATATGGAGCCGCTAAAGCGGGTTTAATTAATGTTAGCCGCTCTTTTGCACAGGAATGGGGGGTGGATAATGTACGGGTTAATGCCATTATTGCCGGATTAATTAAAACCGAAGCCGCATCAGAGCACTATGGCGGTGAGGCAGGCATTAAGTTAATTGAAAATTCTTTGCCTATGCGACGTATGGCATCACCAGAAGATATTGCCAATGCGTGTTTATTTTTAGCAGCAGATAGTTCTGGGTATGTCAGTGGAGCTGCGCTAGAAGTATATGGTGCAGGTGAACCACCTAGTTTTTTGAAAATGGCAGAGGATGCTTATAAGTTAGGTCAGTAATACGAATCGCTTAAAAAACTATACCATTTGGTACGACAAAAAAGGCGCAATATCATTTGATATGGCGCCTTTTTTACACGATCTAAACCTTCTACAACCGGTAATTTGCAGAGAGCCCTAAAAATAGAGACTTCACTGACAACGTCCCAGGGCAGCCAGATTTCACCAATTGGCCAGGACGACATGTCGGTGGGTCAACGGGCTCGCCATCGCTATTAAAAGGCTGGTCTATTTCATAAACCACTTTGGCGTAGCTAAACCCTACGTCAAACTCCCACTCACCCTGAGTAACACCATACCCAAAATAAAATGCATCCTGTTCATTTGCTGGTGGAGGCGTAAACGCATTAGCATACTCTGGAGGTGTTGCACTATTGCCAATACTGTACCCAAATCGTACACGTTGGCCGCCGTTCATTTCATACTCAAGACCAAAACTCCATGAGTACACATCCTTCCAGTTTAACTCCTGGCCTAATGAGTCTAAC
Source organism: Gammaproteobacteria bacterium 42_54_T18 (assembly GCA_002163245.1). Taxonomy (GTDB): domain Bacteria; phylum Pseudomonadota; class Gammaproteobacteria; order Pseudomonadales; family Ketobacteraceae; genus 42-54-T18. Next base: position 43,212 of record MAAL01000033.1, on the reverse strand, counting down.
CCTGTCTGTTGAAATAAAGGCTCGTATAACTCCACAATGAAATCTTTATTCGAATCTTTAAGGTACTGGTGCTTCCAATCTGCTGCGAAAAGTAGATTAGGTGTTACCTGAAGCGCAATACCAAACTCTATCGCCTTTGAGGTCGACCATTCTAGCCCTGAATCTATTTCCGTGGTTAACCGGTTGGCAAAACCACCTATAGTTTCATTCCCCTGAACATTCAACAACGTCCCAATACCTGGTACAGAATTAACTAAACCTGCTATTTCATTACCTATCGTCACTCCCCCAAGGGTGCCCAACGCTGGATCAAGAAGAATATTGGAGTTTAGCAACACTTTAGTGTCACCTTTAAACGTTGTGGTCAATTTTGTACGATAGGTTGCCGCTACACTCAAATAAGATGTCACATCATAAGTAAAACCCAACAAAAACCCGGGCTTACTTCCATAACCAAACATCTCAGATTCAACCTGCATATACCCCAAGCCAAAAGAGCCTGCCGGATTATTCGAATCCCCCAAGGCCCCCGTAATATCTTCTGAGGTTTGCTGCTCAAAAATACCAAATGGAAAACGAATGGCTAACCCGACCTGAAGGTCATTGGTTACTTGAAAACTAAAAGGAAAAGCCAACTCAAAAACCGCTAAGTTCACCACCTCGTCTCTACCGGATGACAAACAAAGATCGTTATTCTGCGCATCACCATTAATTACCAAACCACCACCAGGAGGTGTTAACACAACATCAGACAACTTACTGGTACAGCTCTTTCCGGTACCATATCGTGAAACATCCGAGTACCCACCCCCAAAGCCTACTGCGAGGTAAACCGACGCACCAGTGGTCATATAATCTGTCACCCTGGTGTTATAACCCCAAAAAGGCAACGGAATCGCAAGCCAATCAGACTCTTGATAATGATCGGGGCCAGCAAAGGAGCCTCCGAGCTTGACGGCAAGCAAACTCAAATTGAATTGGTGCTGTGAATTTTCTGTCGCAGCTAAATTGGCGGGGTTATGAATCACTGCGGCCGGGCTATCCAAGTACGCAAGCCCAGCACCTCCCATACCCATATTTCGTGCATCATACATCCCAGGGGCTTCGGGGTTAGCAAAGACGGCCTCAGACGCAATAGAAAGAACAACAGCGGTGAATAAAGTAAGTACTTGTTTAACGTTCATAGCCAACTCGCAACATCGTATTGTAATGGCTCTAACACTCAGTTCAGTTTTCTTAGTAGCCATTTTAATAACAAGGAAATAGTAACTTTCAATCGACTTGCAGCATACCGACAAACAGATCAGGTAAAAAGCCAAATTATGCGACACTTTTGCAATTCTATTGCATAAATGAAAATCAAGATAATCGACCACTACCACAAAATAACAGAAATCCTTTTATAATCAACAAATTAAGACCACTATACAATGTCGCGAAATCATCAACACAATGTCGCGAAATCATCAACACAATGTGACACATCAGTGTTATTTAATATCGGAATTCATTGTTCCATTAAAAAAGCCCAACAAAATATACATCTTGTTGGGCTTTTTTAATGGAACAATGACTCAGCAATTCAGCTCTAACTAAAATTCTTCTCTGTAACTTAACTCGAATAGAAATGCATCCACACTGGCCGTTATATCTTGCCCAGGAAAAGGGTTATAAATAACTTTTTGTGGATTGTTACTATTACCCAACTCACTAGTGCCTCCTGGCATCTCAACTTCTGAATGCAAATATGCCATACCGATATCTAACTGTGCTCCTGACTCCAATTTAATGCCAACACCAGTACCATAAAACCTGGCATCCGAAATAGGCAACAACGGGCTTCGGGACGCTTTAGGAATTGATGAAGGCCTATCTTCTATACCAAAACGAAGGTCTATACGGTCTGAAAGCGCAAATTCAAAACCTATCGCAAAATTCCAAGTATCTTCTAAACCTAATGGAAATGTTAGATTTGTTGGTGTTGTCCCTTCGTTATCGGGTACTACTGAGGCGAGTGCCAACAGATCAATTGAATTAGAGAATTCTACGGGTATAGATGCCCACTCAGACCAAGCGGTAAACTTATAATCTACATTCACTTTAAAGCGAGGTGTTATCTGCAAACTTACACCGAAAGAGAGATGCTCAGGATAAGTCATATCAAGGTATGCTGTACCCTCGGACACTTTATCTCCCTGAATACCGATAACTCCCTTAACAATCGCACCTGCAGCTCCCTCCGTCAAAGGGCCTATAAAATCAACCCAGCCGTCTTCATTTACCCATTTATAGTCACCTTCCATGTCCATGGCTACAGGTGACTGGTATACAACCCCAAATGCAACCCATGGAGTCGGCTCCCACAAAAAACCAATATTAAAACCAAACGTCAGCTCTTTTTCCACTTCAAACGTTAATGTACCGATAACATCATAGGGGTTTAACACACCACAAAAATCATCAAAAAGTGGATCACCACTTCCACAGCCTGAAAGATCCTGAACCCCTGCCAAAGCTAATATTCCGGCATGAGGTGAACGAAAAGGAAGTTCAAGACCGACACCGACATAGTTAAAATTGATAGATGCGCCAACTGAGAACTCATCATTTACTTGTATTGCTATAGAAGGGGAGAAGTATGTCAACATCATAAACGACATACGCTGCCCAATAAATCGCCCCGGATCATCATCACTCCGATAAAACCCCATAGCCATCGGTGTGTAAACATTTGTGCCAAAAGTAATATTGCTTCCCGGCGCTGAATAAGATGCCCCGCCTAACGGAAACAATAATACCGGCAAATCCGTCAAACCAAGAACAGGTATCATCATAGATGCTCCTTCAGTCTGACTGGTTGAATTTTTCGACTCATCAAAAAGGAAATCATCGGGCAGATCAAGATTCTGATCAATAATCGCTTGGTCAACTAAATCCAACAATTGATAACGGTCACTATTGTAATCACCCATTTCCATTTCGATTGCAAACGAACCAGTAACCACTTTAACCTGACGCTGCCGCCCTTTAAGCTTTGCCAAGCCCGCCGGATTATAGTGAATAGAATCAATCCCAGGTGGATCAGCTGTCACCGCATGGCCTAAACTTATCGCTTTTGCATTACCTATCCCTAGGTTGTCAGTAAGCACCGCATGACTGGTAGACGGAAGCATTGAGAACCATACCACTAGGCAGGCTGCTACTAAAAAAGTCATACGCTGTGTGTGTTGACGCTGTTGCGTGAACATTACCCTCTCCTTCGTTGGCGTTAACACGTAAGAGTACTGCTCGGTCACAGCGTGGCCGTGCGGTTGGCATCAATTGACAAGTGAAAATTTTGGTCGGTACATTGCCGAGTGATCTTACGGAATAACTATGCAAGATCATCGTGCGAGAAGTAACGAACGCATTTTATTGTTTTTCTTTTAGCCGTTCTTATGTGTGTCTGCTTATTTTTTAATCGATGTTATTTTTAGCATAACGGTACTAACTTGTACACATGTATACAGCTTACCGATAAATTGATCAGGCAAAAAGAGCAATTCGAGAACTTTTTGCAATTCTATTGCATAATTCATCAAAAAACCTGTTGTACGATAGTACAAAATACAATATTTTTACCCTATAAATCAATAGTTTAGTACCTTAACAAAATGTCACATACTAGTTACAAAAAAGTGACCAGCCATTCACAAATAACCCTAAAGTACTAGACAGTTACCTTACAAACACAACAAAATGGCTAAAACCCCCGAATAATATTTAATCAAAAAAACATTCCTCTGCTGAAGGCTGGGCACAAGACTTATTGGATATGCTGTATCTAGAAGATGATGTTCGTGAGTGGGCAGAGTCTGACACAACGACAAATGATGACGATGGTGATGCTCCTTGTGTTGATAGCAATGGCGCAACTTTAGAAGCTGGGGATACTGTCACGCTGATTAAAGATTTGGTTGTTAAGGGGGCTAACTTCACAGCCAAACGTGGCACTACCGTTAAAAACATCTCCCTAACCTCAAACCCAGAACATATAGAGGGTCGTGTTAATGGTACTCGTATTGTGCTGCTAACCTGCTTTTTGAAGAAAGCGAACTAGTTTACTATTCAGCGGCTCCTTAATTCTTGCTAACAGCACTCTATGCAATATTTTAGCATTGGGTGCTGTCTTGGGTAGACACTAAAAATATATTCATTAAAACCGATAGCCAATACCTAAACTAATCACCGGCCACGCTTCAACATCTTCTAAATCTTTTTCTAAATTATCCTCCTCCGTTCTTAGCTCTTTTAACAACTGTGCCTGGATCATCGGATTAGAACTACCAATGGGGCTATCAGCCTCCAAGTCAACTTCCAATGGGCTGGTAACAATCACACCAATATCAAAACTAACAGTAATCCGATCTTCTGGACAAATGGCATTGCCCCAGCCAAGCCCAACATAACCCGACATAGAATTACTGTATTTTGCCTTTAGGTGTAACGTGCCGATATCTGCAGGAGAAAACGTTACATCGCCAATTTCGGTCGGCTCTGTAGGCACAGCAGTACCGGTAATTTCATTTCTTGAAGACACAACCCCTACGGTTAATCGAATACCTCCCGCAAATGGGTGCCAATCCAATAATAAACCGTAATTTTCCAGATCCAGTGTGGCGTCATATTCAACCCCATCTTCTTCTAGGTCTTCATCAATGCTAAATTGGTGTATGGTACCTCGAAGATTCAAATAGTTGCCGTACAACGGAACGGTAAGTGTTCCGCCTAGGCCTGTTGTACCACCGGTAATCGCCACACCTACATCGGCATTTGCTGTCGATGCCATAAGCCCTAATATCAACGATAGGGAGAGTTGTAAAAACATTCGCTGTTTCATGATTTGTGGTTTCATCGTTTCTATCCTTCATATTATTTAATGGGGTTTATAGAGTTTTGTTAATGCCGTTAAAACTCCATGCGTCCACCCGCTTCAATAGTAGAAACACTGTAATCATCATGAGATAACTCAGTCCCGTAGCGTAAATACGCCATCATGCCACCCTTAAATAATGCCGTCAGTGATAATGACGCTTCAATATAATCACTATCAGGAGTGGCTGTATCTGATGTAAACGAACCTGCCTCAGGGGCATTCACAAATGCCGCGGTGACTTTACGTTCGCTATCATTTAGATCTTTCACCCACTCTAATTCCACCTGGGGAATTAGCACACCAAAAGGCACACTAAAAACACGTTCTATATTCGTCCCCAAAGAAAATGGGACTGTTCTTACAATTTGTTGTTCCAACGATAATGCTAAACCAGCACTATCCGTTTCATCGTATCCATCAATGGTCGATTCGATATAACCAGCACGGCCGTAACCGGTAATCATCCACTTATTAATAGCGGTCTCCCAACCAAGGCTAGTACTAAGACTCACTTGATGCCCCTCTGTATCTCCACTAGCAACAGAACTTACTGCGCTAGCACCAGAACCGAAATTAATTCTGCGTGTACTATCGTAGTCATTGCCAGAATAACCGACGACCCAATCCACGTAGACATTTTTCTTGGGATACCAGTTACCATAAAAAGACACACTGACAGTATCACTATCAAACTCTGAACGCCCTGCATCAGATTCACTGGTGGTATCTCCAAGTCCTAGCGCAACACCTAAAAAAACGGTGTTACTGACGCGGTAATCAACGCCGAGCGTTAGCATCTGAGAATCAAAGTCGTAACCATCTAAACCGTCTGCAGCATCCTTGTCACCTGTGGTAATTGATCCCGTAACAAATGCACCAAACCGACTACCGGCAAAAGCATCCTCCCCTGCAGAACCTCCACGTATTTCACTATCAATAATATCTCCGACTGCCAATGTCTTCCCGCTAATAATCGCTTTTAAACCCGCAAAACTGATACCTTGATTTCCACCCCGAAGATTACTTACACGCTGCTGGATGTTGTCCACGTTCTCAGTAGCAATTTGGTGAGTATCATTGGCTTGTTGGCCTATTTGGTCTGGAATAAGTTGATTTAATGCAGCAGGAATTTCATCTGCGGGTAATGTACTTAAAGCTGCACAAGTTGCTGTAAACGTTGCATCCGCATTCGTTCTGCCGCCATTAATAGCGCAGGCAGCGTCCAATGTAGAACCGACACTTTGCTGTTTGGTTTGTTCTGCACCATTTTCTAATGGGGCTAAACTCGGATCCACTTTAACGAATACCTGTGCAGTAACAGGGGACTCACCTTGCACGGAAAGAGTGTAAGTTAAAAAGAACGTAGGTGGACCTTCGCCATCGTCAATGTTTGTTGGCGGAGTGTAGGTAAAGAGGTTCGCCGCTGATGGATTGGCAACCATAGTTCCTTCGCTAGAATTCGCCGCAAAGGTAATCGTTGCATCGTTAGCACTAACCCCTTGAGGGAAAAAATCATTTTCGATCGGATATACCAAAATTGATTCGCCATTACTAACGTAACCATCATCATTCGCTGCTAATGTTGAAACGGAAGAAAGAATATTAAGCGTCACTGTCCCAACATTTGTTCCCACAAGGTCTTTTAACGTATAATCGAATGATACAAAACTGCCGGAAAACGATTGATTTGGAACAAAATTTACCGATAATTTATCCGTTGTATTGATTTCAATCGTTCCTGCAGAAGGGTCACTCAACAACCCAATAGAAATAATTTCTGCAGCATCAACTGCTGCATCAGTGCCAAGAAAAATATTATCATTGTACGCTACTACAAGATGCTGCTCCCCCTGACTTGGATCTATCGTGTAGGTATCATCATTTGCAATAGCTGCATACAATGGCCGACTCAGAATAAACAAAAAACCGATGCTGATAACCAACCCATATTTAATACCCGACAGCGTGTATCTCATAGTGCTTCTCCATGCAGTTATCTGTGCAATAAGATGCTTTGCAGAGCAAAACATCTTTAAATAGGAGATACAAGTATAGAAGTAGGGACAGCAACACGCCAAAAAATACGTCAATTGAATTAACTATTTTTCTAGGCGTCAAAATGGAAAAAGGAGGTGCTCACTAAGCTTATTCTTTAAAGTCTTAGTTTTGAAGGGCTTAGTTTCGGGAGGATTATTTCTTAGTCCGAGCTGAGTTTTTTCCTGCACCTTTAGACTTCGCACTGCCCTTTTTAGGTTTAGTTGATTGCATATCGTTACTCACCTGCTCAAGCCAGAGCAAAGTATCAACATAAGAAACAAATCGATTTAAATAATCAGGCGAAAGCCCACGCATTGTAGAAAGTGAATGTATTACAAGCATTTGCGAGTTAAGTGGCCCTGGATCTTCAGGCCCATTTTTAACGGACTGTACAACCAATCGATCTGAGTTTTGTTTTATCCAAGATTCACGGTAGAGTCGAATAGCATTGGGCTCCCGTCGTTGACCCGTAGCCGTACCTGCAACGGATTGCACAACATCACTCTCTTGTTGTCTCAATACGTTCGCGAAGGAGCCATCATTTAAACATTCCTCATCATGAGACTTTCCTTGATCAAGGTGTTGGGTCAAAACAATGAGCTCTTCCCTCGCATCATTGAGTTCCACTTCCTGTTTTTTTACACTTGCCTCGCGATTCATAGCGTCATGCTGATAATCGTTCAGCGCTTTACGTACTTTCTTTTCAATGATCTGTGCAACTAACTTACGCTGCTCACCGGCCCGCTTAACCATAGATTCGATATAACGAAAACGTATAGGGTCAAAACTATCCGCACCCTGCTCTAGCAACGACGCTATTGTTGCAGCTAGTTCCACCAATGTCGCCGACTCAGGACTGAATCTATCTACTGCTGACATAACTATGGATTAGCCCCTCTCGGTACGGGTGCCATTTCCACACGTCGATTCTGCGACCGTCCAGCGGCATCCTGATTTGAAACCACTGGATGCTGTGCACCAAACGCTGCGGCAAAAACAAGAGAGGGGGGCATACCCTCCTCAATCAGTGCTCGTGTCACCGTTAAGGCACGTTCTGCAGATAACGCCCAGTTATCATCATAACGGTTGTTACCTTTTTGAATCGGCAAATCATCGGTAAATCCACTGATCATTAACAACTCATCACGCTCTCCCAGATATATCTGTAGAGGTGGCACAAGCGTTTTAAGTAACTGTTTTCCTTCGGGTTGTAACTCATCAGAGTTTAATGAGAAAAGCACACTTCCACTGATACCAATTCGACCATCTCGTAACGTCACTCGCCCGGTCGATAGAGGGTCAGCTAACGCTTCTTCCAAAGCCATTCGTCGCTGCTCTTCCGCTTGGCGTTTCTGTACTTCTTGTTCAAGGTTCTGCGCAAGCTCAAGTTGAAATCCTAACGACCAGACCAGGATAAGAACAAAAACGCCTACAAGCCCAGACATTAAATCACCAAAAATTGCCCAAATGGGTGGTTCGTGGGATGAGGCATCCTCTAGCTCTTCCATTAACTCACCTCTTCAGTAGAATCAGCCTTAACAGCGATATCTTCTTGAACAATTGTTTCCTCTTTAGACCCTGACTCTTTAGGTTCAGCCTTGTCAGCTTCAGCTTTTTCTAAATTTTCCTGAGCAGAACCTTTTTCAACGACTTCTTTCTCAGCTACATCTTTCTTGCCGGTGCTTTTCTTACTCTTATTTTTCTTAACAGGTTTTTTCTCAACGTTATCGTTTTCAACATCGAGATTATCTGCATCTTCCTCAACAACATCAGACTGAGCAACTATAGGTTTAGCTTTAACCTCAACGTCTGCGGGTTCAGACTTTACGAGGCCCGACGTAGTGTTAGTAGCATTAGTTGTCTTACTTGGGGTTTCTTGACTCAGCTGACGTAATTCTTCAAAGATTTCCTTCTGTGCCATCAAGCTGTGATCAATAATATCCCGCGCTTGCGCCACGTAATAACCTAGCTGTTCATCACTACGAGATGACGAATTCTCTAACGATGATTCAATACGTGTAAGATTGTCGATCAAAGCACTATTGGATTCATTAAAAAGTTGAACCGCAAAACCAAAGGCCTCACCCAAACTCGACATTTCTACCGCACTTCCAGCAAAGTTATCGGCAATTTCTGTGGCGTTGCCAGCAAGACTTTCTGCGATGCTGGATAACTTCGTGACTTCTGATCCAACATGATCCGTAAACTGAGTACCAACACTTTTTAGCATGTTTGAAGATGAGTCAATTAACATCTCCACAGCTTCACGTTGACCTGTTGACGATTGTTCCAATGAGCCAATCAACGTATTAAGTTCTTGCATCATACGTTGGCGTTCTTCCAACAACCCATTGTCACGTTCAATATTATTAGAAATCTCACGACGTAAATGGCTAATCACTTCAGCCGCTGCACGAGGCGTTTCGGAAGCCGTTTCAATCAACCGAATCATGGGCTCTTCCAATCCACGTCCAAGTGTACTCAGATGAGTTGTTACTGTTTCTTCCAATCCAGACAATTGCTCTATAGCCGCTTGCCCTCGTCGTTCTTCATCTGCTCTAAGAGTCTGAAGTTCTTCTTTTAACGTGCTTGTCAGATCGCTCATACGTTCGCTATGTTCGCTTAACCAAGCCTGCTCTGTATCAATTCTAGTTTGAATCAACGCCTCAGAGGATTTCAACAGAGTTGTCATCTCACCCAACATCACTGTTGACGTCGATTTCGCATCTTCCGTGATACCACGTGCTGTGCTTTCTAAGGATTCAGAGATAGCTTGTTGCTGATTAAGTGATTGCTCACTGGCATCCTGCCATTGCTGCGTCAATGCTGCCGACATCGATTCGAAGTTTTGTGTAACCGACGAAAAAGAGCTTTGTTGCATGTCGGTGATCTTTTTTAGCTCACCAGTATAGGTATCTGATGAATCAGTAAGCTGCACCAAAGCATTTTCTTGAGCCCGCTTAAAGGCTTCAGTCCATAGATCCAAACGTTGCTTATCACTCACATCCTGTCGCTCAACCCATGCACTCGTCGTTTTATCCAAGGATGACAACATAGACAACGCGTTTTCTTCGAACCTTCCACTAAACGCCGCATGAGATTCACCCATACCCGCAATTAATGCTTCATTTGATTGCTCGTGAGCCGAAAGGCCATCTTTCCACGCTTGTGTAACCTGATCTGATGTATCACCAAATCGATCCGTTAGTGACTCAAGCTGAGTTTGCACCGTATTCGTGAGCTGCTGGTGAGTGCTTTTTGCTTCTGCTTGTATCGCAACCATCGCCTCGCTAACAATGGGTTTTATACTTTCGCCCGCTAAACGCCCACTTTCAGCCAAACTTTCTCTTAGGGATTTATCAACAGATGAAGCCAAGTCAGAGTAAGCAGTAGTAGCAGATTCATGAAACTTCTCTTGATTAGCGACCAACGTGTTGCTTAACGTCTCTCCCATGCGTTCCATTTGAGAAGCCATTAGCTGAAGTTTTTCCGCCACATCAGGTAAAGCACTTGATTGAACTTGAAGAGCTTTATAAGTCTCCTGACGATTATGAATCAATGAAAACCGACGAAATGCTGTAACAATAGTAGAATCGAGTTCACGTGTTGATATCATTCGCTCACGTCGGCTTAAGGTCGATAACAGCCCAAGCATGGCAGATGCGGCGACCCCAGCTACTGATGTACCAAACGCTAAACCTAAGCCTTTTATTGGTGCAGCTAACCCTGCCCGTACTGCTTGAAGTTCTGTGGTTCCTTCCAGTGCAATAACGGCACCTTTTAACGTATCTACCATTCCAACAAAGGTGCCTAACAAACCTAGCATAACCAATAAACCCACCAAATACGGTGTCATCACCGGGGCAGGCAAACCAACTCGCTCACCTTCTATTCGTAACCGCACGGAGTTATGTAACGATGGGTGGAGTTTGTTTAGCCACTCATCCAAATTGGTAACAACATTTTCCCCGCTTTCAGTTCCACTCTCAGTTCCGCTCTTACCCTTAAGCTCAGTTTTAGACAACGCAGAAAGTGAATTTGACAAGGTTCCCGTTGCTTGGCGAAACTGCACAAGCTCAATAAAACCTATTGTGTAAGCAAGGCCTATTACCACCGTTACCGTGAGAGCAAGCGCATCAGTACCTACAAACCCTGCCCCCATCCACACAACGGCAATGGCACCCAATAAAAACGCTGTCACAAAAAGTATTCTAGTCATCAATTTTCTTCTACCTGTTCATTAAGTACTTCAAGCTGTTCATTCAGTGCCTCAACAAGGCCTAAAATGGGCTGTAGTCGAACATCTAATTCTGCGAGAAGCAATCCCTGCATCTCTTGATAAAAAGCATGTAACCAACCACCGGGCTTAATCCATTCGGCGTGTGAGTCATCGATAACACTATTCTCAATGCCTACCGAGTTAGCAAGCGCTTGCTGATGCTCTGTTCGCAAATGCTTAAAGCGTTTGCCCAATAATTTGGGGATTACCCCAAAAAGCCTTCGCGAGTGTACTGCCAGCACATCCCCCAATGCTGCATCTAACTCTACAAGCTGAGCAAGCTCGAGAGAAAGCCCCGAAACGCCATCTCTGACGTAAAGCTGAAGGCTTTGTACCTTAAAATCAATTTCACGCTGATGCCTGGCATAAAAGCGCTGATAAGGTTCATAAGACATCGCTTTATCTTGGGGAGTATCTACTTTGGGAATAGGCAGTGATATGCCCGAAGGCCCCTTACTTGGCGTAAAACTCTTGATAATGGACTTTACCAACACCTCTCGAACCCTAAGAAACTCGTTTCTCACGCTTTCGCTGGTAACTTCTGTTGGCTCAAACGCCATTTTTGATAACTTGCTGTGTACCGCTGACAAAGTAATAGCATCTGAAAAATTAACAAGTTGCCCTAATTTTTCAGTGAATTGCTTATGAGAGAGCTCAACATCAGACACCGCTAGATCAGACAAAAAACGGATAAGGCGCGAGCCGTTAAGCGATACATTGGGTGAAGCTTGAGTCATAAGCCTTTGTTATCCAAATCACTCATCTAATTAGCTCAATCGGTTAACTGAATTAATTAAGGGTCAATACCGCCCTAGAGTGCTAAAACTGGGGTGTGTACGACAAAAAACAGTCCGATTTTGGTATCCATTTTCCGCGAATCATTATCGCTATTTTGATGAAATATACAAGGCTCCCGTACGGCTCCCCTCTCGGTCTCACTTCTCATATGGCCTCATCAGACCACAACTTTGGCCCCATTTATGATGGTGACAGCATATCCCCTTATGTGACTATCAAATAAGTGATTATCACATAACGGTCTATCCACCAAAGATGAGGCGCAAAGATGGCTATCACATTACCAACACCTAAAAACGTCACCATTATTCCGAGACAACCCAATCTAACATTTAATGATTTACCCAGAACGTTTATCAAAGATAACCCTGTTCTGACTGCGCTATTTTGCTCCCTATCCGCTGTTTTCCCTCCAGGAGAACGCCAGTTCATCGACAGTGTTAGGTATTATCAAGACCAAGTCACTGATCCTGAAATGAAGAAACGCATTCGAGCATTTATCGGCCAAGAAGCCCATCACGGTAAACAGCATGCGATATTTAACGAAAAGATTCAGGCGCTAGGGTGGCGTGTTGACCTTGTTGAAAGGCAGACCACTTTTTTTAACAAATTCATTAACCGATTTTCTCCTCAGCGCCAACTTGCACAAACCGTTGCCCTTGAGCATCTCACGGCTTTGTTCGCCGACTTTCTAATGAATAATCCTGACTTTCTCGGGAACAATCCTCACCAGGAACTTAAAACCATGTTCTTGTGGCATGCCATTGAAGAGACCGAACACAAAGCCGTTGCTTATGACCTATACCAACATGTTGTTGGTGATGACAAACTGAGAACGAATGAGATGAAAGTAATCTTGCCTTTTTTTATGGGTCATATGATAGAAAGTACCTGGTTGTTGCTTTATAAAAACACTGAACTCTCAGACAGGTCTGGCTGGAAAGAGGCATGGCAACAATTGATTGGAAAAAATGGAATACTTACAGGCATAAAAGACGAGCTACAAGATTACTTTTCAAATGACTTTCACCCATGGCAACAAGATAATTCAGAACTAGCGAACGAGTGGCTTGGGGAGTTGGCACTGTAGCGTTGACATTATAAAGAAAACATCAGGCTACTCTTTGAGCTGTTATACTATGCGCATCTAACGACCAAGCGCTACAACGTAACATGCCATCGAAAAACCTAATCAGCCTAGCAAATTTAGCAAACCTCGTCACAAGCGTTGCCAAAGGGCTTGAGCGCAAAGAAATCTGTATTAACGGAAGGAGTACAAACTATATAGAGGCGGGTAGCGGGGAAACCTTGTTGTTTATACATGGGTTTGGTGGAACCAATCACATGTGGAGGTCATGGTTACAACAACTAAAAACACAATATCGAGTAATTGCGGTAACAATACCAGAACTAGAACCCACACTGAATTTCTCAAAGGCACACTACTCTTTTAGAACCTATTCAGAATGGATAAACGATTTCCTTGAAAACATTGGTGTTTCACAATGCCATTTACTAGCACATAGTACCGGTGCTTGTATCGCTGCTTTTTTTGCAAGTAGCTATCCAGAAAAAACCGCTTCAACCACCCTGTTCTCTCCACCTAATATTGGTCAATTGTCTAAGAATGAAATAGAAAATACATTTGATAGAGTGCTAGAATTAGACCTAACCGACTCCAACCAATTAAAAAGATTGATCTCAGATTCATTTTTTAACACACCAACAATACCAATGTTAATTCTAAACCAACTAACTAAAACAATTGATGCGCGCCAGCAGGATATCAACTTCATGCTCCGCCAATTATCAAATGCATCAAATGTATTACTGCGCCGCCTCCCCCTGATAAACTCCCCAACACTTATCATTGGCGGAAAATCTGATCATTTTTTATCAGACACCAAAACACTTCTACATTTTAAACACCAAATCAACGGTAGTCAGTTAGAGCTACTGGAAGATTGCAGCCACTTCCCCTTCCAAGAACAAACAGATATTTCAATGGCTCTTTTTGAAAATTTCATTGCGAAAACGCTGAATAAAAATTTAGTAGCTAGCTAATAGAAAATTTCAACACAATCTAGCACATTCATTATCAATACGCTTCTCAACAAGAGTAATCACATGACGGTATTACAAGTAACAGATTTAATAGTGGGCGACGGTAAAGAAACGGTAAAAGGTGCATTAATCACTACCCAATACCGCGGCTTTCTACAAGATGGCACCCAGTTTGATTCATCTTATGACAAAGGTAAGGCATTCCAATGCGTTATTGGCACTGGCCGTGTGATCAAAGGTTGGGATCAAGGCATAATGGGCATGAAAGTTGGAGGCAAACGTAAGTTATTTGTGCCCGCACACCTGGCTTATGGCGATCGCAACATGGGAAAAAACATCCCTCCAAACTCAGACCTTTCTTTTGAGATTGAGCTATTCGAAGTGCTGACTCGGGACGACTGATACACTCATCATTGATTGACGTTCTATCAATTTCTGAATCCGCTCTCATCGCCTAAAAAGGACAAGGACTAAGCCCATGGACACGCTCACCACTTCTGGGATGATCAAACTGCAGCTCACTTGCATGCAGCAATAACCGCTCTGCCATCTGCTCACTACGCTCATTTTTGTAGAGGTCACACCCAAGAATAGGATGGCCTATTTTAAGGCTGTGAATTCTTAATTGATGAGTTCGACCGGTTACTGGATTAAAACGTACTCGACAGCGAGAGGGTTGTTGCAAGCGCTCCAATACCTGGTATTCGCTGCGGGCAGGTTTACCGGTATCTAGACAAATCTTTTGCAAAGGAAAATTGGGCTTATCCTTAGCAATTGGGAATTCAATAAACCCCTCATCATCCTTTGGCTGACCTTCGAGTATCGCGATATAACACTTACTAACAGTACGAGCCTGAAATTGCTTACCAAGCAATCCATTAACCTGCTTATTAAGCGCAACCAGCATAATACCTGAGGTACCAAAATCCAGCCGATGCACCAATGTTGCCGTAGGAAATGCTCGATGCTCTTGTTTCGCCACAGGCCCCTTAAGCTGCCCCTGCACTAACCGATAATGAACCGAATCCTTATTAAGTGGATTTTTTCCTGACAGGCTTAGCAAACCACTGGGTTTGTTGATCAGCAGCATATCTTCGTCCTGATAAAGGATACTAATCTCGTCATAACAAGGTGGCGCGATAAAATCATCAATAAGAGTGGGAGGTATGATCATTGAGGTCAATTTACTTTTTATTAATTCTAAGCCACGGATTCTCAGAATCTGGCGTATTGGTGGATGAACTCTCGGACGTTTTTTTACGACGACTAGAGTTAGGTTTATCCTTCCCCTTTAACGCCGGTTTCTTTTTCCGCACCGGAGCCTCTTTCATTGCATAATTCAAATTTGATTCCGGTAATTCTTTTACCGTTATAAATCCTTCGATTTTTCGTCTATCAATAATCTGATCCAATCGACGTTCAATAGCACACAGCCTTTTAAAGTCATCCATAGAAACCAAGGAGACCGCCTCACCACAAGCGCCCGCTCGGCCGGTACGACCAATCCGATGGATATAATCATCGGCATCGTCAGGCAAATCGTAGTTCACCACACGAGTAAGCTCATCAATATCTATACCCCGCGAAGCAATGCCTGTAGCCACCAATATTCCAATCTCACCTGATTTAAAATCTGCCAGTATTTGTGTGCGTACAGCCTGGCTCCTACCACTATGAATCGACTCCGCTTTGATACCACGTTTTTCAAGCTGACTAACTAACTTCGCTGCGCCATGTTTTGTACGAATAAACACAAGCGCTTGCGTCCATTGATGCTCTTTGATCAAATGGCTCAACAACGTCGATTTTTTATCCTTATCTACAGAGACTACCCATTGGGAAATCTGCGGTGTTGTCGCGCTATTATCCGCAATTGATACTTCAACAGGATTCTCAATAGCGGTATCTGCTAGTAATCGCACACCATCCGGCATCGTAGCGGAAAACAACAGATTCTGCCTTTGCCCAGGTAAACGATCAATAATCTTGTTGATGTCACCAATAAACCCCATATCGAGCATTCTATCGGCTTCATCCAAAACCAACACTTTCAACTCGTCAAAATGTAAGGCTCGTTGATGAGCCATATCCAACAACCTACCAGGAGTGGCCACTAGAATATCAATACCCTCAATAAGCTGCTGTTTCTGTGCTTCAGAATCAACACCACCGAACATTGCCATCGATTTTACATCGAGGTATTTCCCATACTGGCAAATATTGTTCTCAACCTGCACAGCCAATTCCCGAGTAGGCACAAGAATCAGTGCTCGAAGACGTTTGGCTCGTCGCTTACGTTCTTCACTAGGTTTGTCGCTCTTTAGCATTTCTAAGAGTGGCAACACAAAACTGGCGGTTTTTCCCGTACCTGTCTGTGCGGAAGCAATAAGATCCCTTCCTGACAAAATCGCTGGAATTGCTTTTTTCTGAATAGCTGTCGGGGTTTCGTAACCCAGCTCAGTAACCGCGTCTAAAATAGGGGGGCTTAATTTAAGTTTAGAAAATGTCATTAGGAATCTCAGGACTATAACGAATTAACCCCCCGTTCAAGCTAAAAGCTATTAACAACCAGAAAGAGGGGGTAAAGAGTAGGAGAGACAATATAACACATTATTGTGAGTGACGACCGCCCTCAGATACCCAAGGAAGCTCCGCGAGCTTAGCCCCCTCGTAGACCGCTCCAGTCATGGCAATGCAGCGAATATGACCTAGCAGCGTAAACGGAGAGCTATTATGGACAAACCCAAAAGCCAAATTTTCCTCCGGATTAGCCCAGCCTCCCGCACCACCAAACCCATAATGCCCAAAGGCATTCGGATAGTTACGAATAACAGCATCTGCTCGGTGATATCCTAAACGCCAATGTAACGGATAAATTACAACCCGATCAAAACGCCGAGTTTGCACCTCTCTCGCTTTTTCAATTATTTCCGGAGTAAGGAATTGATGGTTTTCAAACTCCCCCCCGTTTGAAAGCATGGCATACAATTTTGCTAAGCTTCGGGCATCAAACGTACCATTGACCGCTGGAATAGTAGCCTTATAGAACTCGGGATCACCAAAATAATTTCGTAACCGATGAGGGGTTAAACCACGGCTGAACAATCGACGAAGTTGTCCAGCGGGAATATACTGGGGAACGTTATAACGTTTACGAATTGTGGAATATTCACGTATTGAAGGCATTCCCATTTGATCAGCCAGGCGTGGGAATTTTTCATCATCAACACCAATAACTAGGCCATCAACCCCTAAAGGTTCAGTTAAGCGATGACGAAGAAACTCCTTGAAAGGCATGCCACTGACTTTTTCAATCAAAGCCCCCAATAACCAGCCGATATTAAACGCATGATACCCATTGGCTTTGCCCGGCTCATGAATAGGCCTAGCTCCAGCAAGTGCATCAACCATTGCTTCCCAATCAAGAATATCACTGGGGCGATTAATCAAACCAAGAATCTGATAAAGTCCGGCTTGATGGGACATTAATTGACGGATAGTAATATTTTCTTTGCCATGCTGTGCAAACTCAGGCCAATAGGTTGCAACTGGCTTGTCATAATCAACTAAACCATCACTAGCAAGGATATGAAGACAGGTAACCGGTACCGCTTTGGTAGCGGAATAAACAAGTGATAATGTGTCCTCTTGCCATGGACGCTGGTCATTACCAGCAACGCCTCCCCATATATCCACGACTTTTTCGCCATGATGATAAACACTAGCAGCCGCACCGCCCCCAAAGCGTTTTATCTGGTTCGCAAACTGATCCTTAAGCTTGCTAAAAGCCGGATCACAAGTACCGTAAATTTCTACCATAGCCGTTACCTAATAACATCGTTATCAACAGACTAAAATTTACAGTCACAAAATGCAAATGTATCAAAATGTGTGTGGTTTTAAAAACTTATCAACGTGTTAGCTGTTTTCGTAACCAACCCTTATCTGTATCGGCGGCTTTTTCAATTTTTAAATCGGCTATCAAAGTATTGATAGAATCTGCCACTTTTTCTCGAACCTCCCACTGAGCGTCTTTATTTTCGTACTGATCAATATAATCTTCAGTTGATATTGGTTTTCCAAACCCGATATGAAATTTTTCAGGTTTTGGTATTGACGTTAAACCAATACCTCTAGAGATAGGCATAAACATATCACCATTACGAGAGAGGTCATTAAATTTCTTGTTCTTCAGCAGCTTCTTTCCCAACCAAGACTCAGAAAATTGATTAGCATCGTAAATAATTTTAAACGCATCATCACAACCAACCGAGCCAAAGGGAATAATGTCATAACCATACTTCATCGCCATCTTAGCGAAGCCGGTTCTCTGTTTCCAAAAAAGTTTATGCTCCTCACCCGATCTTTTTGCAACCTCCCGACCGCCACCTGGAAATACCATTACATGCTGCCCTACTTTCATTAACTTCTCACAATTTTCAGGCGTTCCAGGTACTGATCCAAATTTAATAAGTGCCTTTCCCCAAACAGGAATCTTGTAGTGAAAATGATCGCCTAAGGTTCTTACAAATATACCTGTATTTTGATAAATACCATTAAAAACTAACGGAGAATCTACCATTCCGTAAATAGCATGATTACCAACAAACAGCGAAGGTCTATCAGGGTTAATGTTTTCGAATCCAGAGTAAACGGGTTTAAAGTAGAGTTTTCGAAAAGCCATTTGACGATCCAACCATTCAGCAGAAGGCGGAATAAAGTCGTCAAAGTGAAGATTAAGTGAGTTGTCAGTCATAATACCTAAATGCCATTAATCAAAAGGATTCAAAATTGGTAAATACAGTGAAATGAGGTAAATCCTATCAACAAAAATAGATTGCGTAATTGGCCGAAATCTCAGAAAACGCTCCCTTCATGCCAATTACCTGTAAATTCAGGCAAGAATCCTAACCGAGTTTAGCCCGAAAGGCGAATCAAGGAACACAAAGATAGACTTAAAAAATATTTGCTTGGAATACTCAGTTGATTGTAGTGTAAATTGTTGGCGCGCTATCTACACTAAGTCGCTGGAGGGGGCTAGATCTTAAATTGTTGGACGAGTTTTTCTAGTTGTGTTGAAAGATCTCGTTGATCATTACAGGCGCCTACTGTGCTTTCAACGGCGTTTGTTGTTTGCTCGGCAATTTGGCTTATGTCATGTACATTTCGATTAATCTCATCCGTTGCAGCGCTTTGCTCTTCAGCGGCGCTGGCAATTTGAAAATTAACGTCGGAGATATCTGAAACTGACTGGGTTATTTCTTTTAACGCATTACCTGCACTCTCCGCTTGCCCCAAGGCTGCTTTAGTGATTGTCTGGCCATCATCAATGGTCTCCACGGCGGCACTAGCACCATTTTGCAAACGCTCAATGACCGATTGAATTTCTGCTGTTGATTCATGAGTGCGCTGAGCCAATGTTCTGACTTCGTCCGCAACAACAGCAAAACCTCTACCAGCATCACCCGCTCGCGCAGCTTCTATTGCGGCGTTAAGTGCGAGCAGATTGGTTTGTTCTGAAATGCCACGAATAACATCCAGTACCCCGCCAATACTGCTACTTTCTTGAGAAACACCTGAAATAACGTCGCTTGCTTCATCCATTTTGCTGGCAAGCTTCTCCATAATATTGATAGTTTCAATAACAATGCCATAACCTCGTTGTGCCGAATCATTAGCAATATTTGCTGAGTTGGTGGCATGAGCAGTGTTTTCCGCGACCTCTTGTACTGTGTGCGACATTTCGTTAATAGCTGCCGCCACCTGGTCAGTTGCGCCCTGTTGAGCGTTAACATCTTGATTGGTTTTTTGCATCACTTCAGACGTCCGCGTTGCTGCCTGTTGTAGTTGCAATGAAACATTCGCTAACTTTTCGATCGTACTCTGGAACTTATCGAGCATATTATTTAACGCATTGCTTGTGATACCTAACTCATCATTGCTTGTAATTGATGCACGCAATGTTAAATCAGCATCAGACTCTATCGATAAAAGAGTGTTTCTTAGTTGTTCGATTGGCGGAATGATTGTTTTTAACAGGGAAAGGCAAAAGATGATGCTTGATATAATCACCGCGAATAAGGCAGTAATCGCTGCTAGTGTTAGTGTCGAATTGTTGCTGACGATTTGACCTGCAGATGCATTAACATCATTAGCTGACTGGGCAACCTTCTGCCCGGCTGTGTCGACTTCGGCATTAGCGGCATTGACCGATTCTTGGGCGTTGATTAGTAATATACTGAGTTCAGAGTCAACCGCTAGCGCTGATGATCGGGCCTTTGAAACCAGAGAATTCCCCAACACTCTATTGTCTTCCACGTAAGCATCAACCGCCTCAATCATCTTGTCATAAAAATTTTCACTAGAAGACCGAACCTTTTGCGCTATTTCAGGGTTACTACTATCCAGTTTATTTAGTAGTTCTTGATATTTTTCGTTGGCCTCTTCCGCGTTAGTTTCAGATTCATTTAACCAACTAACGGCAAGATCGTATAGCCAAAACCGCATTTCTGAAAATTGCGTGTTGATGTCATTGATCAACTTTAATTGTAGAAGGCTTGCCGTTTGTTTCTCAATAGAAACTGATTGATCATCAATGGTGCTTATTTGGCTATTCACCAATTGTTGTTGCTGAACACTAATATCAGAGTTAGTTTCGATAGAAATAGTGAGATACAAAAGGGCAAACGTCACCAAGGCTGCAAAGCAGATACTGGCAACCTTGATTTTGTTAGCAATCGTAAGCGATATTTTTTTCATGTATCCCTCGATGATCACTCAAATATTGATAGACTGATCGCTCCCCCAAGCTCTCCTAACACTCCTCCCTCTTTTTTGCCTCCGGTAATATCGATGTCACCTTTCGGCGTTCCATGACACCCTAAACAAGACTTGGAATAGTATTCCGGCAATATATATATCGATAGGCAGGCTTACCCTTCACTGTTGTGTTTTCGAAGAAGGGTTTTCCCTTCTCATAAGATGGCAATTTGAATTTTGATTCAATGGTTTTATGTTCCCATTTGTCAGGTCTATTGGCCCGATTACGCACATATTTCTTAGGAGCGGTAAGCTTTATCTTCATCTTACCGTCCATGTTGCTAGTGAATTTTGTCGCTACTTGACGGGCAAATATTGCTGGTAGAAAACCTTTAAACCCCGCGCCTTTTTCGTTGATTAGCTCTTGGGCTTCATCCATCACATCCATCACAGCGTTAAGCATGGCTTGTTTTGCTTTCGCATTTGTCGCCAGATCTAAGTCCGCTCCAGTAGCTGCTTTGTAATTAGCTTTAGCTTTTGCAATAACAGCCTTTGCAGACAACCCTTTGTCTCCAAGGGAGGAATCATTGATATGTTTTTGATTCACCGATATCACTTTTCGAGCGGAGCGAAAAAGTGTACTCAACTCTTTGCTCAGCACTTCTTTTTCATCCGCGATAGCGATAGGTGTTGAAATAGTACTTGCAGTAGTAATTATGAAAAATAACAAAAAAAATCGTGTCATTGCCTTCATGATCAAATGCCCTATAAAGAAAGTCTCTCTTTAGAGTATGTCATATATCCACATCGTCAAAATATCTCATCAAATTTATATGTTTATAATAGACCATCGAAAATTGGAGAATATTAAATATACAATGAAATCAAAAAGATAATTTTATTTCTTTAGATATTTACTTCTTATTAAGCATATATCATTTTAAACAGAATCCTTTTATAACAAAACAATCATACACTTAACTAAATAACACCCGCCATGTCGTAAAAATAATCAAACCTCATTTTGAATGCAGCCTACCAAGTCAACAATTGATTTTGTGACTTTTTCACACAATAAACCCAACGCAATTCTCAACGCACCAACTGGCACTTTGGTACCATTATCATGATACCAGTATAACCCCACACAATAACAATACTCCAACCTAGCCTTATGCTGCTGACTTATAGAGAACAAAAATGATCATAAAAAACCGGCATTTTTCACGCTCCAGAAAAGTAACAAAAATACTCACCCTTTCACTCTTAGCCACAATAAGCCTGGCAGGGTGCAAATCTCCCGTTGACATTACTTATCCTCCTATCATATCAGCCACTAATGGTGACACTGTCATCGTACGCGGAACCACGGTAGATCCCGACAAAACCACAGCAATCAGCGTAAATGGAACAAACGCCAGCAGTGTCAATGGATGGGTAAACTGGGAGGTTTCCGTTTCCTTAGCAACGGGCATTAATAAGCTAACAGTAGAAACCGTTGATACCAGTGGTAAAACAAATTCATCCTCCGCCTCCGTGCAGATTGAGCGTGTTAACACCTTTCTTGTCGATGCTGCTATAGGCGCATTAGATAGTGTCAATAATCGAATGCTCTTGGTAGATACTGATTTAGACGCCATCATCGCCGTGGACCTCACCACCGGAGATCAAAGTATATTATCCAGCCCCAGCGTGCCTGATAGTGTTAACCCCTTAAACCGCCCTATTAGCATCGCAATAGACACTCCCAATAACCGCGCATTGGTGTTAGACCAACATAATTATGCCGTTATAGCCGTGAATTTATCGACGGGTGCTCGTACTGTACTAAGCAACGCATCAATCCCTGATGGCACTAATCGATTGATCTCACCAGCAGACATCGTAATTGATAACGCTACCAACCGCGCCTTAGTCGCAGATACAGGTTCAGACGCCGTGGTCGCCGTTAATTTAACCACGGGTCAACGAACAGTACTGTCAAATAACAACACACCCAATGCAGACAACCCATTTGGCCATATCTATTCAATCGCACTCGACACGAGCCGAAATCGAGCGTTAGTTGTTGACCTCCTAAACAAGAATATTGTTGCCGTTAACCTTAGCACGGGTGTACGTAGCCAATTTTCTGATTTTAATGGCTCAACGCCTGACACCAGCTTCAGTTACCCTCAAGGCATTGCCGTTGACGCTGCCAATGATCGTGCGTTGATTATCGATCACAACCAGAAAGTCGTGATTGCTATGGATCTAACCACTGGGGAACATTCTCTTATAAGTGCTGCCGGTTCTGCTGAGGTATTTACTTATGTGCGAGATATCATCTTGGATGCTGACAACAATCGCGTATTGATACCTGACACAGTCCTTGATGCTGTAGTAGCGATTGATTTAGGAACCGGTAAAAATCAAATCATTTCCCACAGTTTATTAGGGTTTGATAATTCATTTGGTGCTTACTTTGGTGGCGTTGCACTGGATAAAGACAACAACCGATTATTGGTTTCCGATGATGGTTCGAATTCCATTATCGCAGTGGATAGGAAAACCGGCAAACGTTCCGTTGTATCAGACAACACCGGAATCTCTGCCACTAGCCCTACATATCTAGCCGTGGTCAATAGCGTGATCATGGACGAAGCCAATCAACGAGCCTTAGTATTAGAACGTAGCGCTTCACGTACCTCCGTTCAAACCATGGATTTAAAAACTGGCGAACGTACCATCTTATCGAACAATAATACTCCCAATACAGACACCCCGTTCAAAAACTTAGAAGACATTGCTATAGACAGCGCTAACAACAGAGCGTTGCTTGTAGCAAGTGATCAGCCCGTTGTTTATGGAATCAACCTAACCACTGGTGCTCGTACCATTTTATCCGACAACAGCACCCCGAATGCCAATACACCATTCGGTAACATTATTAACGCCATTACAATAGATACCGCGAACAACCGAGCATTTGTGGTGGATGAAACCAACGATGCAATTTTAACCGTTGATTTAACTACTGGTGAGCGTAATTTATTTTGGGAATTTTCAACACCCACTGTGTATGAAAAGCCAGCAGGTATAACGCTAGACAGTGCGAACAATCGAGTACTATTAACCGTTCCCGGTTTAGATGCGTTGATGGCAATCGACCTTACGACCACAGCTCAAACGTTCGTTTCCAACAGTACCATTCCAGATGCGAGTAACATACTAGATGTTCCTGGGAAAATTGCACTGGATAACGAGAACAACCAAGCCTACGTTATGGATAATGAATTGGGCCTTATTGCGATCGATTTGAAAACAGGGCGCCGCGTCGTGATGTCTCGATGATTTTTACACCAGTTTTTGGTATTTATTACAATCCTACCCCTCTCCGCTACCCCTTCTCTGTATAACCCCTGACATAGCAATCCCGCTTTAAAATTTCCCCGAATAATAAAAAACCTAAAAGATTACACATTAAAGGTCGAACCAAATATAGTAACGAAAAACTGAACAGGAACATCAAACGAAACGGTATAAAGATGTCATTCCCTTCGTTGTTTCTGTACACCTAAAGATAAAAGGACCTTGCTATCACTTCCACTTCAACACTTGATTTGTCGTTTGACCTTAGCTCCCCTGAGTTTGTTGCTAACCCCTACCCAACATATAAACGTTTATTAAAAGAGGCTCCAATTTATTGGTGTGAAGAGCGAGAGTTTTATTATGTCTCTCACTTAACTTATGTGAAAGCCTTGTTTCTGGATCCTCGTGCTTCCTCGGATCGCGTTAAACCAATGGTAGCGGGATTAAGCGAGGCCCAACGTCAGGCAGTAGAACCGTTAACATCAACATTATCCAAATGGTTGTTATTTCAAGACCCACCCATGCATACCCCAGTTCGAAAACTCATCAACCAATCACTCTCAAGCAAAGTTATATCCGCTATGGAGACAGATATTCAGTTGATTGTAGACGAACTAATGGATGGCCTTGATGGTGAATGTGACCTAATCGCAGACTTGGCTTATCCACTACCAGCCATCGTTATTTCACACATTCTTGGTGTCCCTGTGGAGGATCGAGATCAGATTAAAGCGTGGTCTCGTACCATTGCACAATTCTTAGGGTCGAAAACGGACCTTTCATTAGTCGCCAAAGCCCAGCAAGACATCCTCGCAGCAAAAGACTATTTCTACACGTTGTTAAAGCAGCAAAGGCTATCACCCAAAAATAATGTTATGTCGCAGATGATCTTGCTTCAAGAGCAACAACCATCATTTACCGATGAGCACCTTATCGCCAACTGTATACTACTGATTTTTGCAGGCCATGAAACAACCACCAATTTGATTGGCAACGCCTGGTTAACATTGTTACGTCACCCAGAGCAATTAGCGATGTTAAGGGCTAACCCTGAGTTAATTGGGAGTGCAATTGAGGAATGCTTACGCTTTGAAAGCCCTGTTCAACGCATGGGACGACTACTAAAAGAACCAATAGCCGTTGGAGACGAAATACTTCAACCAGGAAGAAGGGCGCTATTATTAATCGGTGCAGCCAATCGTGACGGGGCTTTAATTGATAACCCCAATACATTCGATATTCAACGCCCAGCGTCTCGCCACTTGGCCTTTGGCCACGGTACTCACTTCTGTTCCGGTGCAGCACTAGCTCGACTAGAAGCAAAACTCGCACTGCTGACTCTGTGTAAACAACTTAAGCACAGCGAGTTGGTTCTCGATCAACCTCGTTGGATTTACAACCTTGGCATGAGAGCAATGGAAGATTTCCCTCTAATAAATACATTAGGGTATTAATCTGCTAGCCTAATCTGGTATATAAAACGCCCAAGCCATTCAAGACCTAGGGTTTAACACTGTTGGTTTATATGACACAACAAGTAACCTGATACCGCTAAGCGAAGGAAAGTGGACAAAAGGCTTTCCTGGTACCAGACCTTATTTTATCCCGTTGTGGGCAAACCATATGCGCCACGATACGGGAAGAGTCATCGATTTCTTTGAGCCAAAGTGGGCAGAGGATGTCACAGAAAGATACGAGCCTCTGTTAAAATACCACAGAGAAACACGTAACCTTATGGGTTACAGCTACGGCCTTGAGCACCACTGGTTCCCTGATCACAAAAGTCAAACCCACGTATTCGACGATTACATGCACTTAGAAGCAGATGCTCCTGGGAAACGTGTTCTCACTGACTGCAAGAAACCTAACTTAGGGTCAGTGAATAAGATGATACTCATCAAGCCTAACATCAGATTACGATATTCAACTCTCTAAAGACAACTCTCTAAAAGAATGGCACTCCCTAGCCCTCCACCCGCACAACTTGATACTATTGCGTAACGTTTACGTTCTTTTTGTAATCGATTAACCGCTGTTGTGAGCAAACGTACTCCTGTGGCTGCAAAAGGATTCCCCAGTGCCAAAGATCCGCCCCAGGTATTTAATTTATCAATGGGAATTTTTCCTAAAACATTATCCAACCCATGATATTTTTTTGAGAACTGCGCAGAAGCCAAACAGTTCTGATTTGCGATGATTTGTGCGGAAAAAGCCTCATGCACTTCCCAAACATCAATATCATTCATGCTCAATCCATTTCTCTTCAGAAGTGGTGGAATCGCCATTGCTGGCCCCAGTAACATTTCTGAATCTAAATCCGTCACTCCGACTGACACATGATCGATAACCAACGCTTTTGGTGTTAAACCTTGACGCTCCGCCGTTTGCATGTTTGTAACCAATACTGCCCCCGCGCCATCAGTAAAACGTGATGAACTGCCGGCAGTAATTATACCGTTCTCTTTATCATAAATCGGTTTAAGGCGCTGCAATTTCTCAAGACTGATATCTTCACGCATTGAATCATCACGTGAAACAACGGTATTCGTATTGGGTATTTTTACGGGAACAATATTCTCATCAAAGAGTCCATTGTTCCATGCTTCAACAGCAAGCTGATGGCTTCGCAATGTAAAACAATCACTATCTTCACGGCTCACATCAAACTTCTCTACCATGTTTTCGGCACAAGCACCCATTGTTTTTCGTGTAGTAAAATCGGTACCTGACGGGGGAACGGGAAGCATATCGCGTAAGCGCAATGTTCTCATTTGTCGTAAAATATTATTAAAGGAGCTGTCTTGGCGCAACTTCATCGCAGCCCTTCTCAAGGTTTGAGACAACCTTATTGGCACATCTGAAAACGTCTCTGTTCCACCAGCAACACCAACATCGATACGCCCAAGCGATATCATGTCGCATATACCACCTAAGGCTATATTAGGTGATAAGCCAGCCATTGATACGGTATAGGCAGGAGTATTACTTGGAACTCCTGCCTTTAACATGCATTCACGTGCAACATTTGAAGTTTCGACCTCATGCAACACCGTACCCATTGACACCATACCAATACTTTCTGCATTAATGCCTGTGCGCTCAATAAGACCAGCAATTGCGAAAGCTCCGAGGTCACACGCCATTAACTGAGAATAATCCCCTCCAGAATCTAAAAATGGCGTACGCATGCCTTCAATGATTACTGGAACATGTTTACTATTATTTTTCACAACAGTCATGATAAGCCCCCCTAATACTTACTTAGTAATAATACTGCCAACAAGATGTACAACACCGCCTGGACCAACCAATTGAATCGGCGTACATGTCTTGTCACTCACACTCTGATCCACTTGAACGTTCAAGATACTAGAAGGTAATTTAACGGGTTTTATCCAGCGTATATCAATTTCTTCTATGTCCAGTCCGGAGTTAACAAGCGTTTCATACGTTCTGGCAAGTTGCCCAAAACCATGCAAGATACACCCTCCAAATTGAGACCGTTGGCCTACTGCATTTAACGTATGAATCGGATTAAAATCTCCCGTGAGCATCGCAAAGTTCACGCCATCATTTTTGTTGACAGACCAGCTTCCAACGGTTTTAAAATCCTGATCGCCCTGCTCTTTTCGTTGTGACTTTGCTTTTATTCTCCGGTGCATCACGACCGTATAATTGTCAATTGTGATGCACTCCTCTTGCCCAGCAACCCCTGCGCTTACACGGGAATGTATACGAGCACGGTTGCCATCATCATGAACATCTATCAGCTCACCAAAAACACGCAACGGTTTATTGCGTGGCATCGGGGCATGAATTTTCAACCGAACACCTTGATTCAATAATCCTAAAACATTGTACGGGGCATGCCCACCTAGCCATGCGAGCATTGGAAGAGCCCAGTGGCTGCAAAAATGAGGAGGTAAATTATTAAGATACCGCCCCTCTGATGCACCACACCATTCAGCATAGTGATCAACGAGATCCGCAGCAGCAGCTGGCAAGGTACTTGATTTTGTAACGGGGTTAGACGGTACGCTATTAGGCCGGAAGAGCGGTATCAGCGAACGCACTCCAACAAGAAGCATACTCGTAAATCCCCGTATTTGATTCTTTATAAAGCGCCGTGGAACGATATCAGTCATACACTTAGTCCTATGGATAGTTCGCCAAAGAGGCTTCAAAATATGATCTCTAAAGATCTAACTGCTTCGCAATAATTTCATTCATTATTTCGTAAGTACCACCACCAATGGAGGCAATACGATTATCACGATAGAGACGCTCTACCAAAGACTCCCGCATAAAACCCATGCCACCAAAAACCTGTACTGCTTCATGCGTGACAAAATCCGAGGTTTTCGTTGCCAAGTTTTTAGCCATGGAGACCTCTTTTATCGAGGGAATCCCTGCTTCAATGCGAGATGCAATACGGTATGTAAATTCGCGACTTGCTTCGACTCGTGTTGCCATTTCAGCAAGTTTATGACGAATAGCTTGCATCTTTGCAAGAGGTTTACCAAAAGCCTTCCGCTCCTTGACGTAACGTAACGACTCTTCTAATGCGAGTTGTGATAAACCATTGGCGTAACTACATACACCTAAACGCTCAGCCTGGAAATTGGTCATAATAATTAGAAAGCCACAGTTTTCCTGACCAATTAAGTTTTCTTTTGGAACAACCACTTCATCAAAAAACAACTCTGCGGTATCACTACACCACCAGCCCATCTTTTTTAACGGCTTGCCCGTCGTAAACCCTGGCATGCCTTTTTCCATCAACAATAAACTGATACCACCAAAACCATCACCACCTGTACGTACCGCCACAGTATAATAATCAGCCCGAATACCGGAGGTTATAAACACTTTTGACCCTGTTACCTTGTAATGATCCCCACAATCTACTGCCCGGGTTTGAATGTTTGCTACATCCGAACCTGCACCCGGTTCCGTTATTGCTAATGCAGCAATTTTATTACCACTCAACACATCGGGTACGACACGTTGCTTTATATCATCACTTCCCCACTTCACGATGGGGGGCAAAGCAATATCATTCGAACACAATCCTGAAAAAAGTCCTCCAGAACCCGCTCGCATTAATTCTTCAGCTGCAACAAACTTCATAAAAACGTCATTCTCTGATGTTCCACCTAACGCTTCGGGATAGCCAATTCCAAGAATCCCAGCCTCACCTGCCAACTGATAAATTTCACGGGGAAAGCTGCCTGACTCCTCCCACTCATCAACATTGGGTTTTATCTGCTGATCAACAAAACGACGGATATGTCGGCGAGCTTCTTCATGAGTTTCATTAAAATAATGGTTATACATAGCTTTCTCTCTCGATAATTTCTTATGAAAAATACAGGATCACTATCTAGTGGATATCTTGCACTAATGGGCGCAATGCTTTTTTATCAAGCTTACCCACCGCAGTGAGCGGTAGCGCATCATGAAAGTGCACAATTTTTGGCACTTTATAGGCCGACATATGCTGACGACAAAAATCTAATATTTCTTTCCGTATCGATGATTCATCATCACTCCGATACAATGCTTTCAACTGCACAAAAAGATTAACAATCTCGTTACCCGGGCGTTTGGTATCAGGGCTCCCTATTACGGCACACAACTCTATGGCTTCTAACTCTGCAAGTTTGCTTTCTACTTCCACAGAAAATACTTTGTAACCACCGACGATTAACATGTCTTTCGCTCGATCACAGATACTCAAGTACCCATCCTCATCCATGACGCCAATATCACCGGTATATACCCAGGACTTACCTTCAAATTTACGCAATGTTTTAGCACTGGCTTCTGGACTATTGAGATAACCCGTCATGGCCTGTTCGCCCTGTATAATGATTTCTCCAGGCTCACCCGCAACAAGCTCATGAATACCCGTATCCACATCAACAATTCTTACCTCAACACCGGGTAGCGGCAGGCCTACACTTCCAATTTTGGCTTTACCAGGAGGGTTAATGACCGAAACTCCACAGGTTTCAGTCATTCCAAAACCCTCACACAACTTGCCTTGACCAATGACCCCTTCTAATTGCTTAATTAACTCTGGGGCAAAAGGAGCTGCACCAGAGACGGCTATATTCAGACGCTTAAAATTAACGCGAGCAAAGGAGGGTTCCTCTAGTAACATCTGATATAACGTTGGCACATTAGCTAACAACGTTGGGGGGTAACGAAGCATCATTTTGCAGAATCGCTCGGTATCACGAGGATCGGGAATCACAAGAATGCGGGCAGCATGCTTAAGTGCAATAACCCCTAAAATAAGCCCTGCGGTATGAAAATAGGGAAAGGCGCTTGCTAGGGTTTCCTTTCCTTCTTCACCTGGAATAATCGATCGCAATTGCGCTGTTTCTGCTTGTATCGCCCGTAAACTTAGCTCTGCTCCTTTAGGTTTGCCTGTTGTTCCCCCTGTGTACTGGATAAATACCGTATCAGAGAAATTCATAGGCATTTGAATGGCCTTAGCGGAAGCCTTACCCAGCCTTTTCCATCCATTAATTACCTTCGTCGCTTCCATTTTCTTCAACGCAACACGCGGCAGTTTTCGAGATACAACGGCAAGTTGTTTTTTCCAGAAGGGTAAACAATCAATAGGACCAAAGACAAATACTGCTTTCAAGCAACCTGCTTTTCCACCAATCGGAGATACCACATCGTTAAACAACACATTTAAGGTCACCAACACCTTTACCTTAGCGTCTGTCACTTGATGCAACATTTCTGAGCTCGTTAGAAGAGGCGAAACTCCCGTGGCAGCAGCTCCTAGTTTGGATGCGGCAACTAAGGTAATAAGGTATTGCGGCGTATTGGGCATATGGATACCAACAACATCCCCCTTACCCACTCCTTGTTCTTGTAGAAGGTTTGCCATCCGGTTGGCAAAACGGTCAAGCTCACGATAAGAGATCGTCGTTCCCAAGTACTCTATTGCCGGTTTGGCCCCAAACTGGCGAGCATTTTCCATCACGTAATCAGCAAGTGTTTTCTCTTCCAGCGATTGCAGGCCGTTGGCCAGTTCCGTCATCATCTGTTCATACCCTGTTTGTGGTTAACAACAGAGATATGATGTCAGCTCAATAGACGCTCAAAAAGAACTTATGAGGACAGCAGGGGGACAGATGACGACAAGGTCACAGGGGAAGAAGCTCTACTATGTACGAGTACCAACCTGATCCTGGTAGTCTGAGGGAGAAACGGAGAACCACCGCTTAAAAGCACGTCTAAAGCTAGACACATCTTTATAGCCCAACATATGTGCAACGGATTCCACCGTATACTGCAGTGATTCAAGGTAACGCTTGGCTAGAGCCGATAGCTCCGCATCTAATAATACCTGGTAGCTATTCCCTTCCTCCTTGAGGTAGCGAGTTAACGTGCGAGGGGAAACATGCAAGTGACCCGCAACATCAGACAATGTCCAGATATGACCTGGGTTCTTTCGTAACAATTCACCTACACGCTGGCTCCAGCTTTTCAGCTGTACCTGACTCTCACTGACATCTTCACATTGCCTAAACAGGTTATCGTAGACCTCAATATCCCCCATGGGGTTGAGCATTGTCGTCAAGGCTAAAGGCGTTACGATAGCGGTTTCTTTGGCATCAAATTGACATGGAAGATTGAGATACTTTTCATATAACGCTGCATAGGAGGGTGCGGCATACCCAAGCTCCACCCTAACCCCTTGTTGTTTCAACCCTGTAATGAGTTCAAAGTTACGTACAAAGATCGCCAACAGCGCTTCCAAAAAAAAGAAGCCAACCTCATCCAGGGGCATTCGCAATTGAATATTCATT
Source organism: Gammaproteobacteria bacterium 42_54_T18 (assembly GCA_002163245.1). Lineage (GTDB taxonomy): Bacteria > Pseudomonadota > Gammaproteobacteria > Pseudomonadales > Ketobacteraceae > 42-54-T18. The sequence goes on along the minus strand of MAAL01000033.1, from coordinate 11,174 downwards.
ACAAAGCTTTGTTCTATTACCTCTCCACGGATGCTTGCGAAATCACCGCGAATACCATGAAAGCGTTCAATCGCTTTCCACGCATGCCTCGTCGTTGGACTACTGACGATCAACTGCCCTAATAAGCCGTGAGACGCTATGTGCAGGTCATTTCCCCATTGCAACCCTAACCCAGGGTCATTGCTGATACGTAAAGCATTACGAACAATAGTGAACTGTGTCTCCGCATCCACATCCCTTATCTTTCCCATAACATCTTCTGGTGTAAGCTCCGTGCCAGACAATAAATCTTTCTGACCTTGGCTATCTAACGCCATCACTAATGCCAACATTCGCGTATAGGTAATTGGAAATATCAAATGTAACCCTTAGGATCAGAATATATGTTAACGGAACCTGTTTTATCAGTAGCCAGGTACCACATGTTATACCTGTTATAGCACTGATTCACCAATAGAATTACTGTATTAACCTTTCATTAGAATAGCCCAAATGTTTCTTTGAAATTAAAGAGTCACGCGATTTAATAAATATGTCGAAAGTTAAAATCAGAAATAAATACGTAGGGTTTTATCAGCTTGTCCATAGCACACTTATATTCTTTATTATCTATTGTTAATCGTTTTTTCTACGAAATTCGCTGGGAGTTTCTCAAAAATGATCTTTAAAAGCACGATTAAAAGTCGACAACCCATTAAATCCCGCATCGATAGAGATATTGAGAATGGACTTTGTTTGTTTTGACTCAACTGCTCGGCAGCATCATATACACGATATTTATTAAGGAAACTCTTAAAATTACGAAATCCTAACCCCTGATTGATAGCTTTACGAAGACGATATTCGGGCTGACCTAAATAATCAGCCAATTGCGCCATAGTTAAACCGGTTTGCCTATAATATTTTTGATTCGCCATAACATCATCAAGAGCATTAAGTTCCTCAGCGTAAAGATCCCCCATGGAATTTGATACTGGCTGCATATTTCCAGTCTCATTTCTCTCTACTACGCTTTCAACCTTTCCTTCTGCATTTGAAGGCTCAGAAATAGTTTCAGGGTTATCACTACTTCCAAGGTGACCCAGCCAATCTGGCTCTAAGTACCCACCGATCAGGAGAAGGCCATATGCACTCAAACCGTAGATCAAAGCAATAGTTGCATTATATCCAGGCGCATCAACCGGGTATATCACCGCCAAGGCATGCAAGATAAGTGCAATAACTATTAGAGGGGAAAAGCCAAATACAAAAATTTGTCGCAATAAGCGGCGCTTATCAACTAGATCTGTACTCCAGTCTTTAATAGCTACCCAAAAGGCGGCAAATACGCAGATCAAACTGATAAAATAAGGCGTCTACAACAACCAGGGAAAGAGCCCTTCATTAATATCGTTAGTGTCAATTACATATTTTGACAACACCAATGTTGGCAGCAATACAGTAAAAGCCGTTTTTTCAATAAGGCCAACGAAAAAAGGTTCTTGAAAATTTGCTCTTATACAAATAATAAATAGGATTGGAGCCAAGAATTCAAATAAATTAAGTACTTCCGCCAAAATAGGGAAGATATCGCTAGTCATAACCCTTAAGTTATATGCCAGTACGCTAACACAAAATATGGGATTCCAAACCCAGCGAGATTTTATGCTACACAGCTTCAACAATAGAGAAAGGAAGATAAAAATAACGGTTGTAGAAACTAAATGTGTCCCAAAATATAGCGTTTCAAACATGAAGATACCAAGTTAATTTATTTTTAAAATGTATTAGGCAAGGCTAACAGTTTGGGATTAAGTCGGTAGCAATGTGTTGTTGATGTGTATTATATCTGACTTAATCTAGCACATCATTTCTGTGTTACATAATATAAACCTTTAGCCGGTTTCTCTTAGCTTTCATTGCTAGCAAGATCCATAGTGACATACAGAAAATAACGTCCATATTCATACTGGTATGATACTTGACGAAGCGCACCACATTCTTTTCTTTCTTAAGGCATTCTTAATGTCCTTTGTTATAGTATCAGTAGGACTATTCATATCGGACTCATCTATGCGAATTTTAATTGTCGAAGACGATGCGGAGCTATCAACCTCGATGGCCGAGTTTCTTGAACTACAAGGCGCTGAGTGTGACTTTGCCTATAACGGGCTAAGCGGCGTAGAGCTTGCGACAGAAACAAGCTTTGATGTCATTTTACTAGACCTAATGCTACCTAAGCTCGACGGTTTTGATGCCTGCTCTGAGATGCGGCGACGTGGCTGCTCAACTCCGGTACTGATGCTTACCGCCATGGGCACGACTGAAGATCAGTTAAACGGATTCCGTGCGGGGGTTGACGATTATGTGGTTAAGCCCTGCCCCATGCCTTTGCTTTGGGCCAGAATCGGTGCTTTGATTAAACGAAGTCAAAATCAGCAAGCATTGCATAATCTAGGACCGCTGGAGATCGACATCGAATCGAGAGACTTAAAGCGAGATGGCAAAGCCATATCACTAACCCCAACAGAGTGGCGAATTCTAGAGACATTACTTCGTCATAGCCCCAAAGTAGTATCTCGATCTGATATTGAAAATTCTGTTTGGCCAGACCAAGAGCCAGACCCTGGAAGGTTAAACGTGCACTTGCATTCTTTAAGAAAGTCGCTCGACAAACCTTTCGATTATTCGCTCATCAAAACGGTTACTGGACTTGGTTTAAGCATTTCAGACGAAGATAAGGCCCATGCAATTAAAGAGCAGAGCGACAAAAGGCCGAAAAATGCCTAATCCCGCCACTAAGACGCTTGCACAACAACTTCGCTGGCAGCTTATACTTGCAGGTATTGCATTTAGTATTGCCATTCTAGTCAGTCTTACTTTTATCACATGGCGTTCCGTTGAATTTGCAGCTGACAGCGTATTCAAAATGGAAGTTCACAACCTACTAAAGCAAATAGAGCATGATCCAAACTTAGCACTTCCTGATGACAAAACCTTTCAGGCCTATCGAGATTGGGACAGTATTCCGCCTAAGCTCCGACAGACTTTCTCGCTAGCCGATATAGAAAATAACCAGGTATATGAAAATGAGTTCATTAACAAAACGGGCCAAAACACCTATGTTTCTTTAGTGCACTTAACCGACAAGAATAGGCAACCGCTATATTTTCTGAGTGTCTACGACGTAAAAGAAACGAATGAGATTGTAGACAGTATCCTTAGCAATCTTTTTACCGATGCACTTTGGTTGCTTATTTTTATATTCTTCCTATTGTTTTGCTTAGTTTTCTGGCTACTCAAACGCACAAACGAACCTATGAAGTTATTAAGTGATTGGGCATTCAAGTTAAGGGATAATGATCACTTATCAAAAGAAGAGTTTCCCATTGCAGAGTTAAACGACCTTGCCGCTCAGTTAAAGGCTGGAGTAGATCGAATTACCGAATACAACATTCGCGAACAGCAATTTTTAAAACATGCTAGTCACGAAATGCGTACCCCTTTAGCAACGATTCAGGCCTGCCTCGACACCTTAGACTTTCAACTCACAGGCCCGGAAAAGAAAACTGTACAACGCGCCCTGAAAGCAAGTAGCAATATGAACCGCCTGTCTTCCGCTTTGCTATGGCTTGCACGTGAATCGGAAAAACCCATTGAAAAAACAAAGGTAGAACTTAAGTCGTTTTGTTCACATCAAATTGAAGAACATCAGTACCTACTCAAACACAGAGATATCGCCATTGACGCTAAAGTTGATGATGAATGCATCGACTTAGAAGAGGAGCTCTTACTCATTGTCTTTGCTAATCTTCTCCGAAATGCCTGCCAGTTTACCAGCCAAGGCACAATTAAAGTAAGCATGGACGTAGCATCGTTAAGGATAGAAAATCCGGTTGATGACGGGTTGAACGACAGCGTCTCGTCGTATCAAAGCTTCGGTTTAGGGCTTCAGCTAGTATCCCGAATCTGCGAAAAGCTGAACTGGTCTTTCTGCTTTAAAGAACATCCCCACTATGTTGAGGTATCTGTCACTTGGAAGAAGTATTAGCTACGTTTCTTTCATACAAATTAGGAGTACCTTAAGAGTATCTTAATGCCCTTTCTATTATCGTTGTTCACTGATGCATAAAACCAGAGGTGAACCTGAATGCGAGACAATACTAAACGGGCCATTTTTTTGATCATTGCCGGTACGCTCCTTATCTTGGCGCTAGATTTTCTAGAGCAAGGATCTGCTGAACAAGTGTTTATAGAACAATCCCCCGAAGAAGTATTAGTAGAAAAAAGTGTGGCCTTTCATCCTACAGTCTCGTATATCAACGCTCAATCTACCGAACAACGAAGTGAAATTTCGGCCTTTGGTGAGCTAAAACCAAGGTGGGATGTAGTATTAAAGGCACAAGTTAACGGCGCTATAAAACATATCATTCCAGAATTTGAGGCCGGCTCCCTAATCCAGAAAAACACCACGATTTTGAAGATAGAGGATAGTCACTACCAAAGCCAGAAAACCGAGGCACAGCTAGCGCTAGCCCAAGCCAAGTTACTGTTACTCCAAGCCAAGAAGAAAACTAAACTCGCAGAACAGGACTGGCTGCGTTCAGGAATGAAGTCTGAACCATCTGATCTCACGTTATTCAAACCTCAGCTAAAGATAGCAGAGAAAACGCTGGAATCTTCTCAACAACAATTAGCCGTCGCAGAAACAAATTTATCTTACACACAAGTTAAAACGCCCTACACCGGTGTTATCACTGAACGTCTCGTTGGTCTAGGCCAGCAAGTACAAGAAGGCGAACCCTTACTTCGTTTGATCGACCACCAAAACTTACTGCTTAGGCTCCCTCTCAGTGAAGACCAGTGGCAAATGCTCTCAAAGAATTGGCTTAATAGCCAAACCAGCGTTTACTCCACAACTAAGCAGCTGATTGGTACCGCTACGATTATTCGCGGCGGGCACCGCCTAGACAGCGAAACTCGTCAATACCAATTATTTTTACAGCTTGACCCGGCACAAAAAAAATCCGCATTGCCTGGCCAATTTGTGCAAGTAAATCTGCCTGGAAAGGCCTTAAGAAACTACATCAACCTGCCTGAAAGTGCACTGACCCGTGAGGGTACCGTATGGTTAATCGACCAAAACGATACGCTTCAAGCTTACTCCCCTGACTCTATCCACTACCTGGATAATCGAGTGATGATTCCTGCACCAACGCCATTATTTACTGACACTCAAAATAATTGGCGTGTGGCGACCCAGCCACTGGCCTTTTTTCTGACAGGCAAAAAAGTCCATGCATCTCATGCCTCTACAGATATACAGGGGAAGTAAACATGCACGCACTCACTAGTTGGTTTATTCGTAACCCTGTTGCCGCAAACTTAATAATGGCCCTTATTCTTGTCGCAGGCTGGTTAACCCTGTCATCCATTCGCGTAGAGGGGTTTCCAAAACTGCCTGCGGACACCTTAGAAGTCACTACGATTTTTCCCAACGCACACGTTCAACAAGTTGACCTACAGGTTACTCGAAAAATAGAGAAGTCCATAGAAGGGCTGGCAGGTATTAAGAAAGTCAGTTCATTTTCAAGTGAAGGCTTATCTTCCGTTAGCATCCAAAAACAAGAGGGCTACTCCCTAGAACGACTGTCAGATGATCTTCGATCAAGACTTGATTCGATATTTGGTCTACCGGATAAAGCAGATAAACCTGTTATCACCCGAAATGATTTCGACCTAGCAGCGATGATCATACAGATCTACGGTGAGGTCGATAACACCACCCTTCAACAAACTGCCACCAATGTACGGGACAACCTTCTCGCCTTACCTGAGGTATCAAAAATAAAAACCTGGGGAAAGAAACAACCTGAAATACGCATCGAACTAATGCCTACAAAATTGCTGGCTTACAAACTAAACCCGGAAGACGTTGTTAGAAAAATCCAGGCCTCTTCTCTGTCATTTCAAGCGGGCTCCCTAAAAACGCAAGGTGGCACCATTGCTTTGCGAGCCGACAATCAACACCTTAAGCGTTTGGATTTTGAAGCTATTCGCATCAAGTCACTTAACGATGGCAGAGAGATCACCCTGAACGACGTCGCAAGTGTTGTTGATGATTATGAGGACGATGACTCTATAGTGCGTTTTAATGGCCAACCTGGAATTGGTATGGAGGTGCTGATCGGCCGCAAGGAAAACTTACTGGACATTGCCGCCGCAGTGCAAGTCTCATTAAAAGAACAACGACGCACCATTCCTAATGAAATCAGCCTTGTTTCGTGGGCAGATAGTAGCCACTACATCACTGAGCGTCTGACGTTATTAAAAGACAATGCTGTTCAAGGCTTGTTACTGGTATTTATTTTACTAGCACTGTTTCTCAATATCAAACTCGCGTTCTGGGTTGCTATGGGTATTCCCATTTCAATCGCTGGTGCTTTGTCGGTCATGGGCTCTAATTGGGTGGGCTACTCACTAAACGATATCACAACGTTTGGTTTGATCATTGCATTGGGTATTTTAGTGGACGATGCTGTTGTTGTCGGTGAGAGTGTCTTCGAAGAACGTTCGAAAATAAAGGATCCCATAAAGGGGACTGAGCAAGGCCTGAAAAAAGTTGCAACCGCAACGATCTATGGTGTTTTAACTACCATTGCTGCGTTCTTTCCGATGCTTTTGATAGACAACGCCATGGGGAAAATTTTAGCGAGTTTTGCCGGTGTCGTAATCCTTGTCTTAATTTTTTCCCTGTTCGAAAGTAAGTTTATTCTGCCCTCACACCTTGCTGCAATCTCGGTAAACAATAAGCGTTCAAATGGCGCTAAGAAAAAATCAATCTTTACCTGGATTGCGCATTTCGGCAGGCTTATGCAAGACGCAGCGCAGCGTACTTTAAATGCATTCAAAACTCGCATCTACGCCCCTATTCTTACCTTCTCGATCAAACAACGTTATGCGGTATTTATTCTCTTTACGACCATGGCAACGCTGGGCATTGGTTTAATTCAAAACGGCAGTATCCGCACCGTCTTTTTCCCAGATATACCAGGCCAAATTATTACTGTACAAATGGAAATGGATCCTCGCGCGTCGCTCAATCTCACAGCCATCAACGCCAGTAATATTGAAAACATTGCCAACCAGCTCAACAAGGAATGGAAAGAAACGCATGCGCTACCCAAGCTACCTATACAACATATTTTGACAGTAGTTAATGATGCCTCTTCGGTAGAAATATACGCTGAACTCACACTCCCAGTGGATCGCGCGGAGCTTTCAAGCTTACAAATCACCCAACAATGGCAAGAAAAAACAGGTGCATTGGAAGGGGCAACAGAACTAAGCTTTAACGCATCAGAGCAAACAGGCGGCGGCTTCGCTCTGCAAATTTTTAGCAAAAATGATGCGTCGCTACGAGAAGCCAGCGAACTAATCATCGAGAAAATCCGAAGCATTCCTGGCACCAGTAATGTCAGACAGGATTTAAAGCCCGGACAACCTCAATTACGCCTAACGTTAAAACCCGAAGCAAGGCATTTGGGTTTTAGTGATGAATACCTAGCCTCTCAGATTGGTGGCCGCTTCGGCGGTATGGAGGCGCAACGAGTTCAACGGGGCTCAGAGGAGGTTAAAGTTATTGTCCAAGATAACAAAATATCTCGCGATACTCTGTCGGACTTACTCAATATGCGCGTTATAGACAACAATGGGCAAAGCTTTCCGGTCACCGCAATTGCCAATATTCGTTCGTCCTATGTGACCGACTACGTCGCCCGCCGCGATGGAAAAAGAGTGAATACCATTTACGCAAGCTTGGATAAGAAGCAGCTATCACCTTCAGAATTAGGCGCAGAGATATTTGGTGAATTTTCTGAAAAACTCGAAGCACACTTCCCAGGTATCGAAATCAAAGAAGCAGGAGAACTTGAAGAAATTTTCAGCATTAAAGGAAACTTAATTAGAGCATTGATGTTCACCAGCGTATTAATCTATGCTTTATTGGCTATACCCCTTAAATCCTATAGCCAACCCTTCATTATCATGTCAGTAATCCCCTTTGGGTTCGTCGGTGCAGCAATTGGCCATCAAATAATGAACGTACCCCTAAGCCTACTTTCATTTTTTGGAATGCTAGCGTTGGCGGGTGTGGTCGTTAATGATTCCTTAGTCATGCTAACACGCTACAACCAAGCTAAAGCAGAAGGGTTCAATGTACACGACGCATTGAATGAAGCAGGTTTAGGCCGATTTAAAGCTATCTTTCTGACCACCACCACAACCATTGCAGGCCTCACCCCTCTGATGCTTGAAACCTCAGAGCAGGCGCAATATCTGATTCCAGCAGCAATATCTTTAGCCTTTGGTGAGTTATTTGCCACCGCGATCACACTGATCCTCATTCCAGTCCTAATCGCAATATTTAACGACCTGCATGCCCTTTGGGTTACCAACAAATAAAAAAAGGTGTGTGACGAAATTTGCCACACACCTTTTTGATATACATTATTTTTGCAGATTCAGTTTTAATAGTTCGGTTTAAAAAGAATACGAATAGCCCAACATTAAACCCTCTGTGTCAGCCTTTTCGACAATGGGACTATCAAGGAGTCGATCCGATAATCGGTTGATAGTCGCATTTAATGTCACACTATGATGATGATCAAAGTCATAACTAACCCCAAAGCCAATACTCCATATAAATGCGGAACCTGGACGGTATTGAGTACGATCAATTCGAGCATCAATCTCTCTAACACCATAGTAATAATCGCTCACCTCGTGACTCATCCACAAAGCACCAATTTCTGGGGACGCCGTCCAAGAACCTGATGTAAAGGAATAAGAATAGGAAAGTTCAGCTATATGCCCTTCGTGACCACCACTGATGTCACGACTAACCTCTAACAAGAATTCACCATAGGATGATTCAACTAGAGCATTGATGCCTGCAACGATAACAGTATCCAGCTTTCGCATATCAGCGAGTTTATCGCTGTCACCGCGGTCTTTATCACCAACATGATCCAAACCAGTCGTTAATGCTAGTAACCAATGGTCGCCACCAGCAAAGAAGCTACCTACGCGATCCCCTGAGATAAAAAATGTCTTCCAACGTGCTTCGATCAAGGGCATCGTTGAGTTTTCGTTCTTACCTTGCAAATATTCAGATGAAGAGTTTATCAGTAAAACACCGATACTTAGATCACTATCATTGGTAGAAGTACTTTCTGCCTGAGCATGAGACCCAAGCAAAATAGATGTGGTAAAAGCAGAGATTAATTTCATTTTCATACATACACTCCTGGATTGAACCAAGAGTGTATGGGAGTGGGTATTAATATTTTCTTAAGAAACGGGCAGACCTAAGGCCAGAAACAGATCAATTCTATTTGATGTTTGTTCCGTCTCAAGAGTCAGTAACTGACGCTCAATCTCGTAAAGACTGAGTTTTTCTGCTAGCCATTGCTCATACTCTGCAAGGCCATCTCGATATTGAGCTTCTATACTGTCATTACGTCGACGTTTTGCAGAATAGGCTTTTTTCATTGCTTGAATTTGTTTTTCCAAATACCCCTCCTTTTTCGACAAAGACTCTACTTCGAAATAGGCACCCTCCAAGGTCCGGCGATACTCAACCAAGGCTTTTTGCGCATCAAGCTCTGCTATTTTTACAGCGGCCTCCATACGTCCGCCATTAAATACCGGCTGGATTAGTTGCCCCAATAGGTTCCAAACAGGGTCTTTACCCAATAAATTCTGATGCCCAGTAGAGGTTTGCGTCACATCTAAGCTTAGTGAGAAGCTGGGGAATAAAGAACGATAAGCAATATCACTATTGGTATCTGCACGTGTAACACTCACCAGCGCCATCAAGACATCAGGACGATTAAGTAAGTATCTACCAGGCACTTCCACATTTGGTAGACCCAGCTTTATCCAGTCTTGGGAGAACTCTAGATCTTGGCCAAAGAAACCCGCTAGGCGTCGAGCAGAAGTTTCAACGTCGGCAAGTTCAGCTTTGGCCAGGCTAAGCTGAGAACTAGACTGCCGATAATTCACTCGTGCTTCTTCCAGATCCACAAGCGCAATTCTACCAACATGAACTTGTTGTTCTGCACGATTCACTGCATTCTCGAGTAAAACCGTCGATTTTGTTGCAAGCCCTTGTTGTTCCCTCATAGTGGAAAGGTTAAGCCGTGATTTTAGCGCCTGAGCAATCAAAGAACGTTTCAGCGCATCTTGCTGTAGACGACTTATACGAAAATCCAACCATGCACCTTCTCCTTGTTTTTTCATTTTTCCCCAAAGGTCAAGTTCCCATGAAACCTGGGCACCTAATTGATAACGACTCTCGTATTTTTTAGCATACTCGATAATTTTCTGACGGTTTGCTGCCGCATTCAGATTTAACTCAGGTTTCTGATGGCTTATCGCCTGCTTAAGCAATAACTCTCGCTGGTCAAGTTCCAAATTAGACACTTGAAGTTCGTGAGAATGATTCAAAACCGTTGACAACCATTCCGTCATCACCGGGGAATCTATTACATCAATTAGGGAACGCTTATCACGTTCATCTAACTCCCATTCGATCGACCAATTCTTTGGGAGCCTCACGTCCATCTCTACAGAGTTGGCATAATGAAGAGGCTTAGTCATACAACCTCCCAGAAGAAAAACAACGACGATAAGAACATATTGCATAAGACACACTCCTAATTTTACCAGGAGTATCGTTCAAACGATCTTAAGATAGTGTTAAGGGGCTTTCTCGACTGCAAGAAAACCCTACAGAGCCCATCGTTACGCATCCCGTTTCATGACATGGCTGGCAGAGCAGGACTCGAACCTGCCTCTATCTCGGTTAACAGCCGAGTGCTCTCACCTGGAGTGCTATCTGCCAATTTTTCTACGTTAATTGGAGCGGGATAAGGGAATTGAACCCTTGTAGGTAGCTTGGAAGGCTACTGCACAGCCACTATGCCAATCCCGCGTTAAAACTTTCTCTTAATTATTAGAAAGAATGGCTATGCCATCGATGTCATCTTGATATGTCATGACCGTCTCCTCTACATATAAGTTCACTGCTGTCCCACAGTTTCATAACATCGACAACTGTTTGTTTTTATCTGGCTCGTCATCAATTGGTGGCGAGAACAAATCGTACAAATTTCTTCGATCAAAAAGGTTCA